>NZ_JBFBDW010000055.1:0-56277 GCF_040683455.1 Kitasatospora sp. NPDC093679
CCTGACGGCCCGTCCGACGTTTCAAACCTTAGCCGATCCCCGCTCCGAAAAGCGAATCCGGCGCCGGCCCGAAGTGCAATTCCTATAAACGCGCACGCCGAATTCGCACCGGGACGCGACAAGGCGCGACCCGGTGAGGATCTGGAAGTGGCGTTTCAAGGGATTGGCCGCTCCGGGACCGTCCGCGCAGATGCGTGTCCGGTGCTCCCTGCCGAGCGACCAGTGAACACTACGCCGATCCGTCGGAAGATGCAAAACGGCCCCGGCGCGGAGTCTCCGCGCCGGGGCCGTACTGCTGTACCGGACAGGGGTCGGGTCAGACCCGGCCCATCTCCTCGGCGATCGCCGCGGCGAACGCGTCGATGTCGGCCTCGCTGGTGTCGAAGGACGCCATCCAGCGGACCTCGCCGGTGTGCTCGTTCCAGAAGTAGAAGCGGTAGCGCTTCTGCAGCCGCTCGCTGACCTCCCGCGGGAGGATCGCGAAGACCGCGTTCGCCTGGACCGGGCGGACGACCGTCACGCCCTCGATGCCGGTGACGGCCTGCTCCAGGCGCTTGGCCATCGCGTTGGCGTGGCCGGCGTTGCGCAGGTACAGGTCTCCGGCCAGCAGCGCCTCGAACTGCACCGAGACGAAACGCATCTTCGAGGCGAGCTGCATCGACATCTTGCGCAGGAACTTCAGGTTGCGGACGCGCTCGGGGTTGAGCACGACGACGACCTCGCCCAGCATCAGGCCGTTCTTGGTGCCGCCGTAGGACAGCACGTCCACACCGGCGTCGGTGGTGAAGTCCCGGAACGGCACGCCCAGGGTGGCGGCGGCGTTGGCGAGCCGCGAGCCGTCCATGTGCACGAGCATGCCGTGCTCGTGGGCGTGGTCGCAGATGGCCTTGACCTCGTCGACCGTGTACACGGTGCCGAGCTCGGTGCTCTGGGTCAGCGAGACGGCCAGCGGCTGGGCGCGGTGCTCGTCGTCCCAGCCCCAGGCCTGCTGGTCGATCAGCTCGGGGGTGAGCTTGCCGTCCGGGGTGGGGACGGTGAGGATCTTGATCCCGGCGATCTTCTCCGGCGCACCGCACTCGTCCACGTTGATGTGCGCGGACTCGGCGGCGACCACGGCGCCCCAGCGCGGCAGCAGGGACTGCAGGGCGACCACGTTGGCGCCGGTGCCGTTGAAGACGGGGTACGCCTCGGCCCGGTCGCCGAAGTGGCGGCGGAAGACCTGCTGCAGGTGGGCGGTGTAGTCGTCCTCGCCGTAGGCGACCTGGTGGCCGCCGTTGGCGAGGGCGATCGCCGCGAGGACCTCCGGGTGGATGCCGGCGTAGTTGTCGCTGGCGAATCCGCGCACGGTGGTGTCGTGGTGCCGCACCGCGTCGGTGCGGGTGTCGTCGGTGCCGATGGTCATCGGGCTGTCAGCCACAGGTGCTGTCCGTTCAGTTCTGCTGCGGGGCGGTCCCAGAGGCCCGCCAGGGTCTCGGCCAGGTCGGCGGTGTCGGTGAAGCCGGCGAACTTGGCGTCCGGCTTCTCGGCACGCATCTCGGGAGAGACCAGGGCCTTGATCACCAGGATGGCAGCCGCGGCGGTGGGCGTTCCGTCCCCGGCGGTGGTCTCCTTCACGAAGGAGTCCGCCATGGCGAGCGTCCAGGCCTCGGTGGCCGCCTTCGCGGCGGCGTACGCCGCGCCGCCGGCGGTCGGCTTGTGGGCCGCGGCCGCGGAGACCATGGCGTAGCGGCCGCCGCTGCGGACCAGCGCGGGCTGGAAGGCCAGCGAGGTGTGCTGCAGGGTCCGCACCACGGTGTCGTGCAGGAAGTCCCAGTCGTCGATCCGGGAGTCGAAGAAGGTCTTGCTGCCGCGCCAGCCGCCGACCAGGTGGAGCAGGCCGTCGACGTGGCCGTGCTCGGCCTCCAGGTGGTCGGCCCAGTCGTGGACCTCCTGCGGGTCGAGCAGGTCGATGACCTGGCCGCTGACCTTCGCGCCGGGCACGGTGGTGCGCACGCTGTCGAGGGCCTTGTCGAGGCGCTGCTGGTCGATGTCGGCGCCGATGACGGTGGCACCGGCGGCGGCGAGGCGCCGCATGGTGGCCTGGCCGGCGGGGCCGCTGGCCCCGGCGACCGCGATCACCTTGTCGTCGAGACGGGCGCTCACGCGGCGACCCCCTGGACACCGGTGCCGGTGATGCCGGTGGTGGCGGCGATGACGCCGCTCAGCTTCTTGGAGAGGGCCTCGTAGAACATGCTGAGGGGGAACTCGTCCGGCTTGACCGCGTCGCAGAGCGCCTTGTTGAGGGCCTTGCCGTCGGTGATGTCGAGCGGGAGCGCCTCGGTGCCCTTGGCCCAGGTGGAGGCGGGGTGCGGGGTGAGGTAGCGGGAGACGAGCTCGTAGGCGGCGATCCAGTGGGCCGTCTTCGGGCGGTCGATGCCGTCGCGGTAGAGGGTCTCGATCTCGCCGCAGAGCTGGTTGGTCACCTCGGCGACGCGGTCCCAGTCGATGGAGAGGCGGTTGTCGCGCCAGCGCAGCGCGTCGTGCTTGTGCAGGTAGGCGAAGAGCAGCTGGCCGCCCATGCCGTCGTAGTTGCGGACGCGGTCGCCGCTGACCGGGAAGCGGAACATGCGGTCGAAGAGGATCGCGTACTGGACGTCGCGGCCCTGGGCGTAGCCCTCGGCCTGCAGCTTCACGGCCTCCTTGAAGGCGGTGAGGTCGCAGCGGAGCTCCTCCAGGCCGTACATCCAGAACGGGCTGCGCTGCTTGATCATGAAGGGGTCGAACGGCAGGTCGCCGTGGCTGTGGGTGCGGTCGTGGATGAGGTCCCACAGCACGAAGGTCTGCTGGGCGCGCTCCTGGTCCTTGAGGAGGCCGGTGGCGTCCTCGGGGATCTCCAGGCCGAGCAGCTCGACGGCGCTGGTGGAGACGGCGCGGAAGCGGGCCGCCTCGCGGTCGCAGAAGATGCCGCCCCAGGTGAAACGTTCCGGCGCCTGGCGGACGGCCACGGTCTCCGGGAAGAGCACGGCGGAGTTGGTGTCGTAGCCGGCCGTGAAGTCGGTGAAGGTGATCGGCACGAACATCGGGTTGTCGAAGCGCTCGCGCTCCAGCTCGGCCAGCCAGTCCGGCCAGACGACCTTGAGCAGGACGGCCTCGAGGTTGCGGTTCGGGTTGCCGTTCTGGGTGTACATCGGAAAGACCACGAGGTGGTCCAGGCCGTCGGTGCGCTGCTCGGCGGGGTGGAAGGCGAGCAGCGAGTCGAGGAAGTCGGGCTCGCGGTAGCCGGTGTCGGCCCACTTGCGCAGGTCGTCCTGGACGGCGGCGAGGTACGCGGCGTCCTGCGGGAAGAGCGGGGCGAGCTCCTGCACCGAGGTGAGCACGGTCTCGACCAGCGGGTCGACCGTGCCGCGCTGGACGGCGGACAGGTCGATGGAGCCGTCCTTCGACTGCAGCGGGCGGAGGGACTCCACCGCGTCCTTCAGACGGAGCCAGGCGGGGTGGCCGGCCGGAGAGGCGGAAGCATCGCCAGCCACGGCGAGCGTCGGCGAAAGATTCTGCATCGGAGACTCACTTCGACAGGAGGTATTGCGACGTACCCACCATAGATACGAAAGGTTCTTCTGTTCAAGGGGGGTCTGTCGGGCAATCCTGCGGCGCATGGGGCTCACGGCGGGAGATCCGGCTCTCCGGGGCGTCCCACGGGGGCGGTCCGGAGTGGGTCGGAGGCCGCCGCATCCCGACCATCCCGCGCCCGCCGCGGCCCCGCCACCGGGAAGCGGCGACGCCCGCCGGGGTACGGTCCGGTCCCCGATCGGCCGGGCACTCCCGTGCGCCCCCCTGCGCGCCCTGCTGCCCGCCGCCCGGATCGGTGATCGTGGACGTACTGTCCGCTGGCACCGGTCGGGAGGGGCGCCGTGCACGGTCCGGCCGTCGTCACGTGGATGCTGGCGGGACTGGCCGCCGGCTCGGCCGCGCTGTGCGCGCTGCGCCTGCGCCGCCCGGGCTGTGCGGGGGCGCACCGCGAGGCAGACGCCGCCGAGGCCGCGATGGCGGTCGGCATGGCCGGGATGGCCGTGCTGCCCGGTGCGGTCTGGGGCTGGCTCTTCACCGTGCTGGGAGGCGCCCTGGTACTGGGGGCGGTCGCGGGGCGCGCGGGGCGCGTCCACCGCCTGCACCACGGGGTCGGGGCGCTCGCGATGGCGTACATGGCGCTGGCCATGGCCACCTCGCCGGCCGCCCCCGCCCACCTGCACCACGCGGCGCCGGGCGTCCCCGGAGCGGCCGGCACGCCGATGGGGCTGCCGGCGCTGACCGGCTTGCTGCTCCTCTACTTCGGCGGGTACACGCTGTGGGCGGGCAGTCGGCTGCTGTCCGCGCCCGGGGCCGCGGGAGGCACGACCGGGGTGGAGGGCGGCACCGTGCGGGCCTGCCGGGTGGCGATGGGCATCGGGATGTTCGCCATGCTCCTGACGCTCTGACGGCTTCCGCGGTGTTGACGGGGTGTCGTTGGTCACCTGTCCGCGGAAGCCGTTCCACCGGGGCGCGACGGAGCATAGGTTGGGAGCAGCGCACTGTCGCGCTCCTGATCGCTCCTCGGGGGAGCCCCTGCCATGACGGCCCTGCTGAGCCTGCTGCTGCTCGGACTGCTGCTCGCCACCGTGGCGCCGGGCCTGCTGGCCCGGGCCCGCTGGCCCGAGCGAGAACCCGTGCTGGCGCTGCTCGCCTGGCAGTCCCTCGTGGTGGCCGTGCTGCTGTGCTGCGTGCTCTCCCTGTTGCTCGCCTGTGCCGCCGCGCTGCCCGCGCTGCGCGTGGCGGTGTTCACGGGTGCGCCCTCGGGCGTCGAGGAGGCCTACGGCCTCGCGGGCGCCGAGGGCTGGGGCCGGCTGACGGCGGCTCTGCTGGCCCTGGGCGGGGTGCAGACCGCGGTGTCGCTGACCCGTGAGGTGCGCGCGGCCCGTGCGCTGCGCGAGGCGCGCCACGCCCAACTGGACGACCGGGCACCGCAGTTGCCGGGCGAGTCGGCGGCCGAGCGGCGCGGCGGTGAGCGCCTGGTGGTGCTCGAGAACCTCCGTCCGGAGGCCTGGTCGCTGCCCGGCCCGGCGGCCCGGCTGGTGGTGACCACCGGGGCGCTGCAGCAGTTGACCGACCGTGAGCTGGCGGCGGTGCTGAGCCACGAGCGCAGCCACGTCCGCGCGCGGCACCACTGGCTCGCGCAGTGCGCCGAGGCGCTGGCGACCGGCTTCCCCGGGGTGGGCGTGTTCAGCGCCTTCCGGGACCAGGTCGGCGAGCTGGTGGAACTGGCCGCGGACGACCGGGCCGCCCGTCGGCACGGGCGGATCACCACGGCGCTCGCACTGGTGGAGATCAACGCCGGACGCGGGGTGTTCGGCTCGTGCCCGCCGAAGCAGCTCGCACAAGCACCGCGCCGGGTGGACCGGCTGCTGGCGGGCGCGCCGCGGCTGCCGGTGCACCACCGGCTGCGGCTGACGCTGGCGGCGCTGGCCGCGCCCGCCGCGGTGGTGCTGCTGGCGATGGCACCCGGGCTGGGCACGCTGCTCTGACGAGGGCCCCCGCCACGGGGGATCGGCCGGGAATCAGTCGGGGATTCAGCCGAGGGTGCGGGCGAGCACCTCGCGGTGGATCGGCTGGGCCTCCTGGTACCGGGCGCGACCCTCGTCGGTGAGCGCCACGAAGATCCCGCGCCGGTCGAGCTCGCACATGACCCGGGCGACCAGGCCGTCCTTCTCCAGCCGGCCGATCAGCCGGGACAGCGCGCTCTGGCTGAGGTGGACCGTCTGCGCTATCTCCTGGACCCGGAGCTTGCCGGGGCCGACCCGCAGCTCGTCCTCCCAGAGGCGCTCCAGCACCTCGAACTCGCTCATGCCGAGGCCGAACTGCTCGCCCAGCGTGCGGTCGAGCGCGCAGGAGACGGCTGCGTGACGCGCGAGGACGTCCCGCCACTCGAACACGAGGGCGGACTCTGGGGCGAGATCCGGTTCAGCCACCCGGCCAGGATACCACGTGCCCGCACATCTATTGCAGGCGCATTAAATTCACTTGCACTGGATGCACGTGCATGTAGTCTCGTGGCCATGACGACCGCATCTGACGACCCGTCGACGACCGGGGCCTGGAGTCCACGCCTGTGGGGCACCCTCGTCGTCCTCTGCGCCGCCCTCTTCCTCGATGCCCTCGACGTCTCGATGGTGGGCGTGGCCCTGCCCTCCATCGGCACCGACCTCCACCTGTCCACCTCCGCCCTGCAGTGGGTGGTGAGCGGCTACGTGCTCGGCTACGGCGGGCTGCTGCTGCTCGGCGGGCGCGCCGCCGACCTGCTCGGGCGGCGGCGCGTCTTCCTGGCCGCCCTCGCCGTCTTCGCCGCCGCCTCGCTGCTCGGCGGCCTGGTCGACGACGGCGGCCTGCTGATAGCCGCCCGGTTCCTCAAGGGCGTGAGCGCCGCCTTCACCGCCCCCGCCGGCCTGTCGATCATCACCACGACGTTCGCGGAGGGCCCGGCACGCAACCGGGCGCTCTCCATCTACACCACCTGCGGCGCCAGCGGCTTCTCGCTCGGCCTGGTGCTCAGCGGCCTGCTCACCTCGGCCGGCTGGCGCTGGACGTTCCTGATGCCGGTGCCGGTCGCACTGGTGGCCCTGGGCGCGGCCGTCCGGCTGCTCCCCCGTCAGCCCGCCCCGGCCCGCGGCACCGCCGGGTACGACGCGGCCGGCGCGATCACCGGCACCGGCTCGCTGCTGCTGCTCGTCTTCACCGTCACCGAGGCGCAGAACGCCGGCTGGGCGAGCGCCCGCACCATCGGCTCGCTCGCCGTGGTCGCCGTGCTGATGGCACTCTTCCTGCTGATCGAGTCCCGGGCCGCCCACCCGCTGGTCCGGCTGGGGATCTTCCGCAACGGCGGGGTGAGCCGGGCCAACGTCGCGGCGCTGGCGGTGTTCGGCTCGTACGCCGGCTTCCAGTTCATCGCCACCCTCTACCTGCAGCGGCTGCTCGGCTGGTCCGCGCTGGAGATGGCCCTGGCCTTCCTCCCGGCCGGTGCGCTGGTCGCACTGTCGGCCACGAAGATGGGGGCGGTGGTCGACCGGTTCGGCACGGCCCGCCTGCTGCCGCTCGGCATCGGCTTCCTGACCGCGGGCTACGCGCTGTTCCTGCGCCTGGACGAGCACTCCGGCTTCCTCGGCCTGGTGCTGCCCAGCATGGTGCTGCTCGGCATCGGCTTCGCCCTGGCCTTCCCCTCCGTCAACATCGCCGCCACCAACGGCGTCGACGACGAGGAGCAGGGGCTGGCCTCCGGCCTGGTCAACACGGCCTTCCAGGTGGGCAGCGCGATCGTGCTGGCCGTGGCCACGGCCGTGATCACGGCGGGCAGCGACGGCGGCCTGAGCCCGCAGGCCCAGCTGGCCGGCTACCGGCCCGCGCTGCTGCTGGTGACGGCGGTCTCGCTGGGTGCCCTGGTGGTGACCCTGGTGGGCTGGGCCCTGGAGCGCCGCCGCACGGCAGCACCCGTCGCGGCCGAGTCCACATCCGTGCACATCCCCCGGGCGGTTGCCGGGCCGGCCACGGCCGGAGGCTCCGACGAGGGGGAGGACGCCGAGGGCAGGGTGCTCGCCGACCGCTGACGCCCGACCGGGACGCCCGACCGGCCGGGATCGACATCCGTCCAGGGCCGGGAACGCAGCAGCGCCGGCTCCACCAACACGGGGGTTTGGTGGAGCCGGCGCTGCTGCGTGCGCTGCCGCCGAGGCCGTCCGGGCCCGGGCATACGGCCGCGCCGCGACGGGCTCGGCCAGTATATTGGCCCGGAGCCAGTCAACGTTCGGAGCAGACACGATGGCACCTCGCGGGGAATCGGTCAATGAGGAGATGCGCCGGCGATCCCGCCGCCGAATCATGCGCGCCACCGTCGAGCTCGTCGACCAGCACGGATACGCAGGGACGACGCTCAGTGACATAGCGGAGCATGCAGGGCTCGCCCGCGGCCTGGTCTCCTACTACTTCGACGGCAAACGGCTGCTGATGCAGTCCGCCACCCACCGCCTGATGCACCTGGAGCTGGGCGCGGCACTGGCGGCGATGCCGGAGGGTTCCTCGCCGGAGGCGCGGCTGGCACGGGCCATCGACGCCGTCCTCGGTCTCGCCATGGACCATCCGCGGGTGATGCGCGCGCATCTGGCGCTGATCCTCGATCCGGACGTCGGCGCCTTCGTGCAGGATCCGGAGCAGCGGCAGTTGGGCGCGATCCTGCGGGGGCTGCTGAAGGACTGGGGCGCCCCGGATCCGGTCGCCGAGCACGCGGTGCTGCGCAGCGCGTTGATGGGGGGCTGCATCGGGGTGCTGCTGCCGGGGGCGTCCACGCCGCTGGCCCCGATCCGGGCCGACCTGTTCGCGCGGTACGGGCTCGTCTGGGAGCTGGGGGTGCCGCCGCAGCCCGAGGCGCCCGAGCGCGCCCAGGCACCCGTCCGCGGGGGGATCTCGACCCGGGCGTGACGGCCTGCCCCCGGGCACGCACGCCGGGCCGGCTCGGGGCTGTCTGCCTCGTTCGGCGGGTCGATAATCGGCTCGTGGGCACCAGCCGCGATCTCGTCCGGGGCCGTGCGTGTTACGCCGCCGGGGCCTGGCGCGAGGCCTTCGAGAGCCTCAGCGCCGCCGACGGAGCCGCACCGGTGGGCGCCGACGACCTGGAGCTGCTGGCCAGGTCCGCCTACATGCTCGGGCTCGACGAGGACTACGTGGCCCGGCTGGAACGCGCCCACGCGGATTGGCTGGACGCCGGTGACGTGCCACGGGCCGTCCGCTGTGCGGTGTGGATCGGCCACAGCATGCTGTTCCGGGGCCACGGCGCGCGGGCGAGCGGTTGGTTCTCCCTCGGCGAGCGCCTCCTGAAGGCCGACGGGCGGGACTGCGTCGAACGCGGGTACCTCCTGATCCCCGTGTGGCTGGCCCAGATGGGCGGCGGCGACTGGCAGGCCGGCCACGCCACGGCGGCCGAGGCCACCGAGGCCGGTGAGGCCTTCGGCGACGCCGACCTGGTGTGGTTGGCACGCGACGAACAGGCCCGGGCCCTGGTGAACCTCGACCGTGTGCACGAGGGCCTTCGCCTGGTGGACGAGACGCTCGTGGTCGTCGAGTCCGGTGCGCTGTCTCCGATCGTCAGCGGCATCGTCTACTGCAACACCATCAGCTTCTGCCACGACCTGTACGAGCTGCGCCGACTGCGCGAGTGGACGGACGCCCTGACCCGGTGGTGCGAGCGCCAGCCGCAGATGGTCGCCCACAACGGACTGTGCCTCGTGCACCGGGCCGAGGTGATGCAGTACGGCGGTGCCTGGACCGGCGCGCTCGACGAGGCCCGCCGCGCCGCCGAACACTTCACCCGGGGTGTGCTGAACCGGATCGCCTGCGGGCAGGCCCACTACCGGCAGGGCGAGATCCACCGGCTGCAGGGCCGCCCGGCCGAGGCCGAGGCCGCCTACCGGGAGGCCAACCGCTGCGGGTTCGAGCCGCAGCCCGGGTTCTCCCTGCTCCGGTTGGCGCAGGGCAACGGCGAGGCGGCAGCGGCCACGGTCCGCCGCGCCGTGTCCGAGCACACCCGGGACCTGGAGCGGGCGGCCCTCCTCCCGGCGTACGTCGAGATCATGCTGGCCGGCGGCGACATCGACGCCGCGGCCGAGGCCGCCCGCCGGTTGGAGGCCGTCGCGGAGCGCCGGGACGGCGACGTGCTCCGCGCGGCGGCGGCGTACGGCGTCGCCTCCGTGGCACTGGCCGGGGGCGACGCCTCCGCCGGTCTCGCCGCGGCACGGCGGGCGTGGCGCGGGTGGCAGGAGCTCGAAGTGCCGTACGAGGCCGCGCGGGCGCGTGTCCTGGTGGCGCTCGCCTGCCGTGCGCTCGGTGACGGCGACACCTCCGATCTGGAGCTCCAGGCGGCCCGCACGGTCTTCGTCGGGCTCGGGGCCGGGCCGGACGTCGCCCGTCTGGATTCCCTCGCCCGCGGCGGACCGGGCACGCACTCGGGCACCGGCGCAGGTGGGGACCCGGTCACGGGGCCGGCCGGCTACGGTCTTTCGCCGCGCGAGGTCGAGGTGCTCCGGGAGGTGGTCGGTGGCGCGACCAACCGGCAGATCGCCGTCGCCCTGGTGATCAGCGAGCACACCGTCGCCCGGCACCTGCAGAACATCTTCGGCAAGCTGGGTGTCTCCTCCCGCACGGCGGCGAGCACCTTCGCGCTGGAGCACGGCCTGGTCTGAACCGGATGGCCAGGATTGACCATGCCTCCCGCACCGGATCGGTGCCGGATTGGTGAATGTGCGCGACGCGGTGTCCGCCCCCGCGGACCTAGCGTCGAACTGTCCGAAGGGGAGGGCAGGCAGTGAGGAGGACTCCCCATGTACGTCGTGGTCCAGCACACGATCCTCGACCCGGAGACCGCGTTCTCCCGTGGCCGGACCCTCATGAGCGGCAGCGGAGCGCCGGAGGGCACCCGGGTGCTGCAGTTCTACCCGCATGTCGGGGGCTCCGCCGTGGCGTGCCTCTGGGAGACGGAGTCCGTCGGCGACGTCCAGCGCTTCGTCGACACGGCCCTCGGGGATTCCAGCACCAACCTCTGCTACGAGGTCGATGCGGATCGGGCGTTCGCCGACCGCCCGCTCGGCCTGCGCCCGTCACCGGCTCCGGCCGCCCACCCGGGCCCGTCCGGCACGTCCTAGGCGTGTCGCCGAAAAGAAAAGAAAGGTCGGGCACCCGAGGGGTGCCCGACCGCCTTCTGCCGTGTTCGCCGGCTCAGCGCTCCTTGAGGATCGAGGTGAGCAGGTCCACGGTCTGATCGGGCGTCAGGCTGTCGACGCAGAGCCGCTCCATCACCTGGATGTAGGCGTCCACGTCGTCGCGCTTGTCGAGGTAGAGGGCGCTGGTGAGCTGCTCCAGGTAGACGACGTCGGCCAGGTCCTGCTCGGGGAACCGCAGGATGGAGAAGGCGCCGCTCTCGCCGGCGTGGGCGCCGAAGCGGAACGGCATGACCTGGATGGTGACGTTGGGCCGGTCCGCCATGTCGATCAGGTGCTGCACCTGGGCCCGCATCACGGCCGGGCCGCCGACCGGGCGGCGCAGCGCGGCCTCGTCGATGACGGCCCACAGGTGCGGGCTCCGACCCTCCGTCAGCAGGGTCTGCCGGCGCATCCGGAGGCTGACCCGGCGCTCCAGTTCCTCGGCGCCGATCGCCGGGCGGCTCTGGCCGAAGACCGCGCGGGCGTACTCCTCCGCCTGCAGCAGGCCGGGGATGAACTGCACCTCGTAGGTGCGGATCAGCGCGGCGGCCTCCTCCAGACCGACGTAGGTCTGGAACCAGCCGGGCAGGACGTCGTTGAAGCTGTGCCACCAACCGGACTTGTTCGCCTCGCGGACCAGGCCGAGCAGGGCCTCGCGCTCCGTGGCGTCGTCGACGCCGTAGAGGCTGAGCAGATCGGCGACGTCGCGCTCCTTGAAGGAGACGCGGCCGAGCTCCATACGGCTGATCTTCGACTCGGAGGCGCGGATGGTGTAGCCGGCGTCCTCGCGGGTGATGCCCCGACCCTCGCGCAGGCGCCGCAGCTGCGAGCCGAGGAGGATGCGGCGCACCATCGAGCCCCCGCCGGGCTGAACTGTGGTCATGCGGTCGGAAACCTCCACCTCGGGTCAAACAGCGCACAGTCTGCCATCAGTTGGGCGCGCTCGGTGCCCGTAGTGGCGCAACGATCTACTACTTCTGCATCACATCCTCCATCTTGCACGTGCATCTGGCGCTTGCATATGCCAAACATGCGACTGCACGTGAATCGACTCTTGCATCTGCAGTGGGCGCAGAGGACCATGGTGCACGTGCACTTGCACGCACCTGACAACTCCGCGGGCTTCGCGTCGACCGAACGCGCGACCCCACACGCCCTCCCGGCCGCGCCCCTGTGCGGCCGGGAGTTCGTGTGCGGGTGCGGGCTTACCGGCGGGCGGCCGAGCGGCCGAGCGAGTCGGAGGTGACCGGCATGACCCGGGTGGGTCCCGCCGTGTCCGCCCCCTTATGGGAGGAGCTCTTCATGAGCACCGGTACGGCCATCGCTGCCGACCCGTACGTGGTCAGCTGTACCCTCGTCCCTCGCTACGAAGCCGTCAGATCGGCCCGCGACTTCGCCAGGACCACCTTGCGGAACTGGGGACTCGACTCGCTCTTCGACGATGTCGCCCTGGTCGCCTCGGAGTTGGTGACCAACGCGCTGCGGCACGCCGTGGGCGCGATGCCCGACGGCTGCGGCGCCCCGACGGCACAGGTGCCCGTACAACCGTCCCGCCCGCAGGGCCCGGAGGGCCGCACCCCCATACGCATCAGCCTGGTGCACCGGGCGCCGCAGGTGGTGTGCGCGGTGAGCGACCCCAGTAGTCAGGGTCCGGTGGCGCGCGAGGCGGACTTCGTGGCGGAGTCCGGCCGCGGACTGCACCTGGTCGATTCCTTCAGCACGTCCTGGGGCTGGCACCCGCTGGCCGGGGCGGGCAAGGTCGTCTGGGCGCTGTTCGAGGCCGCACCCGCGGTCGGGACCGGCCGGCACCGCTCGGTCTGAGCCGGTCCGCACCGGGCCCCGACCGGACCGGACGCGAGCCGGACCGGGACCGGACGGGACGGGCAGCGGCCGCGACGCCGGGTTGGGGCGGGCGGAGGGTAGGGGCGGGTCGGGCGGAGGGGACCCGATCGGCGACCGCGCACCGCACGGGCAGGCACCGCGACCGCAGGGAGACGGTCCACGGACGCCGCGCCGCCGAGCGGTCGGCCCGCACGCCCGGGGCCCGGCAGCAAGGGGGGTCGGGAAGACGTCGGACCCGCACGGGGCCGGGCACGCAGCCGGGCCGCCGCGGCGTCCCCCACGACGGCCCCCGGAACAGGAAGCCCGAACACCTGGGCCCACCGGGTGCGGCGGGCCGACGGGCGGTCAGGTCGCCAGGTGGTCGAACTCCCCGTCCTTGGCCCCGAGGAGCAGTGCGGCTATCTCGGCCCGGGTGTAGATGAGCGCCGGGCCGTCCGGGAACCGGGAGTTGCGCATCGCCACCTCGCCGCCCGGAAGGGCCGCGAACTCGACGCAGTTGCCCTGCGAATTGCTGTGCCGGCTCTTCTGCCAGACGACCCCGTCGAGGTCCGCAGCCGCCATGCCGTTGTACGTGTCACTCATCGCTGTCTCCCTGAGCCTGGCGTTCGCCTCACTTGACGTGATGATAGCTGGCCTGCACGTGCATCAGCACGGGACAAAGCGCGTGCATCTGACTCATCAGTAGCGTCGAACAACCGCGCCGTGCGCCGGGCAAACCAGGTCAAACCAGAGCAGACGTCACGGCAAACGATCACCGTACGTATGGGCCGCTCTGCGTCCCGTGGATCTTGACGCTCGTCGCCGGACTTTACGCGCAGTCACATCGGCCACTGTGAGGAGCATCACGCACCCGGACACCAGTGCGCACAGCGCTTTGCCGGTGTTTGTCCGACCTTGTGCCGTCACCACCAACCCCTCACGGGAGTCGACTGCAGTAAGGGCCCCGGTATGTCCTACGATCTCCGCCATGAGCACCGCAGCCATCCCGGGCGCGCCACTGCCCGTCCGTACGCCAGGCTCCCGTGCGCGGGGGCGCCACCGCCGTCCCGAGCGCCCCGAGGTCCCGGCCGGCTCCCCGGCCCTGCTGCTGGCCGTCCCGGCCACGGCCGGGCCCGAGGCCCGCCCGATCGTCGACGAGCTGCTCTCCATCGTGCGCGGCGAGCAGCCGGGCATCGAGATCGCCGCCGGCTACCTCGCGGCCGAGTCCGAGGACGCCCCGACCGTCTCCGACCTGCTGGCCATGGCGGCCGGCAACGGCGCGCCGCCGCCGATCGTGGTGCCGCTGCTCCCCGGTCCGCACGGTTTCCTGACGGAGCTGCACGAGGTGGCCGCGGCCGCCGGCTCCCCGGTGACCGACCCGCTGGGCCCGCACCCGCTGCTCGCCGAGGCCGTGCACGTCCGTCTCTCCGAGGCCGGTCTGGCCCGCGCCGACCGTGCCCGCCTGTTCGCGATCGCCACCTCCGCCGACGGCGTGGTCCTGACCGTCTCCGGCGGCGAGGACGCCGCCGCGGCCGCCGGGATCACCGGTGTGCTGCTCGCCGCGCGCCTCGCGGTGCCGGTGGTGGCCGCCGCCCTCGACGTCCCGGGTTCGGTCGCCGCCGCGGTGGACCACCTCAAGGCGACCGGTTCCGAGCGCCCGGCGCTCGCCCCGCTGGTGATCGGCCCGGAGGCGGACTCCGAGCTGCTGGCCACCGCCGCCGAGGAGACCGGCTGCCCGAGCGCCGCGCCGCTGGGCGCCTACCCGGCCGTCGGCCAGCTGATCGCCTCCACCTACCTGGCTGCGCTGCCGCCGCGGCCGGTCGACGAGGAGGAGCTGGCCGCCGCCGAGGCCGCCGCTCAGGCCGAGGCCGAGGAGACTGCCGCCGAGCAGTGAGCGGCGCGCGGTTCCCGACCGCGCACGCCGTGAATCGACGAGGGGCCCCGACCGCACCAGGTCGGGGCCCCTCCGCGCGTCCCGGGCTTCGGGCCGCATTGCCTCGGGGCCGCATTGCCTCGGGGACTCGGGCCGCGGGACTCGGGGGCCCTCCGTTGCGGGGACCTCGGGCCGCGGGTTCAGACGGGCAGCCGCCGGGTCGGTGCCGCCGCGTCGGCGAGCCGGATCGCGGGGGTGACGACCGCCCGGGGCGGCCCGTCCACCGCGGCCGGTGCGGCGGCGGCGTTCCACTCGGCCTTGCCCGGGCCGGGCCGCAGCTGCACGGCCTGCCGTTCACCGGCCTTGCGCAGGACGATCCGGGCCGGTTCGGGTGCCTGCGGGTCGAGCCACACCTCGTTGCCGCCGAAGGAGCAGTCCAGCACGGCGATGTCGTCCGGTTCGCCGTCCGTGGTGGCCCGGAAGGCGACGCCGGCCTTCCGATAGCCCGTCAGGTGACTCCGACCGATCGTCACCGTCGTTCCGGCGAGCTGGTGTTCGGCGGTGGCGACGGCGTAGTCGGACTGGCCCGCGGCGTCGATCAGCAGGCCGTCGAAGACGGTGCCCCTGTCCCGGCCGAGCGCGTGCACGGCCACTCCCCCGGCGCCGTTGCCGTACAGCACGCCGCCGTTGTAGTCGAAGTCGTTGAGGTAGGCGCCGTGCTCGATGCCCCAGCCGCCGTTGTGGTACGCGACGAAGCGTTCCAGGGTGTGGTGGTGACGGGCGTTCAGCCAGACGAAGACGCCGTTCTCGAGGTTGTTGTGGGCCAGGCAGCGCTCGAAGGTCCAGACGCCCTCGCTGGTCTCCGGCCACTCGTAGCCCGAGGCGCCGGTGGCGCCCTGGACGCCGACGGCCACGCAGTCGCGGGCGGTGCCGCCGGTGCCGGCGCCGAGCGAGAAGCCGGTGAGCCGGTAGCCGCGGGGGTTCGGCTCGTGGACGGTGCGGGAGGCCACGCAGGACTCGTAGGTGATGTCGTCGGACGGCGCCTGCGGGGTGCGGGTGTCCGGCGGGCCGTCCCACCAGTAGGCGTCCTCCCAGGTGTTGTGGCTGATGCAGCTGCGGAAGGTGATGCCGTGGCTGGCGTGCGGGACGAAGGCGTGGCTGCCGCTGTCGCGGACCACGACGCCCTCGACGACGGTGCCGCGGGAGGTGTCGCCGAGCATGTGGAAGTGCAGGCCGTACCGGCCGAGCACGGGCTCGGTGACCGGCGAGCCGTTCCAGGTCTCCTTGCCCGGCTGCCGCGGGCCGAGCCAGCGCAGTGCGGCGTGCCGGACGTCGGCCCGGCGCGAGCTGGTCAGGTGGACGTGGGCGCGACCCTCGGCGGTGCCCTCGATCCGGACGCTGCGGGTCAGGTTGAGCACCTCGGCGCCGACCGCGACGCCGCCGCCGGCGGTCACCCGCGGGTGCGGGTGCGCCAGGGGTGCGGTCAGCGTGACGGTCTTGCCGTCGACCCGTCCGATCGTGCACAGATCGTACCGGGTGGAGAATTCGTCCTCGCTCGGGGGTCCGGTCGGCGTGACGGCCAGCTCGTCGCCCGCCCGCCAGCCGACGGGCGGCTCGGCCAGCCGCAGCTCGGTGTCGCCGGCCCGCAGCGCGGTGGCCGCACGGACCCAGGCGGTCTTGGCGGCGCCGTCCAGCCGCAGGTAGCCGGTGCCGGTCACCCAGAGCCCGACGTCTCCCTCCACCACCGTCATGCCGCCGCCACGGAAGCTTCGTTCGTCCACGGACGGAAATCTCAGGGTGTGCACCGAGCCGTCCGCCGGGGCCAACGCCAGGATGCCGCGGACCTCCACGGCGCCCGCGGAGGAGAGCGTGAGGCTGCGCCCGGGGGCGAAGACCAGCGAGCCGCCCGGCTCGACCACCAGGGAACCGATCGACGCGTCGGCGTCCAGCAGGACACGGTCGGCGATCCTGACGGCGCTCCTCGCCCCGGGGACGGCGCCGCCCCAGCCCGCCGGGTCGGACCAGCGGCGGCCCGTCAGATCGACCGGGGAGGGCGAGGGGTCGACAGGAGCCGGGACGGCCCGCGCGTGCCCGGCGGAGGGCCCCTCGGAGGCCGCGAGGAGGGGCGCGGCCGCCACCGCGGGCGCAGCCGACGAGGCGAGCGCGCGGCGGGCCAACTCGCCACCGCCGACCGCGGCCGCGGCGGTGGAGATCCCGAGCCAGACGAGCATCCTGCGCCGGCCGACCCGACGGTGCGGCGCCGGCCGTCGCGGCACTCCGCCGGACGCCGCCTCCCGGTGCCGCCCGTGGTGATCCATGAGCGGTCGACCCCTCCCCCCGGACCGTTGCCCGGCCCCCGCCCTGAAGCATAAACAGGCCGGTTTTCCCGGAAGGGCCTTGCCGGAAATCGACAGAAGTCGATCACGAAAAGATCAAGGGATCGATCATGGAATATACCAAGATCGACTGTGACCGGCATCACACATATTTGCGGTTTGAACTTAACTCTGTCTAATGTCCTCCCACGTTCGTGGTCACACGGACCCAGTTGGCCCGAACGCCGAGTCCTGCCGGCGGTCCGACTGGCAATGCGAAACGCACTTCGGCAGGGGCGGGGGAACCAGGTAAGTCGCCCGGGAACGGTCCAGCACCGCTCCCCGGCTTGGGGTGAAGCCGCACGCGCGGAAACGGCGAGGGATCGCCGGATCCTGCGCGCGCGGCCGGGCAACTCCAGCCCGAATCCGACAGCTCACCTCGCAGGCGTGGGAGAGGAACGCTGCTTCATGCTGTCCATCAACTCCAAGCGTGGCCGCCGCATTCTCGCCACCACCGGCGTCGTCGGCATCGGCCTCAGCATCCCGTCGCTGGCCGCCGGCACCGCCTCCGCCGCCTCGGTCTCCACCTGGGACAAGGTCGCCCAGTGCGAGTCCTCCGGCGACTGGCACATCAACACCGGCAACGGCTTCTACGGCGGCCTCCAGTTCACCAACAGCACCTGGACCTCCTTCGGCGGCGGCAGCTACGCCTCCCGCGCCGACCTGGCCACCAAGGACCAGCAGATCGCCGTCGCCGAGAAGGTGCTGGCCGTCCAGGGCCCCGGCGCCTGGCCCGTCTGCTCCGTCAAGGCCGGCCTGACCAAGGGCGGTCCGGCCCCCGAGATCAACACCGGCGGCTCCGCCTCCACCCCGGCCCCGGCGGCCACCACCCCCGCCAAGCCGGCCGCCCCGGCCGCGCCGGCCGCCTCCACCGGCTCGACCGCCTCCACCGGCACCTCGCAGGACGGCAAGGCCTGGCAGGGCCAGAAGTCCTGGCAGGGCCAGTGGAGCCACGGCGCCACCTACACCGTGCGGGCCGGCGACTGGCTGTCGACCATCGCCGAGCACAACCACGTCCAGGGCGGCTGGCAGAAGCTCTACGAGATCAACAAGTCGGTCCTGAAGAACGGTCCGCACACCATCTACCCGGGCCAGAAGCTGTCGCTGGGCACCCCGGCCAAGGCGTCCTCCACCCCGGCCCAGGCCGCCCCGGCCGCCGCCAAGCCGGCGACCACCGCGGTCAAGGCGAGCACCGCCACGGCCGCGCAGACCGCCACCGGCTCCAAGGCCGCCGCGGTCAACTTCGCGCTCTCCAAGGTGGGTCAGGCCTACATCTACGGCGGCACCGGCAACGGCGGCTGGGACTGCTCCGGCCTCACCCAGGCCGCGCTGCGCGCCGCGGGCATCTCCGTCCCGCGCGTCGCCGCCGACCAGGCCGACTACTCCACCCGCGTCTCGCTGGACAACCTGCAGCCGGGCGACCTGCTGTTCTGGTCCAACAACGGCGCCAACTCGGGCGTGCACCACGTCGCCATGTACATCGGCGACGGCAAGTACGTCGAGGCCGCCAACCCGAGCGCCGGCGTCCGCGTCCAGACCATCGCCAACTGGGCCCCGGACTTCGCCGGCCGGGTCTGAACCACCCCTCCCGGCGTCGCGTACGCCGGGGCAGGCGCCCGAAGCCGTACCTGGGTCCCTCGGCCCGGGCGCTCCTCTCCCCCTCCGCAGCCCCGGAGCGGCCTCCCGCCGCCCCGGGGCTTCGGCCTGCCCGCACGGATAGGCTGACGCCCCCACGGAGTTGAGGAGCCGCCATGGCAGCGAAGGTCACCGTCACGCTGGACGCCGATCTGGCGATCGAGGTCATGCTGGCCGTCGGGGCGGGCAACCCGCAGGACGCGGTGGAGCTGATCGTCCGCGACTACCTGGCCCGCAGCCGCCGCACCGAGGCCCGCACCGGCGACGCCGCCGCCGCCGAACGCACCACCCGCCCCCACCGCACCGTCGAAGAGGGCTGAGGCACACGCCCGGGGGGATCAGCCGCCGGGGGCGCCGGGCCGACCACCAGGGGCGCGTGGAGCACCTCCCGCGCCCCCTGAACGGTTGCCCCGCGCCCCTGGGTTGTTGCCCCGCGCCCCTGGGCCCTGCCCCCGGAAACGCCCGCGGCCCCGGAGAGAGGGCTCTCCGGGGCCGCGAGGGTGTGCCTCGGGCCCGTCGGCCCGTGGCGGGGGTCAGCGCACGCTGGCGCCGGTGGAGCCGCGCATCACGAGCTCCGGCTGGAACATGAACTCCGCGCGCTGCGCGGGGTTGCCGCCGACCTCCTCCAGCAGGGCGTCCACGGCCGCGATGGCCATGGCCTCCACCGGCTGGCGGATCGTGGTCAGCGGCGGCTCGGTGAACGCTATCAACGGCGAGTCGTCGAACCCGACCACCGAGACGTCCTGCGGCACCGCGAGGCCGCGCTGCCGGGCCGCCCGGATCGCGCCGAGCGCCATCATGTCGCTGCCGCACACGATCGCCGTGCAGCCCTTGTCGAGCAGCACGCCGGCCGCGGCGTGCCCGCCCTCCACGCTGAACAGCGTGTGGTGGATCCAGCCGTCGGCCTCCTCCTCGGTCACTCCGAGCAGTTCCTGCACGGCCGCCCGGAAGCCCTCGACCTTCCGGAGCACCGGTACGAAGCGCCGCTGCCCGATCGCGAGGCCGATCTTCGTGTGGCCGAGCTCGACCAGGTGCTGGACGGCCATCCACATCGCGGCGCGGTCGTCCGGGGAGATGAACGGCGCGGCGATCCGCTCGCTGTAGCCGTTGATCATCACGAACGGCACCTGGCGGCCGATCAGCTTGTTGTACCGCTCGTGGTCGGCGGTGGTGTCGGCGTGCAGTCCGGAGACGAACACGATGCCGGACACCCCCCGCTCCACCAGCAGCTCCACGAGTTCGTCCTCGGTGGAGCCGCCGGGGGTCTGGGTGCACAGCACCGGCGTGTAGCCGTGCCGGCTGAGCACCTGCTCGATCACCTGCGCGAGCGCGGGGAAGATCGGGTTGTTCAGCTCCGGGATGATCAGACCGATCAGACCCGCGCTGCGCTGTCGCAGCCGGGTCGGCCTCTCGTACCCGAGTACGTCGAGGGCGGCCAGTACGGTCTGGCGGGTGGTCGCGGAGACGCCCGCCTTGCCGTTGAGGACGCGGCTGACGGTGGCTTCACTGACCCCCGCCTGCGCCGCGATGTCCGAGAGTCGCGCCGTAGTCACGATCCCAGAGCCTATTGCAACCATCTCAGACCGCCCACCATACGGTGCTGTCCGATGCCAGCAGAATCTCGCCGTCCGCGGCCTCGGTGTCCGCGGAGGACAGCAGGATACGTCCGGGAGCCGCCATCCGGACCGGCGCACCGGTGGTGTTGGAGGTGCAGACGAATGAGCCCTGCGCGCTGTCGCGACGGAAGGCGAGCACGCCCTCCGGCGCGTCCAGCCAGGTCACCTCGGTGCCGGCGCCGAGCGCGGGGTGCTCGCGGCGGACGGCCAGCGCGGAGCGGTAGAGCTCCAGGGTGGAGGTCGGGTCGCCGGTCTGGACCTCCACGCTGAGGTCGGCCCACTCGGCGGGCTGCGGCAGCCAGCTCGGACCGCCCGCGGCGGGGCCGAAGCCGTACGGGGCCTCGGTGCCGGACCACGGGATCGGCACCCGGCAGCCGTCGCGGAAGCCGTCCTGGCCGGAGGCGCGCAGGAAGGACGGGTCCTGGCGGACCTCGTCCGGCAGGTCGGTGACGTCCGGCAGGCCGAGCTCCTCGCCCTGGTAGACGTAGGCGGAGCCGGGCAGGGCCAGCATCAGCAGGCTGGCGGCGCGGGCGCGGCGCAGGCCGAGCTCGCGGTCGCCGGCGGTGCGGATCTGGGTGCCGAGGCCGGGCTCGTTGGCGAAGCGGGTGGCGTGCCGGGTGACGTCGTGGTTGGAGAGCACCCAGGTGGTGGGGGCGCCGACCGGGCGCATCGAGTCGAGCGAGACGTCGATCACCTCGCGCAGCTCGTCCGCGGACCAGGAGGTGCCCAGGTACTGGAAGTTGAACGCCTGGTGCAGCTCGTCGGGGCGGACGTAGTTGGCGGTGCGCTGGACGGTCGGGGTCCAGGCCTCGGCGACGCCGATCCGCTGGCCCGGGTACTCGTCGAGGATCTTGCGCCAGTCGCGGTAGATCTCGTGGACGCCGTCCTGGTCGAAGAAGGGCATCACGTCGTTGCCGAGCAGCTTGAGCTGGTCGCCCTCGCCGCCGATGTCGGGCAGGCCGGCCTGCTTGACCATGCCGTGCGCGACGTCGATCCGGAAGCCGTCGACGCCCATGTCCAGCCAGAACCGCAGGATCGAGCGGAACTCGTCGGCGACGGCCCGGTTCTCCCAGTTGAAGTCGGGCTGCTCGGGGGCGAAGAGGTGCAGGTACCACTCGCCCGGGGTGCCGTCCGGGTTGACGGAGCGGGTCCAGGCCGGGCCGCCGAAGATGGACTCCCAGTTGTTGGGCGGCAGCTCGCCGTCCTCGCCCTTGCCGGGGCGGAAGTGGTAGCGGTCGCGCAGCGGGGAGCCGGGGCCCTCGCGCAGCGCGCGCTGGAACCACTCGTGCTGGTCGGAGGAGTGGTTGGGGACGAGGTCGACGATGATCCGCAGGCCGAGCGCGTGCGCGTCGCGGATCAGCCCGTCGGCGTCCAGCAGGGTGCCGAACATCGGGTCGACCGCGCGGTAGTCGGAGACGTCGTAGCCGGCGTCGGCCTGCGGGGAGGCGTAGAAGGGGGAGAGCCAGACCGCGTCGACGCCGAGGTCGCGCAGGTAGGGCAGGCGGCTGCGGATGCCCGGCAGGTCGCCCATGCCGTCGCCGTTGGAGTCGGCGAAGCTGCGCGGGTAGACCTGGTAGATGACCGCGTCCCGCCACCAGCCTCTGCTCGCGCCCGCACTCGCTGCGATGGGCTCGGCGGCGGTAACGGGGGCGGGCCGGGAGGCGTCGGCCAGGTTCTGGGTCATGGGTCAGTCATCCCTTGGGGAATCGCGGCGAACGGAGCGTGGTGTGACGGTACGTCGGACCGACGGCCTCGGCGGGTGCTTCGGCCGTTCGGTGCGTGCGTTCGTCAGGACTTGGCCGCACCTGCGGTGAGTCCGGTGACGAGGTGGCGCTGGACGAGGTAGAAGACCAGGGCGGCGGGCAGCGCGATGAGCACCGAGGTGGTGGCCATCAGCTGCCACTGGTGGTCGTGCTCGCTGATGAAGGACTGCAGGCCGACCGCGAGCGTGTACTTGTCCGAGCTGAGCATGAAGGTCGAGGCGAAGGCGACCTCGGCCCAGGCGGTGAGGAAGGAGTAGAAGGCGGCGACGGCCAGGCCCGGGCGGGCCAGCGGCAGGATCAGCCGCCAGAAGGTGCCGAACGGCGAGAGCCCGTCGACCCGGCCGGCCTCGTCGATCTCCACCGGGATGGTGTCGAAGTAGCCCTTCAGCAGCCAGGCGCAGTACGGGACGGTGGTGCCGGAGTAGACCAGGATCAGGCCGAGGTAGCTGTCCAGCAGCTGCAGGTTGGACAGGATGTAGTACATCGGCACGATCAGCACGGCGATGGGGAACATCTGGGTCACCAGCAGCGTCCACATCAGCTGCTTGTGGCCGGCGAAGCGCATCCGGGAGACGGCGTAGCCGGTGCTGGCGGCGAGCATGACGCCGACGACCGTGGTGCCGCCGGCGACGATCACCGAGTTGCCGAACCAGCTGAAGAAGTCGGTCTGGTTGAGCACCTTGTCGTAGTTCGACAGGGTCGCCTTGCCGAGGATCTGCCCCGGGTGCAGGTAGTCCATGTCGTCCGGGCCCAGCGAGATGTAGGCGATGTAGACGACGGGGAAGAGCGCGATCAGGCTGGCGGTGATCAGCGCGAGGTGGCTGAGCACGGAGGCGACGGGGCTGCGCTGCTCGCGGCTGCGGACCTTGGCCGGCCGGGCGGCGTGGGCGGCCGCGGGGCGGGCGGCCGGTCGATCGGTGGTGGTGGTCATCGGGGTACCTGCCTCGTGGATGTCGCTGGTCTGCTGGATGCTCGCGGCGCTCAGCCGTTCGCCTGCTCGTTGCGGGCGAGCCAACGGCGGTAGAAGCTGGTGAAGACGATCAGGAGCGAGAGCAGCAGGACGCCGTAGGTGGCGGACTGCGCGTAGTCGCGGGGCATCTGGCCGAAGCCGAGGCGGTAGGCCCAGGTGACCAGGATCTGGGCGTCGGGCGCGCCGTTGCCGAACAGCAGGAAGATGACGGCGAACTGGTTGAAGGTCCAGATCACGCCGAGCAGGACGACGGTGCTGCTGACGGTGCGCAGGCCCGGCAGGGTGACGTAGCGGAAGCGCTGCCAGGGGCTGGCGCCGTCCATCTCCGCGGCCTCGTAGAGCTCGGCCGGGATGGACTGCAGGCCGCCGAGGAGCGAGACCATCATGAAGGGCACGCCGACCCAGGTGTTGACGGCGACGGCGGCGGCCTTCTGCGCGAACGGGTCGGAGAGCCAGCCGGGCTCGGGCAGGCCGAGGGAGCCGAGGACGGCGTTGATGGCGCCGCCGTCGGCGAGCATCAGGCGCCAGGAGAAGACGGTGACGAAGGTCGGCACGGCCCAGGGCAGGATCAGCAGCATGCGGTAGAGGCCGCGGCCGCGGAGCTTCTGGTTGAGCAGCATGGCCAGCGCCAGGCCGATGGTGTAGTGCAGGACGACGCAGATGACCGTCCAGGCGATCGTCCACACGAAGTGCGACCAGAAGCGGTCGTACGAGCCGGGGCCCCAGAGCACGTCGGCGTAGTTGTGCAGGCCGACGAACTTGAAGCTGTCCGGGATGTGGTTGACGCCGATCTGGCGGCCGGTGTTGAGGCTGGTGGCGTCGGTGAGCGTCAGGTAGACGCCGCGCACGAGCGGGTAGCCGACCAGCACGCCGAGCACGACCACGACGGGCGCGATCATGGCGTAGGCGTACCAGTACTTGCTGTACGAGAGCTTGATGCGCTCCACCAGGCCCGGACGCGGTTCGCGGCCGCGGCTGCTCTTGCCGGGAGCGCCCTGCACGGCGACTGCCATTGTTGACACCTTTTCGGGAGGTCCGCCGCCTCGCGTCGGCGACTGGGTCTTCGTACGGGGGTGGCCGACGGCCGCCCGGCCCACCTGGGGTGGGCCGGGCGGCCGGTGGTGTTACTTGGCGAAGCCGGGGAGGAGCTTCGCGTAGTCGACGGCGGTGGCGTCCAGGCCGGTCTTGGTGTCGGCCTGGCCCTGGACGATCTTGCCGAGGTTGGTGCCGATCGAGGCGAACAGCGAGGAGTACTCGGGCAGCTCGGGCCGCGGCTGGGCGGTGCTCAGGATGGCCTGGTAGCCCGCGATGCCCAGGTTGGCCTTGACCTCGGCGGTGTAGGCGTCACCGCGGGTCGGCAGGGTGGAGTTCTTCAGCGCGAGGGTGGTCTGGCTCTCGGCCGAGGTCAGGAACGCGGCGAGCTTCTCGGCAGCGGCCTTGTGGGCGGCGTCGGAGCCGGCGTAGACGGAGACGTTGTGGCCGCCGGTGGGGGCGCCGGCCTTGCCGGTGGAGCCGGCCGGGACGGGGGCGATGCCCAGGTTCGCCTTGTTGCTGAACGCGGCGCCCTTGTAGATGTTGGTGATCTCCCAGGGGCCCTGGATGATCATCGCGACCTTGCCGGTGTTGAAGGCGTCCATCATGTGGGCGTACGAGTCGGTGGTCACGTCGGCCTTGGCGGTGCCGGGCGAGGTGAACATCGACTTGTAGGTCTCGACGGCCTTGGTGGCCTCGGGCGAGTTGACGGTGATCTTCTTGCCCTTGGCGTCCACCATGTCGGTGCCCTCGCCGAACAGGAACGGCAGGGCGAAGTAGCCGTCGCCGGCCCGCATGAAGAAGCCGTCGACGCCGGCCTTGTCCTTGATCTGGGCGGCGTCGGCCTTCAGCTCGTCCCAGGTGGTGGGGGCCTTGGCGATGCCGGCCTTGGTGAAGAGGTCCTTGTTGTACAGGAGGCCGAGGGTGTCGGTGACCAGCGGCGCGCCGTAGGTCTTGCCGTCGAACTTGGCCTGCTGGACCAGGCTCGGCTGGAAGGCGGAGGCGTCGGGGAGCGCCGGGGTGCCGTCCAGCGGCTCCAGGAAGCCGGCCTTGGCGAAGGCGGAGGTCCAGCCGACCTCGGAGCGGAAGGCGTCCGGTGCGCCCTTGGCGCCCATCGCGGTCTGCAGCTTGTTCTGCGCCTGGTCGAACGGCACGTTGACGAAGTTGACCTTGATGTTCGGGTTGGCGGCCTCGAACTTCTGGACCAGCGCCTGGTAGGTCGGAGCCTCGTTGGTGGCGTTGGACGTGTCCCAGTAGGTGATGGTGACCGGACCGCCGTCGCCCTTGGCGTCCGAGCCGGAGCCGCTGCTACCACAGGCTGCAAGGGAAACCGCAAGGGCCGCAACGAGAGCGGAGGCCGCGATGCCACGCCGCATGAGAACTCCTAGGAAGGTGGGGGTGCCCGAATTGGTGGAGGACCGCGCATAATGGCTGTCCCGTGCCGACTGCGCCGTTGCGGCCGTCGGGCTTGTGGAGGAACGTAACAGCGCCGAAAGCCAACCTGAAAGCCCTTGCAGCAACTTTCTGCAAGCGTGATTCAGATCGTTACATCCGCGTGTCCTCCGAGTTGCCGTCGCGCGAACCGCCCCCTCGACCCCTGTGACCTGCGTCGCTCCCGGTCGACCGGGGCATGCGAACGGCCCGCGCCGTCCGGGTCGTCCCCGGCGGCACGGGCCGTCGTTGCGGTGGTTTGCAGCAACCGTTCTCGGTCGGACGGGCCCGCGGCCCCTCCCGGACGGTCGCCGGGCCTCAGGCGGTGCCCAGGCGCAGCACCGTCGTCGAGCGGAACTCCTCGCCCGGGCGCAGCACCGTCGACGGGTACGAGGGCTGGTGCGGCGAGTCCGGGTGGTGCTGGGTCTCCAGCGCGACGCCGGCGTACGGGCCGTACGGGACGCCGCGGGCACCGGTGACCGCGCCCTGGAAGCCGTTGGCCGTGTAGACCTGGATGCCCGGCTCGGTGGTGAGCACCTCCAGGGTGCGGCCGCTCTCCGGGTCCTCCAGCAGGGCGGCGCGGGACGGGCCGCCGTCGGCGGGGCGCTCGCGCAGCACCCAGTTGTGGTCGTAGCCGTGGGCCGCCGCCACCTGCGGGTGGTTCTCGGCGATGCCCTTGCCGAGCGGTCGGGCGGTGGTGAAGTCGAAGGGCGTGCCGGCCACCGCCTCGAACGGGCCGAGCGGGATCTGCCGGGCGTCCACCGGGGTGTAGTGGTCCGCGTCCAGGGTGAGCAGGTGGCCGAGCACGTCGCCGCTGCCCTCGCCCGCGAGGTTGAAGTAGGCGTGGTTGGTCAGGTTGACGACGGTGGGCTTGCTGGTGACCGCGTGGTAGTCGATGGTCACCGCGTCGGCGGAGAGCGTGTACGAGACGGTGACGTCGAGGCCGCCGGGGAAGCCCTGGTCGCCGTCGGGGCTGTACAGCTTGAGCCGGACGCCGCCGGGGATCTCCTCGGCCTCCCAGATCCGGTGGGCGAAGCCGTCCGGGCCGCCGTGCAGGGTGACGCCGTTGCCGGTGGGGGCGAGCGGGTGGTCCTCGCCGTCGAGGGTGATCCGGCAGTCGGCGATCCGGTTGGCGTAGCGGCCGACGGTGCTGCCGTAGTGGCGGGCGGCGCCGAGGACCTGCGGGAGGTCCTCGGTGGAGAGCAGGATCTGGGCGGGCGTGCCGGAGCGGTCGGGCGCGGTGAGGGTGTGCAGGGTGGCGCCGAGGGTGAGGACGCTGGCCTCCAGCGGGCCGTTGCGCAAGGTCCAGCGCTCGATCGCCGCGCCCGCGCCACTGGGTTCGAAGGGCTCGTGCCGGACCTCCGTGGCCTGTGCGGATGCCGCCATGGCCTGCTCCTCACCGAAGCGGCCGCGACCGCCTCACCTCGACTGCTGTTCGATTATGAGCGATCTTGTCGCCCCGGGAGCAGCCTAGCCCGGCCGGGACCCGGTACGGCGCTGCTGCGCGGTGCGTGCCCCGGCCGGTCGCGGGTTCCGGACGGTCTCAGCCGTCGTCGCCGGTGCGGGAGTCCTTGTCGGGCAGCCCGAGGGCGGCCGCCAGGCCCTCCGGCCCGGTGCCCGCTTTGCGGTGCACTGCGGCCAGTCGGCGGTGCACCAGGCTGAGCGGCAGGTCGAGGTGGTCGGCGATCCGCTGCGGCGGCAGTCCGCGCACGGCGAGTTCGGCGACCTCCCACTCGTGCTGGCTGAGGGCGTCCTTGGTGAGCGTGCGCAGCCGGTTCGGGCGCAGCCCGGAGACGGCGAGCTCGCGGCGGGCGCGGGCGACCAGGCCGTCGGCGCCGCACTGCTGGGCGAGTTCCATGCCCTGGTAGAGGTACTCGCCGGCGTCGACCAGCCGGCCGCTGCGGCGCAGCGCGGCGCCGAGGTCCACCAGGGCGTGCGCGTGCTCGTGGCCGGCCGGGGACTGGCCGAGCACGGCGACGGCCTCCTCCAGCAGCTCGACCGCGACCGGGCCGTCGGTGACGGCGGCCTGCAGCCGCAGGGCGGCGCCGACCGCGGAGGCCGAGCCGAAGGTGCGTGCCCGGTCGACGGCGTCCTGCGCGTGCTTGCGGGCCTCCTCCGGGTCGTCCGGGGCGAGGGCGAGCGCGAGGTGGCCGGCCCAGGGCGCCCAGACGGTGTTGTACCGGCCGCGGGCGTCGAGCTGCCGGCCGACCTCGGTGAGGACCTCGACGGCCCGGGCGCGGTCGCCGCGGGCGAGCAGCAGCTTGCCGTAGAGGGTGGGCGCGTCGGGCAGCACCATCGCGGTCTCGTGGTACGGCGGGGCGAAGCGGTACTGTTCGGCGAGCTCCCAGGCCTCCTGGACGCGGCCGCGGGCGAGCAGGGTGTCGGCGAGGACGCCGACGATGTCCCACTGCAGCGGCAGGTCGGGGGCGATCCGCTCGGAGATCCGCAGTCCGCGGCGGAGGAAGTCCTCGGCCTCCAGTAGGAAGCCGCGGCGGAACCGGACGAGGCCCATCAGGAAGTAGGCGAAGCCGCGGTGCGCGCCGCTCCACCCGGCGACCTCGAACTCCATGATGGCGTCGGAGAACAGCCGCTCGGCGCGGATGAGCTCGTCGGTGTAGGTGAGCGTGAGGCCGATCAGGGCGGGCAGCTCGAAGCCCCAGGTCGTGCCCGTCCAGCGGAGTTCTGCGGGCAGCCGGCCGTCGACCAGTGCCCGGTCGGCGAGCTCCACGGCGCGGGCGGCGGACCCGCCGCGCAGGGTGAGGTCCCAGGCCTGCATGGCCACCAGGGCGCGCTCGGCGCTGTCCCGGCCGGTGAGCGAGGTGGCCAGGTCCTCCAGCCGCCGGGAGCGGCCGACCGCGTCGTCCTCGTCGCGCTGGAAGGCGGCCCACATGAAGTGCGCGGCCTCCAGGCGGAGCCGGCCGGGGCCCTGCGGGGTGCGCTGCGCCTCCTCGTGGCAGACCGCGGCGGCCCGGGTCAGCTGGCCGGCGTGGGCGAGCGCCTCGGAGAGCCGGAAGGTGGCGTCGACCCGCAGCGCGGGGCTGAGGCCGTTCTCCGGCTCCAGGGCGACGGTGAGCTGGTTGACGGTGGCGGCCGGGTCGGTGAGCAGGGCGGAGCAGCCGAGCTCGTACATCACCTCGGCGCGGATCTCCTCGTCCGGCGGCTCGTTGAGGGCGCGCTCCAGGCAGCGCTTGGCGGCGTCCGGGGCGCCGATGGCCAGGTGCTCCTGGGCTGCCTTGCGCAGCTTGCGGACGATCGCGTCGTCGCCCTCGGGCAGTACCTCCAGCAGGTGCCGGGAGGCGGCGAGCATGGTGCCGCCGGCGTTCTCGATGGCGGTGGCCGCGATGCCGTGCATGGCGGTCTTGGTGGCGGCCGGCATCGTCAGGTAGATCGAGGTGCCGATCAGCGGGTGGACGAACTCCAGCCGGCCGTTGGGCTGGCTGGTGAGGACGCGCTGGCGGCGCAGCTGGCGGACGGACTCCTCGGCCTGGTCCGGGCCCTGGGCGGAGATCGCGGCGGCGAGGGTCTGCCGGATGTCGGTGCCGAGCAGCGCGGCGGCCCAGGCGAACCGCAGGGTGGTCGGGCCGAGCTTGTCCAGCCAGTGCTGCAGGGTCTCGCCGCGGGCGGCGGCGGCGAGGTCGTGCAGCCTGCGGGCGTTCTCCTCGCTGGGCTCCAGCGCCTGGTCGCGGACCTCGCGGAGCAGCGCGACGACCTCGTACGGGGTGCCGCCGGTGACGGCCCAGACCTGGCGGCAGAAGGCGTCCTCGGCGTGCGGGCCGAGTTCGGCGCGGACGAGGTCGGCGACGGTGTCCGGGGTGAGCCGGCGCAGTTCGTGGCGGTGCTGGGCGATGGACTCGATCTGGTGGCGCAGCGGCAGCGCCTTGTGGTCGAACTCGTCGCGGTAGGCGAGGACGAGCAGCACCGGCAGTTCGCGCGAGCGGACGGCGAACGCGGCGAGCCAGCTGAGGGACTCCTGGTCGGCCCAGTGCAGGTCGTCGACGACCATGACCAACGGGGCACGGCGCGGCGCGAGTTGGGTGAAGACGAAGTCGAGGCCGTCGCGCACGCCCTGCGGGTCGAGGGGCTCCAGCTCGTCGGACGGCGGGACGAGACCGATGGCGGGGCCGACGATGCCGTACCAGTTGCCGAAGACCTCCTGCTTCTCCTCCTCGGGCAGCGAGCCGAGCACCGGCTGCAGCAACTGCCGCAGCACGCGGAAGGGTTCGTTGCGCTGGCGCTCGCCGCCGCGGGCGAAGAGCACGGTGCAGCCGGGCTGGAGCTTGCCCAGGCGGCGGACCCGGTGCAGCAGCGAGGTCTTGCCCATGCCGCCGGGGCCGGAGTAGCAGAGCACCTCGCCGATCTCGGTGCCGCCGGCGGCGAACTTGCGGCACAGCCGGGCGACCGCCTCGTCGGCGGTGTGCAGCTCGGTGTCCCGCTCGCGCAGTGTCTCCTCGGCCGGAGAGGTGACGTACTCCTTTTCGCCCTGCCCGTTCTGATCTGCCGACACCGCCGCGCCTCCGCCTCTTCCGTTCCTCGTTCCGCCCACGACCCTAGCGCCGTGCACGCCCGCGCGGGCGGCATTCGTGCAGGCCCGACGGGAGTCGAGGGTTGAGGCCGCAGGGCCCGGGCAAATGCCCTGGTGCGCATGCCATCTGATGATCCGATCGGGTAGTCTGCCGGGCCGGACGACGCAGTGGATCTTCCGCACGTCCCAGTATCAGCATCGGGGTCACCGTACGACGCGCGAACGCACAGCACCGGATCCGAGAGTCACCTCGCTGGGAGCACCATGTCCGACGACAGCTCGCTCGACTTCCCGTTCCCGCACCGGCGCAGCGGGCACCACGCCCACGCCGCCGAGCGGCACCGCTCCTGGCTCGCCCGCCACCGCGAACTCGCGGACGTCGCGGACGCGGCGGTGTACGGCCACTGGGAGGTCGCAGAGCTCGCGGCGCTCAGCCATCCGGACGCGGGCCCGGACGAACTCGCCCTCGCCGCGGACATGTTGGGCTTCTTCTTCCTCTTCGACGACCAGTTCGACAGCGCCCTGGGCCGGCGCCCCACCGAGGTGTCCCGGATCTGCGAACGGCTGACCGCGCTCCTCTACGGCGCCCTGCCGGACGGCACCTCCGGCGTGGAACGGGCCTTCGCCGACCTCTGGAGACGGTCCACGGCCGGCATGCCCGGCCGCTGGCGGGCCCGGGCCGCCGCCAACTGGGAGTGGTACTTCGCCAGCCACCCCGCCGAGGCCGCCGGCCGGCTCTCCGGCCGGATCCCGGACCGCGAGGGCTACTTGATGCTCCGCCGGGGAACGGCCGCCATGGAGACCATCTTCGACATGGTCGAACGGCTCGGCGGATTCACCGTGCCGCAGGGCACCTTCCACCACCCCGTGCTGCGGCAACTGCGCCAGGTCGCCGCGGACATCCCCTCGTACAGCAACGACGTCCGCTCCTACCCGCTGGAGGCGCCGCGCGGGGACGTGTACAACCTGGTGATGATCGTCCAGCGCGAACGTTCCTGCCCGCCGGAGGAAGCCTGCTCGATCGTCCTCGCCGAGGCGCAGCTGCTGGTCGACCGCTACACCCGGCTGCTCGCCGAACTGCCCTGCGCCTTCCGCGAGCTGGAACTCGACGAGGAGCAGCGCGCCGTCGCACAGCGCTACGCCGACGGTATGACCGCCTGGCTGGCGGGCTACCTGCACTGGGAACGGTGGACGGGCCGCTACCGCACCGCGTGACCGGCGATGCACCCACCGTAGCGGACCCGGAGCCCCGCGACCAGAGCCCCCGGCACACGTGTACGGAGAATTCGGCCCCACCCGGCAGCGCGGGAGGTGACCACCCGGGGGCGAACCAGGGGCGCGTGGGGCCCCTGATCGTCCTCACCGCCCGCTGCGGGCCCGTGCCGCGCGGACGGCCTCCTCGATCCGCTCCGGCGGGATCCGCACGCCGGAGGCGATCCGCCCGCCGACCGCACCGAGCGCGGCCGCCGCACTCCGCGCCCACAGGTGCTCGATCAGCACCACCACGGCGACGCTGCCCGGGGCGAGCAGGGCGGCCGCCTCCTGCGCGTCGGCCGGTCCGATCAGCGGCAGCTCGTGCCCGCCGGCCGCGACCACCCCCTGCAGGTGCTCCACCTCGCCGACCTCCGCGTACTCGACGGTGCCGTCGGCGCGGCGGGTGACCACCAGGGCGTCGACCACCCGGATGTCCCCGGCCGTCCGCAGGGCGGCGAGGGCGCGGGCGCTCTCGGCGGTGATGGCCTCCTGCGGGAACGTCAGGACGATCAGTTCGGCCGGCCCCATCCAGGGCACTCCTTCCGTCGGCGGTTCCCCGCGGTGACCCCCGGATGCGGATCAAAGCACAGCCCGGGCCCGGTGCCGCGGAGGCGGGGCGCGGACGGCGCACGCCGCTGGCGGGCGGCCGGGCCCCGTGGTCTCTGGGAAGCACGGCACCGTGCCGTGCATCCGGGACGAGGAGGCCCCGACCATGACGATCCCCGCCGCCAAGCTGTCCAATCCCGCCGTTCGCGCCCTGGTCACCGCGATCAACGGGGGCGACCCGAAGGCGTTCTTCGACGTGCTGACCCCGGACGCCACGATGTCCGACGACGGCTCGGACCGCCCGCTGGCGGCCTGGGCGGAGCGGGAGATCTTCTCCTCCCGGGGCCACATGGACGTCCAGACGGAGAAGAACGGCGGCCTCGCCCTGATCGCCAACTACCGCAACGACACCTGGGGCGAGATGCGCACCGCGTGGCGGTTCACCGTGGACGGGGAGCGGATCAGTCGTTTCGAGACCGGCCAGGCGTAGGCTCCGCAGCCCGCCCGGCACAGGTGGTGAAGCGCTTCGACACCGGGCCTGGACACAGTCCATCTGCCTCTCTAAGCTCTCCGGGCAGGACAGCATCAAGCCGCACAGCAGACGTCGTCGAAGCGCTTCACCAGCGGCGCCCGGCCGTGTCGCGAGACGGAGCACCAGATGGTCACGCTCGCCCAGGTCGCCCGGCACGCCGGAGTGTCCCCGAGCACGGTCTCGTACGTCATCAGCGGCAAGCGGTCCATCTCGCAGGACACCCGGCTGCGGGTGGAGCGCAGCATCGCCGAGCTCGGCTACCACCCGCACGCGGGGGCCCGGGCGCTGGCCAGCAACCGCTCCAACGTGATCGCCCTGATGATCCCGCTGCGCACCGACATGTTCGTGCCGGTGATGATGGAGATCGCCATCGCGATCACCACCACCGCCCGCCGGTTCGGCCACGACGTGCTGCTGCTGACCAGCGAGGAGGGCCCGTCCGCGGTGAAGCGCGTCGCCGCCAGCGGGCTGGCCGACGCGATGATCCTCATGGACGTCGAACTCGAGGACGAGCGGATCCCGCTGCTGCGGCAGACCGGGGCGGCGGCCGCGCTGATCGGCCTGCCCGCCGACCCGGCCGGGCTCACCTGCGTCGACCTCGACTTCGAGGCCACCGGCGCGCTGGCCGCCGACCACCTCGCCGACCTCGGCCACCGCGAGGTGGCCCTGATCGGGGCCGCCGAGTCGGTCTACCGCCGGCACACCGGGTTCGCCGAGCGCACCCTGGCCGGCTTCCGGCAGCAGGCGGCCGCCCGTGGCCTGGGCTTCCTGCACCGCCCCTGCGGGGCCGGCCACGAGGCGGCCAGCGGGACGCTCTCGCGGATCCTGCAGGAGCGGCCGAACACCACGGGCTTCGTGGTGCAGAACGAGGCGGCGCTGCCGCACCTGCTCAGCCAGCTCCGGCAGTCCGGACGGGCCGTGCCGGAGGACGTCTCCGTCGTCGCGGTCTGCCCCGACGAGGTGGCCCTGCACTCCGCCCCGCAGCTCACCTCGGTCTCCATCCCCGCACAGGAGATGGGCCGGCGCGCGGTCGAGCTGCTGATGGCCCAGGCCGGCGGTGAGGACACCTCCGGGCTGACCCTGCTGCGCCCCGCCCTCACCGTGCGGGAGTCCAGCGGTCCCGCCCCGCGGACCGACTGACGCACCGCCGGCCGTCCCCTCGTCCGATCCCCCGCACCACCCGCTCCGCCCGCTCCACCCGGCCGCTCGCGCGCATCGCCGATCCCCGGGAGCCGGGCGCACCCGCACGCGCCCGTACCCCCGTCGATCCGCACGCCGGGGCGCAGCCCGCGCCGGCGCGCCCCGCGCTGCCGCGCGCAACCCCCAGGAGCCGTCCCGTGAACCACCACCTGCCCATCCCCCCGCCGGAGAAGCCCGAGGCCCCGGTGTGCTGCGCGAGCACGACGGCGCCCTGGAGTGGCACGGCCACCTGGAGACCCTGCGGGTGGAGCCCTGGGGCCCGGACGCGATCCGGGTGCGGGCGGTGCGCGGCGGGCGGCTGCGGCCCGACCTGCCGGGGCGCTCGGCGAGCGCCCGCCGGCCGCGCCGCAGGCCGCGGTGAAGACCGAGGGCGCGTCGGGCGGGTCGTCAACGGCGCGATCACCGCCGAGGTCACGGAGCGCGGGATCGTCCGCTTCCTGCGGGCCGACGGCAGCGAACTGCTCTCCGAGCGGCCCGCGCACTTCTGGTGGCCCGGCGCCCGGCTCTACACGCCGACCGGCAACGGCCACCACCGGCCGGAGCAGCGCTTCGCCGCGTACGACGGCGAGAAGCTGTTCGGCCTCGGTCAGCACCGGCACGGGCTGCTCGACCAGAAGGGCGCCACGATCGACCTGGTGCAGCGCAACGCCGAGGTGTCGATCCCGGTGCTGCTCTCGGACCGCGGCTACCTGCTGCTGTGGAACGACCCGGCGGTCGGCCGGGTGGAGCTGGCCGTCAACGGCACCCGCTGGGTCGCGGACAGCGCCCGCCAGTTCGACTACTGGATCACCGCCGGGCGGCCGGCCGAGACCCTGGCCCGGTACGCCGACGCCACCGGCCACTCCCCCGAACTCCCGTCGTGGGCCATCGGGTTCTGGCAGTGCAAGCTGCGCTACCGCACCCAGGAGGAGCTGCTCTCCGTCGCCCGCCGGCTGTCCACCTCCAGCCGGACGCTGCGCCGCCGGATCCGGGTGCTCTGCGACCGGATCGGGGTGCGCACCCCGCTGCAGGCCGCGGTCTGGGCCGCCCGGCGCGGCCTGATCTGACCGCCCGTCGGCTCCGCGGCAGGAGCCGACGGCACCCGAACCGGAGGGAGAACCCGTGCCGCTGACCGACCTGCCCTACGAGGACCTGCTGCGCTACCGCCCGGAGCCGGCCGCCCCCGCCGACCTGGACCCCTTCTGGGACGACACGCTCGCCGAGGCCCGGGCGCACGGCGGCCCGGCCTCGGTCACCCCGGTCGGCGACAGCCTGCTGCGCGGCGCCGAGGTGCACGACGTGCGCTTCCCCGGCTACGGCGGCAAGCCGGTCGCCGGCTGGCTGCTGCTGCCGCGCGGCGCCCGCGGGCCGCTGCCGGTGGTCGCCGAGTACCTCGGCCTGCACCGCCGGGACGCCGTCGAGCAGGTCTTCGCCGCCCTCGCGTACGTGGACGGCCTGCACCTGGCGCCGCGGGCCACCGCGCCCGCGCTGTTCAGCGCGGCGCTGATGGACCCGGTCTGCCCGCCGTCCACGGTCTTCGCCACCTACCACCGCTACGGCGGCCCGGCCGCGATCGAGGTGTGGCGATTCGGCGACCACACCGGCAGGCGGGCCTCCCAGCAGCGGCGCCAGCTGGAGTGGCTGTGCGAACAGGGCCTGGGCGCGACGAACTGACGGCCGGTCAGCCCGTCCGGCCCGCCAGGCAGGCCCGGACGGCGGTCATCAGGCTGCGGGAGCGGATGTCGCCGGTCACGCCGGGCTGCATGCCGTTGGTGACGTAGCCGAAGCCGATGCCGAGCTCGGGGTCGGCGAAGCCGAGCGAGCCGCCGCGGCCGGGGTGGCCGAAGCTCGCCGGCGTGGCCATCGGGGAGGTGGCGGCGTGCCGGAAGAAGCCGTGGCCGAAGGTGGTGTTGACGATCAGCACCTTGTCCGGGCCGCTGACCGCGGGGCCCATCGCCTCCTTCAGCACCTCGGGGCCGAACAGTGCGGGCAGCCGCTCGCCGGGCGCCCCGCCGTGCCGGTCGGCGGCGCCGATCAGCGAGGCGTAGAACCGGGCCACCGACCGCGCGGTGCCGATGCCGCCGGCGCCGGGCACCTCGGCGGCCTGCACCGCGGGGTCGTTCAGGTCGACGGCGGCGAGCACCGCGCCGAACGCCCGGGCGGTCAGCGAGGTGCGGTCCTGGTAGGCCCGGACGACGGAGGCCTTGGGGCGGACCTTCATGCCGCTCGGGCCGGTGTGCGCGGCCTCGGGCGCGGGCAGGTCGACCAGCCGGCCGACCCGCGGCGCCGCGCCCGCGGGCAGGCCGATCCACAGGTCGAGGCCGAGCGGCTGGGCGATCTCCTCGGCCAGGTAGTGGCCGATGCTGCGGCCGCTGACCCGCCGCACGATCTCGCCGACCAGCCAGCCGAAGGTGTACGGGTGGTAGCCGTGGGCCGTGCCCGGCTCCCAGGCGGGGGCCTGGGAGGCGACGGCGGCGGCGGCCGGCTCCCAGGTCAGCAGGTCCTCCAGGCGCAGCGGCACGTCCAGGACGGGCAGTCCGGCCTGGTGCGAGAGCAGCCAGCGGACGGGGATCCGCTCCTTGCCGGCGGCGGCGAACTCGGGCCAGTAGGAGACGACCGGGGCGTCCAGGTCGAGCAGGCCCTGCTGGACGAGGTGCAGGGCGGTGGCGGCGGTGAGCCCCTTGGTGACGGAGCGCAGCACCTGGGCGGTGTCGGCGGTCCACGGCACGGCGGGGGCGGGTCGCCCGCCGACCTCGGGCCTGGCGTCGCCGCCCCACAGGTCGACCACCTTGCGGCCGTCCAGGTAGAGCGCGAAGGCCGCGCCGAGTTCGCCGTACTCGCGGAAGTTGCGGGCGAAGGCCTCGCGGACGGGTTCGAAGCCCTCCGCCGTCTCGCCCCAGATCTCCACCGCTGTCACGTTCCCCGCCGTTCCTCGCCCGTGCGTCCGGTCGCTTCCTCGCCCACGTCTCCGGTTGGAACGATAGTCGGACGGTCCTACCGGTGCCGCCGGGGTGCCGGGCCGCGCGGGAGCCGGACCGCCGGGAGCGCCCGCACCGCCCGCGGCGCGGCCCCGTCCGGCGGTAGTGTCCCGAGCATGACGAATCCCGCCGAAGAACTGCTCGACGTGGTGGACGCCCGGGACGAGGTGGTCGGCACCGCGACCCGCGCCGAGGCGTACCGGGACGGCCTCACCCACCGCTGCGTGTTCGTCCTGGTCCGCGACCCGCAGGACCGGATCTTCGTGCACCGCCGCACGGACACCAAGCTGTTCGCCCCCGGCGCCTACGACTGCTTCGTCGGCGGGGTCGTCGGCTCCGGGGAGTCGTACGCCGAGGCGGCCGTCCGGGAGGCCGAGGAGGAGCTCGGGGTGCGCGGGATCGAGCCGGTGCCGCTGTTCCGCTTCCTGTTCGAGCAGGACGGGCTGTCCTGGTTCTGCGACATGCACGAGGCCCGCTGGGCCGGCCCGGTCTCCCCGCAGGTCGAGGAGGTGGCCTGGCACGGCTGGCTGACCGAGGAGGAGCTCGCCGAGCGGCTCGCCGAGTGGGACTTCGTGGCCGACGGCCGGGAGGCGTACCGGCGCTACCTGGAGTCCCGTCCGTCCTGAGCGGCCCGCTCGTCGCCGAGGTCCCACTCGGGGTGCTCGCGGGCGGCCCAGCGCCGGTCGACCAGCCCGGTGCGCATGCCGCGCCGGGCCTCCGGGTCGCGCACCGCCATCCAGACGTGGCCGCCCACCACCACCCCCACGGCGACCGCCAGCCAGTCGTGGACGAAGGTCGCCCCGGTGCGCCACACCAGCGGCGCCAGGTGCGTGAACCACATCAGCAGCCCGGTGCCGAGCATCACCAGCACCGCACCGGCGATCCACGCCGCGTACAGCTTCTGCCCGGCGTTGAACTTGCCGGCCGGGCGGTCGTGGGAGCGGCGGCGGACGGCCCGCAGCCAGCGCCGGTCGGCCGCGGTGAACCGGTTCAGCCGGGCCAGGTCGGCGCGCAGCGCCCGGGAGGCGAGGCCGAGCAGCAGCGGGACGGGCAGCAGCAGGCCGCACCACTCGTGCACCACGACGACCAGCCGGCGGCGGCCGACCAGCTCCGACAGCGGCGGGTAGTAGAGCATCAGCGCGGTGGCCAGGCAGGTCAGCAGCAGGCCGGCGGTGGCCCGGTGCACCAGCCGCTCGGCGTGGGCGAAGCGGGCCACCCGGGCGGCGGGACGGGCGGCGCGCCCGGGGTCAGCCGGTGGGTGCATCGTCGCGTCCGTTGGAGCGGCCGACCCAGGCGTCGACGTCGTAGCCGAGGCGCTCCCAGTAGCCGGGGCGCACCTCCGGGGTCACCGTGATGCCGGAGAGCCACTTGGCCGACTTGTAGAAGTACATCGGCGCGACGTACAGCCGCACCGGGCCGCCGTGCGCGTGGCCGAGCGGGCGGTCCTGCATGCGCAGCGCGACCAGCACGTCGTCGCGGCGCGCCTGGTCGAGGGTGAGGCTCTCGCTGTACGCGCCGTCGAAGCAGCTGAACCGCACGGCGGCGGCGCCGTCGCGGACACCGGCCCGCTCCAGCAGCAGGCTGAGGCGCACCCCCTCGAACGGGGTCGCCGGCACCCGCCAGCCGGTGACGCACTGTACGTCGTGGACGATCCGGGTCTGCGGCAGCGCCTCGAGGTCGGCGAGCCGCAGCGTGGCCGGTCGGTCGACCAGGCCGTCGATCCGCAGCTCGTAGTCGGCGGCCGTGCGCCCGGGCACCGAGGCGACGACCGAGTAGTAGCGGAACCCGCCGCCGCCCGGCACCAGGTCGCTCAGGCCCGTCGGGTCGCGGCTGGTGACCGCCTCGACGACGCGCTGCAGGTGCGGGCCCGCGGCGACGCCCGCCGCCCCGAGGCCCAGCATGCCGAGCACCACCCGCCGCCCGACCGGCGTACCGCTGGATTCGTTCACCCCTCGATTCGACCACCCGCCGGGCCCGCCGACCAGGGGCTACCGGCGGACGTCAGACTTTCGTCACCTCCGCCACCCGGCGGGAATCCCATGATCGAGTGATCATCCGACGGTCCGGGCTGGATAGGGTGGCGCCATGGTTTCCCGTACGCCCTCGACGGCGCCCCGGTCGGAGGATCAGCCCAGCCGTGCCGACAAGGCGCCCCGGCGCCGGCTCAGCGTCGACGAGCGGCGGGAGCAGTTGATCGCGGTGGCGCTGGAGCTGTTCAGCCGGCGCCCGCCGGAGGAGGTGTCGATCGACGACATCGCCGCGGCGGCCGGCGCCTCCCGGCCGCTGGTGTACCACTACTTCCCCGGCAAGCAGGCGATCTACGAGGAGTCGCTGCGCCGGGCCGGGCAGGAGCTCACCGCCCGCTTCGAGGAGCCCGCCGACGGGCCGCTGTCCGAGCGGCTGCTGCGGGTCATGGGCCGCTACCTGGACTTCGTGGACAGCCACGGCCCCGGCTTCGCCGCCCTGCTGCGCGGCGGCTCGGTCGCCGCCAGTCCGGGCACCAACGCGGTGATCGACGAGGTGCGGCGGGCCGCGCAGGAGCAGATCCTGCTGCACCTGGCGCTGCCGAAGGCGAGCCCTGGGGTGCGCCGCACCGTCCGCGCCTGGATCGCCAACGCGGAGATCAGCTCCCTCGACTGGCTGGGCGAACGGGCCGTCCCCCGCGAGGAGTTGCAGCTCCAGCTGGTGCAGGAGCTGGTCGCGGCGCTGGCCGTCACCGCCTCCCGCGAACCCGCACTCGCCGTGGAGTTCGCCGCCTTCTTCGCCGAGGAGCGCCCGGACGGCCCGTGCGCCGGACTCGTCCGCGACCTCGCCGGCCTGCTCGCCGTCGACGGCATCGCCGACGCCCTCGGGCACCTGGCGTCGGGGGCCTGACCGCACCGCGGGACCGGCCGCAACAGGGCGGGGACGGACGGCCGGTGGGCCTCGGGGGTCACCGCGGCGTCGGCCCGGTCTGATAGAAAGTGGACAGATTTTCCACCGGGAACGAGGGGGGCTCGGCGCATGACTTTGGACGGCTTCGCCGGCGCGGAGCGGATCGCCGCGACACTGGACGTACTGGCCGAGGCGCTGTTGGACGAACGGGCCACCCACTACGCAGCCGGGTCGCTGACGGCCTTCCGGCGCGACGACCACCCGTCCGCCGACGCCCTGTTCGGCCTGCGGATCGCCCCGGGCGGGCCCGGTGTGCTGACGGTCCGTGGGCTCGGCACGGTGGTCGAGGGCGGCACGGCCCGCGGCACCGGGTCCGCCGCCGGCGCGACGGCCGCACTGGCCGCCCGCTTCGGCGCCGGCGAGGTCCGCGGGGTCGCGGTCGACGCAGCGGCGGGCGACGCCGTCCCGGGCGCCTTCCGGCTGCCGGTGGTGCCGGAGCCCGGCGACGTCAAGCTCCGCCCGCCGTTCACGGCCGCCCTGGCCGCACTCGCCTCCGAGCGGCCCACCCGCGCACCCGAGGAGCTGTCGACCGGTTCCGGCACCGAGGTGCGCCTCGTGGTGCCGCCGGTCTTCCACCCGCTGACCGCCCGCGGCGACGGCGCCTCGGTCGCCGCCCACCTGGCCGAGGTCGCGGAGGAGCTGTTCGCCGGCGCCGGTCCGGCCGCGCGCCGCGACTGGTCGGTGATCGCCGCCTCGCTGGCCGGCGAGGCGGCCGCGGCCGGGGTGGTCTTCGCCGGGCTCTGCGCGCTCGCCGCCGAGGGCCGGACGAGCCACGCCTCGCTCACCGTCTCGCTCCATCGGCACAGCGGACCGGCCGACCAGCTGGCCGTCCGGCTGGCCGACGCACGGCCGCACGCCGAGGTGTGGACGGTCCTGCTGCCGGCCGGCCCCGCCGCGCTGCTGGTCGAGCCGCGCACCTCCCCGGTGCCCGCCGAGCTGACCGCCGACGGCCGGCGCCGATGGGCCGTCAGCTCCGTGGCCCAGGCGGTGCTCCCGCTGCCGGACGGCGCCACCACCCTGGTCCTGCAGCTCGGCACCGTCCAGGCCGAGGACTGGGAGCTGTACGCGGGCGTCTTCGCGGACGTCCTGCAGAGCGTGCAGCTCGGCTGGGACGGCGTCGGCGCGGCCCGGCCGCAGCCGGTCGCGGAGCCGGTCGCCGGCGCGCCCGCACCGCCTGCGCCTCCCGCGCCTCCGGTGCCTGCTCCTCCGGTGCCCGCCGAGCCGTCCGTCACCGCCCCGACGCTGCCGCAGGCCGTCTTCGAGCAGCCGCCGGCCGTGCCGCCGATGCCCCCGGCCCCGCCGGTGGTGCCCGCACCCACCGCCGAGCCCGTTCCCGCCCCGGCGCCGGTGCCGCCCGCGCCGGTCGCGGCCGAGCCCGTCCTCGCCTCGGTCGCGGAGGTGGCGCCCGCACCCGCCCCGGAGCGGCCGAAGGGCACGCCCGTCCGGGTGCCCCCGCCGGACTTCAACCCCTTCGCCCCGCCGGCACCGGCCCCCGCCCCGGCAGCCGCCGCGGCCCCGGCCGAGACGGCGGCCGCCCAGGTCGGGGGCCAGGCCCCGGGCGCGGGCAAGGGCACCCCGGTGCGCGTCCCCCCGCCGGACTTCAACCCCTTCGCCCCGCCCGCGCCCTCGGCCCAGGCCGCTCCCGCCGCGCCGGCACCGGCCCCCGTGGCAGCGGCCCCCGCTCCGGCGGCGCCGGCGAAGGCGGACCCGTTCGGCACGGTGGTCACCAACGAGCCGCAGGACCCGTTCGGCACGGTGACCTCGCGGCCGGCTCCGGCGGCTGCCGCCCCTGCGGCGCCCGCCCCGGCACCGGCCGCTCCGGCCGCGGCTCCGCCCGCTCCGGGCAAGGGCACCCCGGTACGCGTCCCCCCGCCGGACTTCAACCCCTTCGCCCCGCCGGCACCGGCCCCCGCCGCCGCCGAGCCGGCCGCACAGGAGGCTCCGCCCGCTCCGGGCAAGGGCACCCCGGTACGCGTCCCCCCGCCGGACTTCAACCCCTTCGCCCCGCCCGCGCCCTCGGCGCCGGCCGCTCCCGCCGCGCCGCCGGCGCCCGAGGAGCCCCCGTCGTACAGCCCCTTCGGCTGACCGGGTCAGCGGTGCACGGCCGACGGCCGGGCAGGTGGTCTCCCACCCGCCCGGCCGTCGGCCGTTTCCGCACCCGGACCTCCCACCACCGCCCGCCGAGTGACGGAGCGTCATCACCCGGCGACACCGCATGGTCCAGACCTATTGCGCAGCGGCCGCACCCTCCCTAACCTCCTGGACAGGACCTCCGCGGCAACCCGACGGCCCGAGGACCCGGCTCCGCCGCGCCCGCGCGTCCGGAGCCCTGCACCTGGCACCTCCCCCACAGGTAGCGGAGCCCTGGGCCGTACGCGGTCCGGCGTGCTCCCGGACAGGAGCTCTCACCCATGCGCAAACGTCGGTACCGCCTCCCGCTGATCGCCGCGGGGACCCTGCTCGCACCGCTCGTCGCGGTCGCCCTGCCCGCCACCGCGGCCCATGCCGCGGGCGCCACCGCCACCTTCACCAAGGACCAGGACTGGGGCACCGGGTACGGCGGCAGCTACACCATCACCAACGGCGGCACCAGCGCCGTCAACGGCTGGACGCTCGAGTTCGACCTGCCCGCCAACAACACGGTCTCCTCGCTGTGGAACGCGACCTACACGGTGGCGTCCTCGCACGTGACGGTGAAGAACCCGAGCTGGCAGCCGAGCATCCCGGCCGGCGGCTCGTACAACTTCGGCTTCAACATCGCCTACTCGGGTGCCTACGTGCCGCTCGCCAACTGCAAGCTCAACGGCGCGCCGTGCGGCGGCGGGGGCGGCGACACCGCTCCGCCGACCGTGCCGGGCAACCTGACCGGGACGCCGAGCGGCAGCAACGGCGCGGCGCTGTCCTGGACGGCCTCCACCGACAACGTCGGGGTGGCCGGCTACGACGTGCTGGAGGGCAGCACCAAGCGGGCCACCGTGACGGGCACCTCGGCCACCGTCACCGGGCTGTCCGCGGGTGCGCACGGCTTCACCGTGGTCGCCTTCGACGCGGCGGGCAACCGCTCCGCCGCGGCCGGGCCGGTGACCGTCACCGTCCCGACCACGACCGACCCGCAGCCGCCGACAGCTCCCGGCACACCGACCGTCACCGGCACCACGTCCAGCTCGGTCTCGCTGACCTGGGGCGCCTCCACCGACAACGTCGGCGTGGTCGCCTACGACGTGTACAACGGCGGCACGATCGCCGCGACCGTCACCGGCACCTCGGCCACCGTCGGCGGGCTGGCCGCGGACACCTCGTACACCTTCACCGTGAAGGCCCGGGACGCGGCGGGCAACGCCTCGGCCGCCTCCGGCCCGGTCACCGCCCGCACCCGGACCGGCGGCGGGGGCGGCGGCACCATGAAGATCGGCTACTTCACCCAGTGGTCGATCTACTCCCGCGGCTACAGCGTGAAGCAGCTGGAGACCTCGGGCAGCGCGGCGAAGCTCACCACGCTCAACTACGCCTTCGCCAACATCCACCCGACCACCAAGCAGTGCTTCATCACCAACAAGGCGGCCGGCAACGACTCCGACCCGAACGCGGGCGACGGCGCCGGTGACGCCTGGGCCGACTTCGGGAAGGGCTGGGACGCGGGCAACTCCGTGGCCGGCACCACGGACACCTGGGACCAGCCGCTGGCGGGCAACTTCAACCAGCTCAAGCAGCTGAAGGCCAAGCACCCGAACCTGAAGATCCAGATCTCCATCGGCGGCTGGTCGTACAGCAAGTGGTTCTCCGACGCGGCCGCCACCGACGCCTCCCGCAAGGCGCTGGTGAGCTCCTGCATCGACATGTACATCAAGGGCAACCTGCCGGTGATCGACGGCCGCGGCGGCGCCGGCTCCGCAGCCGGCATCTTCGACGGCATCGACCTCGACTGGGAGTGGCCGAACTCGGACGGCCACCTCGGCAACATCTACAAGCCCGCCGACAAGGCCAACTACACCCTGCTGGCCCAGGAGTTCCGCCGCCAGCTGGACGCACTGGGCGCCACCACCGGCAAGCACTACACGCTGAGCGCCTTCCTGCCCGCCGACCCGGCGAAGATCTCCGCGGGCATCGACGTCCCGGGCCTGTTCGGGGCGTTCGACTTCGCCACGATCCAGGGCTACGACTACCACGGCGCCTGGGAGACCACCACCAACCAGCAGTCGGCGCTGACCCTGCCGGCGGGCGACCCGAGCCCGGCGAACCAGCGGTTCAGCTCCGAGATCGCCATCAACGCCTACGTCTCCGGCGGGGCGCCGAAGAGCAAGCTCACCCTCGGCATCCCGTTCTACGGACGCGGCTGGCAGGGCGTGCCACGCGGCACCACCAACGGCCTGTTCCAGACCTCGACCGGCGCCGCCCCCGGCACCTACGAGGCCGGCTACGAGGACTACCACAAGCTCAAGGACATGGCCGCGAGCGGCGGTTACACGATCTACCGGGACCCGGTGGCGGGCTTCGCCTACCTCTACAACGGGAACGTCCTCTACACCTACGACGACCCGACGGAGATCGCCCGCAAGACCGCCTGGATCAAGGCGCAGGGGCTGGCGGGGGCCATGATCTGGTCCTTCGACGGCGACACCACGAGCGGTGAGCTGATGACCGCGGTGGACAACGGCCTCAAGTAGCCGTCGCCTCCGAGGGATTCACGCGCGGCGTGCCAGGTGCACCGCATCCGGCACGCCGCGCGCGACCGCCACCTCCAGGGTGTGCACCTCCGCGAACCCGGCCCTGCGCAACGCCTGTTCGAAGGCGGCGGAGGGCCGGGCGCTCCACACCGCCAGGACGCCGCCGGGGTTGAGCCGGCGATGCGCGGCGGCCAGGCCGGCCGGGCCGTACAGCCCGTCGTTGGCCTCGTCCACCGTCCAGTCCGGGCCGTTGTCGATGTCGAGGCAGAGCGCGTCGTACGCCTCGCCGCCGCCGGCCAGGTGCGCCACCAGGTCGGTGTGCAGCACGCTGACCCGCGGATCGTCCAGGGCCCCGGCGGAGAACGCGCCGAGCGGGCCGGTGCGGTGCCAGTCGATGACGGCCGCCTCCCGCTCCGCCACCGCGATCCGGCCCCAGCGGGGCTCGGCCACCGCGTGCACCAGCGAGAAGCCCACGCCGAGCCCGCCGATCAGCACGGCCGGCCGGGGTGCGGCGAGCGCGTCCAACGCGGCCTGCACCAGCAGCCGTTCGGAGCGGCCGTCCGCGGTGTCCATCAGGAAGCAGCCGTTGGCGATGATCTCCAGGTGCTCGCCGCGGCGGCGGAGCACCACCTCGCCGTACGGGCCCTCCCGCCGGTCGAGGGTGACGGGGGCGGCGTCTTCGCGGACGGGCGGGCGGTTCATCGCTGCGCACCTCGGGGGTCGGACAGGTCGGACGCGACCGACTCTAACCGCTCAGCGGGTCAGCAGGACACCGATATAGGACACCCCGGCGACCACCGCCCAGGAGCCGAGGCCGAGCAGCGCGATCCGGCCGCCGGTGCGCAGCAGGGCGGGCAGGTCGACCGCACTGCCGAGGCCGAACAGGGCTGCGGCGAGCAGGAGTTCACGGCCGTCCTGGGCGAGGTTCAGGGCCGCCTCGGGCAGCAGTCCGGTGGAGCGGACGGCGACGGCGAGCAGGAACCCGGCCACGAACAGCGGCACCGGGGAGGGCCGCCGGGCACCGGCGCTCCCCTTGCCGCCGGGGGCCGTTGCCACGCCGGACGGCCGGGCACGGCGGGCCAGGGCGAGGGCGGTGCCGGCGACCAGCGGGGCGAGCAGCAGCACCCGCATCAGCTTGACGACGACCGCCTCCCGCAGCGCCACCGGCCCGGCGGTCTGCGCGGTCGCGACCACCTGGCCGACGTCGTGGACGCTCGCGCCGACCCAGCGGCCGAAGCCGGGCGCGTCGAGCCCGAGCGGATGGTGGAGCAGCGGCAGGACGGCGATGGCCAGGGTGCCGCAGAGGGTGACCAGGGCGACGGACGCCGCGACGTCCTCCTCGTCGCTGCCCGCGGTCTCGGCGACCGCGCCGATCGCGGAGGCCCCGCAGATCGAGTAGCCGGTGGCGACCAGCAGCGGCTGGTCGCCGGGCAGGCCGAGGCGGCGGCCCAGCCAGACGGTGCCGGCGAAGGTCGCGGCGACCACGGCGAGCACCATGGCGACGGTGGCCCAGCCCAGGCCGAGCAGGTCGTCGAGGCCGAGGGCGAGTCCGAGCAGCACGATGCCGGCGCGCATCAGCCGGCGGCCGGCCAGCGACAGCCCGGGGCGGGCCGGACCGCGGACGATCGGGCGCAGGCCCGGCAGATGGGCGGCCGCGATGCCGAGCACCACGGCGGCGGTCAGTCGCGGGACGGCGGGCACGGCGGCGTGCACCGCCCAGGCGGCGGCCGTGCCGAGGCAGGCGAGGAGCAGGCCGGGGCCGGTGCGGTGGAGCAGCGGCGGTGCGGTGGGCCCGGCCGTGGTGCGCAGGGTGAGGGCCATCAAGCTCACCTTCCGCCGGTGGCCGGGCCGGGCCCGGCGGGCAGGTGGTAGGTGCGGCGGATGCTGGTGGTGAGCCGGGAGATGTCGGCGCCGTAGACGTGGATGGACAGCGCGGTGCTGGGGCCGGGGTTGCGGACGAGGTGGATGTCGCCGGGCGGGGCGAAGGCGGCGACCGAGCCCTGCGGGCTGACGGCGGCCTCGGTGAACTCCAGCCGAGCGACCGGGCCGTCGGGGACGAGCCGGTAGCGCAGTTCGCTCTCCTGGCCGCGGTGGACGCCGGCCACGCACCAGGCCACGTGGTCGTGGATCGGGGTCTGCTGGCCGGGCAGCCAGACCAGGGCGACGACGGAGAAGGAGCCGTCGGCCTCCGCGTGCACCAGGTGCTGCCGGTAGCGGTCGGGGTCGCCGAGGCGCTGCTCGGGGGTGAGCAGGTCGTCGGGGCCGAGGTGCGGGGCGAGGCGGTCGGCGACCAGCTGGGCGGTGGTGTCGGGGTCGAGGCCGCGTCCGACGGCGGCACGGATGTCGGCGATCAGCTGCTGCATCCGCGGGGTGGCCGGGCTGGTGGCGGCGAGCCGGCCGGTGGCGTCGGCAAGGGGGGCGGCGGCCTGGACGGGGACGGCAGTGGGAGCGGTGCGGGCGGCGGCGGGGGCGGCCGTGCCGGCCGGGGTGGCGGCGGGGACGGCGGCGGTTTTCGCGGCGGTGGCCATGGCAGCAGGGTCGGCGCGACGACCCATCACGTCCAACGACAGTCTGTTGAGGGATCGCCAACTCCCGCTTATGGGTCGGCGGCCCCGGGCGGGTCGGTCAGCAGCCGGCCCGGGCGGCGGCGGCGCGGCGGAGTTCGTCCAGCACCAGCGCGGTGGCCGGCATCCGCAGGTGCTCGCGCAGGGCGTAGGCGAGCACCCGGCGGCGGTGGTGCGGCTCGACCAGGCGGCCGGTGACCTTGGCGTGGCACAGGAAGGACAGCACCAGGGCGGGCATCAGCGCGATCCCCACGCCCGCGGCGACGAGGCTCTGCACGGCGAGGTTGTCGTCGGTGGTGAAGACGATGTCCGGGGTCCAGCCCTGCTCCGCGCAGATCTGCAGCAGGTTGGCGCGGCAGCGCGGGCAGCCGGCGATCCAGCGCTCCTCCGCGAGGTCGGCGAGCCGGACGGCGCTCCGGCGGGCCAGCGCGTGGCCGACCGGCAGCAGCACGGTGAGCTGGTCCTCCAGCAGCGGCGTCTCGACCACCTCGGGCGGGACCTCCACCGGCAGGTTTGGGTACTGGAAGGCCAGCGCGATGTCGCACTCACCGCGCAGCAGCCGCTCCACGGAGTCGGGCGGCTCGGCCTCCAGCAGCTCCACCCGGATGCCGGGGTGGTCGGCGAGCAGCCGGGCCATCGTCTCCGGAATGAGGGTCGCGTTGGCGCTCGGGAAGGCGCACACCCTGACCTTCCCGGCGCGCAGCCGGGCGAGTGCGCCGAGCTGCTGCTGGGCGGAGGCGAGACTGTCGAGGATCGTCTCCGCGTGCCGGGCCAGCGCCTCGCCCGCCTCGGTGAGCCGGAGGCCGCGGCCCGCCCGGGTGAACAGCGGCACGCCGACGGAGCGCTCCAGCGCCTTCATCTGCTGGGTGATCGCCGGCTGGGTGTAGCCCAGCGTGCGGGCCGCCGCCGAGTACGAACCGGAGACGACCACCTGGTGGAAGGTCCTGATGTGCCGTGAATCGAACACCGACGAATCATAAGCGGAGGTTGGGTCCCCGGACGACGCACCGTCAGCTCGCGGTCACCGTAAGCGCTCCCTGCACCCCCGGGCGTGTGGGGCCCTCCCCTGGACATCCGGCCGCGGACCGCTCACCGTACGCGTCTCCCACCAGGTGACACCACCCGGGGGCGCGGGGAACTGCGCAACTCGGACGCAGCCCACCTTACGAACCAACGGCAAGCCTGAATCAGCGCCCGCACACCACCCCCGGGCTACGCAGTTCCCCGCGCCCCTGAGGTGATCGCCCTAGCCCTGGGCGTCCGGGGGTAGGCCGGTCACGGCTTCGGCCGGGGCGACCGGTGCCCCGCCGCGCAGCTTCGGGCTGCGGCGGCCGTGCCGTTCGACGGTCCGGGCGAGCCAGGACAGCAGGAGGCAGAGGCCGATGTAGACCGGGGCGACGACCATCACCACCGGGATGAACGGCAGGCCGTAGTCGAGGTTGGTGGCGATCAGCTTGCCCGCGTGCAGGAACTCCTCGTAGGTGATCAGGAAGCCGAGCGAGGTGTCCTTCAGCGCCACCACCAGCTGGCTGATGATGCTGGGCAGCATCGCCCGGTTCGCCTGCGGCACCAGGACGTACGCCATCACCTGGGTCTTGCGCATGCCGAGCGCGTACCCGGCCTCCCGTTGGCCGGCGGGTACGGCGAGCACGCCGGCGCGCAGCACCTCGGCCAGCACCGAGCCGTTGTAGAGGACGAGTCCGGCGACCAGTGCCTGGAGCGGGTCGGCCTTCAGCGCCACGAAGATGAAGAAGATCATCACCAGCAGCGGCATCGCCCGGAAGAACTCGACCACCGCCCCGCTGATCCGCCGCACCGCGGTGTGCTCGGAGAGCCGCCCGGCCGCGAACAGCGCCGCGAACGGCAGTGCGAGCAGCACCGTCCAGCCGAAGGCCTTCAGGGTGTTGGCGAGCCCGCGCAGGAGGAGTTCCTGGATGCCGCGGTACTGGAAGGCCGTCCACTTCTCGGCGGTGAACTGGTGGGTGTCGAAGAGTTCGACGACCAGCCGGCCGAGCAGGGCCGCGAGGGCCAGGGCGGCGAGCAGGCCGTACAGCCGGTGCCGGGCGAGGGCCCGTGGGCCGGGGGCGTCGTAGAGCGCGGAGGCCTCGGTGCTCACCGGCTCACCGCCGCGCGCCGTTCCAGTACGCCGAACAGCGCGCTGATCGCCAGGGTGAGCAGCAGGTAGCCGACCGCGATCCAGACGAAGGCCCAGATCACGCTGTAGCCGAGTTCGTTGACGGTGCGGTAGGTGCCGAGCAGTTCGACGACGCTGAACGAGCCGGCGATCGCGGTGTTCTTCGCCAGGGCGATCATCACGCTGCCGAGCGGGGCGACGACCGCCCGGTACGCCTGCGGCAGCACCACCAGGCCGAGCGTCTGGCCGAACGTCAGGCCCAGGCTGCGGGCGGCCTCCCCCTGCCCGGCCGGCACGGTGTTGATGCCGGAGCGGAACGCCTCGCAGACGAAGGCGGAGGTGTAGCAGCCGAGCGCCAGCACGGCGAAGGTGAAGAACGGCAGCACGACGCCGAACCGCGGCAGGCCGAGGACGACCACGAAGAAGAGCAGGGTCAGCGGGGTGTTGCGCAGCACCGTCACCCAGCCGGTGCCGAAGGCCCGCAGCGGCCGCACCGGCGACACCCGGAAGGCCGCGACCAGCACGCCGGCGGCGAGCGCCAGGGCGGCACTGACCCCGGTGAGCGCCAGGGTGCCGAGGAAGCCGTGCCAGTAGGTGGACCAGTTGTCGATCAGCACTTTCATGCGGGCGTCCCTCCGGGGGGGCAGTGGGGCGGTGGCGGCCGGCCGGTGGCGGGGCGGGCCGCCGGTCAGTAGCGGTCGATCGGGGGCGGGGCGGGGGCGGGCACGCCGGACAGGCCGAGGGTGGCGTCGTAGGCCTTGCGCCAGTCGCCGTTCCCTTCGTGCCGGGCGAGGGCGTCGTCGATCGCACCGCGCAGGACGGTGTCGCCCTTGGGCGTGCCGATCCCGTAGGGCTCCTCGGAGAAGGGCGCGCCGACCACCTTCATCTCGTCGGGCGCCTTGGCCGCGTACCCCTGGAGGATCGCGTTGTCCGTGGTGACGGCGGCGACCTGGGCGGAGATCAGGTTGTCCACGCAGGCCGAGTAGGTGTCGTAGGCGACGAGCTCGGCCTTCGGGTACTCCTTTGCGATCCGCTGGTAGGGGGTGGAGCCGGCCGCGGAGCAGACCTTGCGCCCGGCCAGGTCCTCGGGGCCGTGGATGCTGTGGTCGCCGCGGCGCACCAGCAGGCTCTGCCCGGCGACGAAGTACGGGCCGGCGAAGCCGACCAGCTTCTTGCGCCGGTCGTTGATGGTGTAGGTGCCGACGTAGTAGTCGACCCGGCCGTTCTGCAGGGCGGTCTCGCGGTTGGCGGAGGCCACGGTGCGGAACTCCACGTCCTCCGGGGCGAAGCCGAGGTCCGCGGCGACCATCCGGGCGATCTCGATGTCGAAGCCGGAGTAGGCGCCGGTGGCCGGGTCCTTCTGGCCGAGGTAGGGCTGGTCCTCCTTGGCGCCGACGACCAGGTGGCCGCGGCGGCGGGCGGCGTCCAGGGTCGGCGAGCCCTGCACGTCGGAGGCGTCCCGGACGGGGTAGTGCGGCAGGGCGCCGGGCTGCGGGCCCTTGGGCGGCGGGGTGCCGGGCCTGCCGCAGGCGGCGGTGGCGGCGAGCGGGGCGAGGACGGCGAGCAGGAGGGCGGCGGCCGTGCGGGCGGGTCGCTTCACTCGGCCGCCTCAGTGCTGGAGGATCTTGGCGAGGAAGTCCCGGGCCCGGGCGCTGCGCGGGGCGGCGAAGAACTCCTCCGGCGGGCGGTCCTCCACGATGCGGCCGTCGGCCATGAAGACCACGCGGTCGGCGGAGGCGCGGGCGAAGCCCATCTCGTGGGTGACCACGACCATGGTCATCCCGTCCCGGGCGAGGCCGCGCATGACGTCCAGCACCTCGGTGATCGTCTCCGGGTCGAGGGCGGAGGTCGGCTCGTCGAAGAGCAGCGCCTTCGGGTCCATGGCGAGGGCGCGGGCGATGGCCACCCGCTGCTGCTGGCCGCCGGAGAGCTGCGCCGGGTAGCGGTCGGCGAGTGCGGCGAGGCCGACCCGGTCCAGCAGGTCGAGGCCGCGCCGCTCGGCGTCCGCGCGGGAGCGCCGGCGGACCTTGGTCTGCGCGAGGGTGACGTTGTCCAGCACCGTCCGGTGCGCGAAGAGGTTGAAGGACTGGAAGACCATGCCGACCTCGGCGCGCAGCGCGGCCAGCGCCCGGCCCTCCTGCGGCATCGGACGGCCGTCGATGCTGATCCGGCCGCTCTCCACGGTCTCCAGCCGGTTGATCGCCCGGCAGAGGGTGGACTTGCCGGAGCCGGAGGGGCCGATCACCACCACGACCTCGCCCCGGCCGACGACCAGGTCGATGTCCTGCAGCACGTGGAGCTCGCCGAAGTGCTTGTTCACCCCGGCGAGTTCGATCAGCGGCGGGCGGGCGGTGCTCACCTGGTGCGACGCCCCCTGAGCAACCAGCCGGCCGCGCCGCCGACGAGCACGGTGCCGAGCAGGGCGATCCACAGCGGTGCGGTCACCGTGAACACCCAGAACCGGATCTGCACGTCGTCGAGGTTGGCGAACAGGAACCAGATCGCCAGTACCGCGATCACCCCGCCGGCGATCCATCTGGTGGGCACTCCCGCGATCTCGCCGCGCGGCCCGCCGCCGGACGGGCCGCCCGGGGAACCACCCGAAGTCTTGGTCACACCATCAGTCTGCTCCGTTCCGTACCGGTTTGCCGGTATCGCGCCGCCCGGTACGACCCGGGCGGCGCAATGCCGGTTGCTCCGCGCTCCTCACCGGCCGGGTCGGACGCGCCCACCGGCCGGGTCGGACGTGCTCAGCGGCCGGGTCGGACGTGCTCAGCGCTCGTCCCGCCAGGAGCGCCAGAGCGCCGCGTACGGCCCGCCGGCCGCGACCAGCTCGGAGTGGCTGCCGTACTCGCTGATCCGGCCCTGCTCGACCACCGCGATCACGTCGGCGTCGTGCGCGGTGTGCAGGCGGTGCGCGATGGCGATCACGGTGCGGCCCTCCAGCACCCGGGAGAGCGAGCGCTCCAGGTGGCGGGCGGCCCGCGGGTCGAGCAGCGAGGTCGCCTCGTCCAGCACCAGGGTGTGCGGGTCGGCGAGGACGAGCCGGGCGAGCGCCAGTTGCTGGGCCTGTGCCGGGGTGAGCGCGGTGCCGCCCGAGCCGACCTCGGTGTCCAGGCCCTCGGGCAGCGCGTCGGCCCAGTCCTCGGCGTCGACGGCGGCGAGCGCGGCCCGCAGCTCGGTGTCGTCGGCGCCCGGCCGGGCGAGCCGCAGATTGTCCCGGAGCGTGCCGACGAACACGTGGTGCTCCTGGTTGACCAGGGCGACCTCGGCCCGGACCCGCTCGGCGGGCATCTCCGCCAGGGCGGCGCCGCCGAGGGTGACCCGGCCGCGGCCCGGTGCGTAGATGCCGGCGAGCAGCCGTCCGAGCGTGGACTTGCCGGCGCCGGACGGGCCGACCAGGGCGACCCGGCTGCCCGGTGCGACGTCCAGGCTGATGCCGTGCAGCACGTCGGCGCCCTCGCGGTAGCCGAAGCGGACCTCCTCGGCCCGCACCCGCCGGCCGTCGGGGCTGAGCGTCCCGTCGGTGTCCGGGTCCTCCACCTCGCGGACGCCGACCAGGCGGGCCAGCGACGCCTGCCCGATCTGCAGCTCGTCGTACCAGCGCAGGATGAGGTCGACCGGGTGGACGAGCGCCTGCGCGTAGAGCACGCCGGCGGTGAGCCGGCCGACGTCGATCCAGCCCTGGACGGTGAACACCCCGCCGAGGGTGAGCGTGCCGAGCACGGCGAGCGCGTAGGTCGCGTCGACGGTCGGGAACCAGACCGAGCGCAGCCAGAGCGTGTACCGCTCCCAGGCCACCCACTCGCCGATCTTGCGGTCGGCCAGCCGGACCCGCTGCTCGCCGAGACGCAGCGTCTCGACGGTGCGGCCGGCGTCGACCGTCTCGGCGAGGACGGTGTTGACCGCCGCGTACCCGGCCGACTCGGCGCGGTAGGACTGCGGTGCGCGCCGGAAGTACCAGCGGGAGCTGGCGAGCAGCAGCGGCAGGCCGATCACCGCGGTGGCGGCGAGCAGCGGCGAGGTCAGCACCAGTGCGCCGAGCACGAGCACCACGGAGACCACGGCGACGGCGAGCTCGGGGACGGCCTCGCGGACCGACTTGGCGAGCCGGTCGACGTCGGTGGTGCCGCGGGAGACGAGGTCGCCGGTGCCGGCCCGCTCCAGGACGCCGGGCGGCAGCGCGACCGACCGGACGAGGAAGTCCTCGCGCAGGTCGGCCAGCACCTCCTCGCCGAGGATGCCGCCGCGCAGCCGGGACAGTCCCGTGAACACGGACTGCACGACCAGGGCCGCGAGGTACCAGCCGACGGCGGTGAGGATGCGGTCCTCGGTGGTGCCGGCGGAGAGCGACTCGACGAGCGAGCCGAGCACCCACGGGCCGACCAGGCCGGCCACGGTGGCGACCGAGTGCAGGGCGACGACGGCGGCGAAGCCGCCGCGGTGGCGTCGGGCGAGCAGCCGGACGTAGGCGCGGACGGTGGCCGGGCGGGCCACCGGGAGCATGGTGGCGGGCCCCTGCTCCTGGACGGTGGGGGGCTTCAGGCCTCGGGGGAGCCGCATGCCGCCTCCTTCACGGTCTGGTTCGGTGCGGGGGTGCCGGCGTCCGGCGCGGGACGTGTGGCGGCGGGGCCGGCGGGAGCGGGGCCGGCGGCGTCCTCCTCGCGGGTGACGACGGCCCGGTACCGGGCGTCGTCGGCGAGCAGGGCGCGGTGGGTGCCGGTCGCGGCGACCCGGCCGTCCTGGACGAGGACGACGGCGTCGGCCTGGTCGAGCAGCAGCGGGCTGGTGGCGAAGACCACCGTGGTGCGGCCGTCCCGGACCTTGCGCAGACCGGCCGCGATCCGCGACTCGGTGTGGGCGTCGACGGCGCTGGTGGGCTCGTCCATGACGAGCACCGGCGGGTCGGCGACCAGCGAGCGGGCGAGGGCCAGCCGCTGCCGCTGGCCGCCGGAGAGCGAGCGGCCGCGCTCGGTGATCCGGGCGGCCATCGGGTCGCCGCCGCACTCGGGCGAGCCGTCGACGAGGGCGTCGAGCACGTCCTCGGCGCGGGCGGCGGCCAGTGCCTCGGCGGTGTCCACCCGTCCGGCGCCGGGGACGTCCAGCAGTTCGGCCAGCGTGCCGGAGAGCAGCACCGGCTCCTTGTCGTGGACGAGCACGGCGGCCCGGGCGTCGGCCAGCGGCACGCCGTCCAGCGGGACGCCGCCGAGCCGGACGGAGGGCTGCGGCCGTTCGTCCTCGCCGAGCGGGACGTGTCCGCCGAGCCGGGCGGCGAGCGCGCCGGCGACGTCCGGGTCGCCGCAGACCACGGCGGTGAGCCGGCCGGCCCGGGCGGTCAGGCCGGTGACCGGGTCGTGCAGGTCGCCGCGTTCGGGCCGGACGATGCTCTCCGGGAAGTCGCTGCCGGGGGCGGTGCGGCTGAGCGCGAGGACGCGGGCGGCCCGGCCGGCCGAGACCCGGGCCACCGACCAGGCGTGCGCGGCCTCGCCGAGGATGCGCAGCGGCGCGGCGAGGAAGGCCGTCGCGCCGTAGACGGCGACGAGTTCGCCGATGCCGAGCGCGCCGGTCGCGGCGAGGTGGGCGCCGTACCAGGTGACGCCGACGACGAACAGGCCGGGCAGCAGGACCTGCTGGGCCTGCATCAGGGACCAGGTGCGGGCGGCCCGGACGGCGGCCCGGCGGACCTTCTGCGAGGCGGTGCGGTACCGCTCCAGGAAGAGCTCCTCGCCGCCGATGCCGCGCAGCACGCGCAGGCCGGCGACGGTGTCGGCGGCGAGTTCGGTGGCCTTGCCGCCGAGGGCGCGCTGCTCGGAGTATCTCCGTTCGAACGGGCCGAGCAGCGGCCAGACGGCGGCGGCGAGCACCGGCACGCCGAGCAGGACGGCGGTGCCGAGCAGCGGCTCGCGGACGAGCACGACGAGGCTGACGGCGAGCCAGACCAGCGCGGCGGCGCGGACCCGGGCCATCAGCTCGACGTACCAGCCGATCTTCTCGACGTCGCCGCTGCTGACGGCGACGACCTCGCCGGTGGCGATCCGGCGGGAGAGACCGGCACCTAGGCGGGAGGCCTGGCGGGCGACGAGCTGGCGGACCTGGGCGGCGCAGGTGATCCAGTTCCACACCGCCTGGCGGTGCAGCAGGACGGTGCCGGTGGCCTGGAGGACGGCGAGCAGCACGGCGAGGCCGCCGGCCCGCCAGATGCCGGCGGTGTCCCCGTCGACGGCGGCCTGGATGCCGAGGCCGAGGGCCAGCGGCAGGGCCGCCTGGCAACCCATTTCGAGGACGCCCCAGCAGGTGGCGAGGGCCTGCCCGCGCCGCTGGGCGCGGGAGAGCCAGCGCAGCAGGCCCAGCGGCGAGGAGAGGTCGGGTCTGCCGGGGTCGTCCAGCGGCAGGTGTGCGAGCGGCATGACGCTCCGTTACGGGTGGTACGGGCAGGTCGGGCGCACGGCCCGGGTCGCGGGCACGGCGGAGGGCCCAGCGCTCGGGCGCGACCAGGGCTTCGGGAGGCGGGGTGCGGGCCCGTCGGGGGTGCGGGCGCCGGACACGGTTCAGGACGTCATGGTCACCGAGCGTCCCCGTCGGGGTGTGGCGCACGCAACAGGTTTTCCGGGCGACCCGCGGGATTCCGGCCAGGGCGGCGGTGGGTCTCACCGGATCGAGGGAATATCCGCACACCGGGAATGTTTTCCCCGCCGCTCCCGTTGGCCGCCTTCGGAAGCATCGGACGACCAGGAGGGCACCCCTTCCCGTGAGCACCATCCCCAGCGTCACGCTCAACGACGGCGCGGTGATCCCGCAGCTCGGTTTCGGCGTCTGGCAGGTTCCGGACGCGGAGGCCGCGCCGGCGGTCCGCGCGGCGATCGAGGCGGGCTACCGCTCGATCGACACCGCGGCCGTGTACGAGAACGAGACCGGCACCGGCGTCGCGATAGCCGAGTCGGGCGTGGCCCGCGAGGAGCTGTTCGTCACCACCAAGCTGTGGAACTCGGGCACCGTCGACTGGTCCGGGCAGCAGGGCCGGGACGCCGTGCTCCGCGCGTTCGACGACTCGCTGGCCAAGCTCGGGCTCGACCACGTCGACCTGTACCTGATCCACTGGCCGCGGCCGATGCACGGCTCCTTCGGCAACATCTGGAAGGCCTTCGAGCAGCTGGCGGCGGACGGCCGCGCCAAGTCGATCGGCGTCTCGAACTTCGGTCCGCAGCAGCTGGAGGTGCTGCTGCAGGAGAGCTCGGTCGCCCCGGTGCTCAACCAGGTCGAGCTGCACCCCTACTTCCCGCAGCACGAGCTGCGGGCGTTCCACGCGCGGCACGGCATCGCGACTGAGGCGTGGAGCCCGCTCGGCCAGGGCAAGTCGCTGCTCGACGAGCCGGCTCTGGCGAAGGTGGCCGCCAAGCACGGCCGCACCCCGGCCCAGGTGGTGCTGCGCTGGCACCTGCAGAGCGGCGTCATCGCGATTCCGAAGTCGGTCACCCCGTCGCGGATCAGGGAGAACCTCGACGTGACCGGCTTCGAGCTGGACGCCGAGGACCTCGCGGCGATCGCCTCGATCGACACCGGCCGCCGGATCGGCCCGGACCCGCAGGGCTTCGACTGGAACTGAGCCGGTGCAGGTCAGTACGGCGGTCGGTGTCGATCGAGGCGATCGCCGCGAGGTCCTCGGCGTCCAGCTCGAAGCCGGTCACGTCGAGGTTCTCCCTGAT
>NZ_JBFBDW010000056.1:0-54221 GCF_040683455.1 Kitasatospora sp. NPDC093679
GACGCCATCGCCCAGGCACAGCAGGTGGACGGCGGCTGGCCCGCCCTCTACCAGGCCAACCACGACACCATCGGCGACGACCCCGACCTCATCCTGACCGGACAGACCCTGCGCCTACCCTGAACTCGGGCCGGCCGGCGGGCCGAGCCCCGCGGGGACGGCGGGAAGGCGCCGCCCCGGACGGGTGTCGGGCCCGATGGCCTCGGGAAGCCCTCACACGTCGGCGACGGGCCGCTCCCGTGCGGCTGTACCGGACCCGGACCACACCGATCCACGGCGAGGCAGGAGAACATGGCGGAGGCGGACGTCGATTTCGCGGCGGTGTTCGAGGCGCTGCCCGGCGCGGTCGCGCTGCTCACCCCGCACCTGGTGTTCGCGGCCGCCAACGCGGCGTTCCTGCGCCAGTCCGGGCGCAGCCGGGAGCAGGTGGTGGGCCGGTACCTGTTCGACGCTTTCCCGCGTCAGCCGCACGACGTCGACGCTTCCCGGATGCTGAGTCTGGAGGCGTCGCTGCGGCGGGTGCTGGCCGGCGGGGGCGGTGACGTGATGGCGGTGCAGCGCTACGACGTCGAGGTCGCGCCCGGCCGGTGGGAGGAGCGGTACTGGAGTCCGGTCAATGCGCCGGTGTTCGCGCCGGACGGGCGGGTGGTGCTGGTGATCCACCGGGTGGAGGAGGTCACGGAGCTGATCCGTGCCGCCGGCGGGCCGGGGGCGGAGCTGCGCGTCGAGGCGGAGCTGTACAGCCGGCTGCGTGAACTCGAAGAGGTCAACCAGCGGCTGCGCCAGGCGAACGCACGCGAGCGGGAGGTCGCCCTCGCCCTGCAGAGCGCCATGCTCCCGCCGGCCCGGCCGATCCGCGCCCACCGCATCGCCGTCCGCTACCGGCCCGCGACCGCCGCGTTGAACGTGTGCGGCGACTGGTACGACCTGATCCCCCTCCTCGGCGGCGACAGGATCGCCGTCACCGTCGGCGACGTCGTCGGCCACGGCCTGGCCGCCGCCGTCGTCATGGGCCAGCTCCGCAGCGCCCTCTCGGCCGCCTCGCTCGTGGCCGACGGCCCCGCCCGGGCCCTGGACGCCCTCGGCCGCTACGCCCACTTCCTCGACGGCGCCGAATCCACCACCGCCGTGACCTGCTTCCTCGACTGGGACGAGCGCACGATCACCTACTCCAGTGCCGGGCATCCACCCCCGGTGCTGCTGCGCGCGAACGGCACCGCGGTGCTCCTCGGCGATGCCACCGACCCGCCGCTGGACGCCCATCCCGAACCCACCCCCCGCCCCCAGGCCACCGTGGACTTCGGCCCGGGCGACGTCCTCGCCCTCTACACCGACGGCCTCATCGAACGCCGCGGCCAGGACATCGACACCGGCCTGGCCGCCCTCACCGACTCCCTCGCATGTCACCACGCCGCCACCGCACCCGACGCACTCGACCCCGACGCCCTCGCCGACGCCGTCCTCGCCGACCTGCTGCCCGCCGACGGCGTCACCGACGACACCGCCCTCGTCGTCGTCCGCCTCTGAACACGGCGTGGTGGGCGCGCCCCCGGCGTGCGGCCGCCGGCCCGTCGGTGCGCCGGAATCGCGGCGGGTCTTGCCCGACACGATGCCACCTCCCTAGGGTGGCCTGATGATCATTTCTTCCGTCCGCGGGCACTGTGCCCCTGCAGCGACGGCGGACCGAACGGGGCGCTGACATGGCGCTCCAGGTGTACCGCCTCACCCCGTACGAGCCCGTGACCGAGGCGGAGTACGACGACTGCTCCCCCGATGCGTACCGCACCCGCGCGCGGACCGCCGCGGCCCTCTCCGATGCCGCCGCCGGGTTCGTCCGGGAAGCCGCTGCGGAGCGGTGGGTGATCGGCAGTCCGATGGTGAAGGGCTTCTTCTCCTTCTCCACCTGGGGCTCCGGCGGGCCGGACGGCCCGGCCGGGGTCTTCCCCGGCGACCCCACCGGTTTCCACGACGGCGCCACCCTGCCGGCGGCTGCTGCTCTGACACTCCTGCGGGCGGTTCTCCGGCGGGAGGGCGCCTGGTGCAGGCTGCGGGCCGGCCGCCGGTTCTTCCTCCACCCCGGTCACCGCGACGACCTGTTCGTCGGCTTCGACGGCGGCGCGGGCCCACTCCGGGCGGCGCTGACCGGGGCTCGGAGCCTGGGGTTGTTCGCGGAGAAGGCCGGGCGTTCCCCCTACGACCCCGCCCTCGACGAGACGGACGTGCGGCCGCCCGCCGACGGGGTGTTCTGGACCGCTGTGCACTGCCTGGTCGCCGACCGCGGGGCCGTCCTGCTGGAGGAGGAGTACGCGGCCCACGGCCGCCGCTGGCACCGGCTGACCACCGAGGCCGCGGTGACCGCCGTCCGCCGACGCCTCGTGCCGCGGGCACGGCTGGCCGTGTGGCCGGACCTGACCGAAGACATCGAGGCCGTCCGCGCCGGGATCCGCGCCGGCAGCCACCCCCACCTGCTCGTCCGTCAGGAGGCCGACGGGACCTTCCCTGCGGAGCGCGTCGCCGAACCCTGGATGGGCCGGGCCGACGGCCCGCACCCTGCCGTCCCCACCGGTCCGGGACGGCGGGCGGGCCTCGTCCCGCTCCAGCCGGCCCGTCGGCGGCCGCTGCTCGCGGCGGTGCTGCCCGATGCCGACGGGATCGTCCGGGCCCGGTGGCGGACCAACCCCACCCCGGCCGCCGGACGGCGCGCCCTGCTCGCCGGCCTGCGGCCCGGCGACGTGGTGACCGGCACCGTGGCGAGCGACCTGGACGACGTCGGCGTGCACGTGGACCTCGACCACCCGTCGGGGCGGAGCGTCGGCTTCCTGCGGGTCCCGGAGATGTCCTGGACGTACTTCGACTCCCTGGACGAGGTGGCCCCGCCCGGCCGCCGCATCAGGGCGCAGGTCCTCGACATCGACTGGGCGTGGGAGCGCGTCGGACTGTCCGTCAAGGCCCTGCAGCCCGACCCGTGGCGCCTGTTCGCCGACCGCCTCCGCCCCGGCGCCGAGCTCCCCGGAACGGTCGTCAGGCCGGTCCCGTTCGGCACCTTCGTCCGGGTGGCACCGGGCGTCGAGGGGTTGGTCCACGGCCCCTGGTCCGACGGCCCGGCACCGGTGGTCGGCGACCCGGTCCGCGTCACGGTGCTCGCCGTGGACCGCCCGCGCCGCCGCATCACGCTCGGTCTCCCGGCCGATGCCTGCGACCACGGGTGAGCTTCCCGGGGTCGGACCGTGACGTTCACCGACATCCACCACCCCCCACGGTCCTGACGGCGGAGGGCGCGACGTGGCGGGCACGGTCATCCCTGGACGCCGGCGGCCTCCAGCTCCCGCAGTTCCTGCTCGGCACGCTGCTGGTCGGCGACCGCGTCGATCCCGTGGTCCACCGCCTTCGCGTAAGCGGCGACCCGGCGCCGGGCAAGGGCGAGGAGCAGCTCGTGCGGCCCGGGCTCGCCGCTGCCGGCGGTCTGCCCGGGGCGCACGTCGTCGTCCGCGGCCTCGGACACGGCGTGCATCGCCGCACGCACCTCGGTCAGGTCCGACAACTGTCCTCCACGCCACGCCAGGTACTCCTGGCGCAGGTATCCGATCGCGCCGTCTTCGCCGTTCCACTCGGGCGCGTCCGGGCCGAGCGGGCCGCGGCCGGTGCTGCCGTGCCGGTCGAGCTGCCGCAGTTGCAGGGCTGCGCCGAGAGCAGCCGGGTTCGGCAGGCCGCCCGACCCGCCGGCCGTGCCGGTGCCGACCGGCGGGGTCGCGGCGGGCAGCATCGTGCGGTCGAGCAGTGCGGCGTGGCGCAGCACCCACTCCCGGTCGTGCATCTGCGGGGTGCCGTGGTCGGCGCGGGCGAGGTTCAGCATCGCCGCCGTCTCCACATGTGGCTCGGGGGCGTCCGCGTAGGCCTCCTCCGGCGTCGGGGCGGCCGGACGGGTGGTGTCGTTCGGCATGGGGTGGTTGCTCCTTGATCTTGTCGGGTGCTGTGGACGGGACGGCCCGCGTGGAATCGACTCTCGCATCACACGTCACAATGCACGTCCTATTTCCCAGGAAACGCACGCAGTAACTGTTCCGTAGATCAAGTTCAAATATCGAGCACGCGTTTCACACATCGCCCCCGCCGGACGTCCTCGATGCTCTAGATTGATTGTCGCTTCGCACAGTTGGACGCGATGCGCACTAATGATCCATGGGTCCGGCGTCGGCGGTTTCCCGTGCACCTCGGGACTCCGGCGGGACATACGGTCCTGCCGGCGTCCGGGTGGGATGTTCACGTAGTACTGCGGTCGCCGGTTTGCCATGCGCGAGGGGGGTGGGGCCTGTCGAGAGGTAAGAGCAGCACGGCACGGGAGGCGGGGGCCTCCCGAGGGGAGGAACAGTGCGGGAGGCGCGAGCCTCCCGGGGGGAGGAACCGTGTGGAGCGAACACGTCGAACCCACTGCCGACCTGGAAGGGGCCGTAAAGCAGGGGGAAGGAGAATTGGTCAGTCCGTTTCCACCGGCGCGGGGACGTCGGACGAACGGGAGGATCAGCCGGCCCGAAAGTGACTGGGAGCAGCGGTACCGCCGCGCTGTCGTCATCAGCGATATCGTGGCCACCGCCTTCGTGGTGGCGGCGATAGGCCGCTTCTTCGGGATTCGGGACGCGGCCAACTGGCACGAGAAATGGGGAATTCTCGCCTTCGGCACCGAGCTGTTGGTGCTGGGAGCGCTTGCCACGACCCGGTCGTGGGCTGCGGCCGTGCTCGGTCAGGGCGCCGAGGAATTCCGTCGGCTCGGACGCTCGCTGTTCACGGCGGCCGTCGTACTGGCGCTCGGCGGGATCGCCCTCACCTCGCACAACATCAAGCTCTGGATCTTCGTCGCGATCCCGGCGATCACGCTCGTCACCATGACCGAGCGGTATCTGCTGCGCCTGTGGCTGCACAAACAGCGGAACGAGGGCCGGTGCCTGCGCCCGGTGCTCGCCGCCGGGAGCCCGGCCACCGTGCGCGACCTGATCGCCCGGACCCGCAGGTTCCCGCACATCGGCTGGCGGGTCGAGGCGGTGTGCACGCCGCACGGTCTCGGGTACGACGGTGACCGGCTGGACGGGGTGCCGGTCGTCGGCCGTCTGACGGACGTCGCCAACCACGTCCGCCGCGACGGCTACCGTGTCGTCGCGGTCACACCGGACCCGTACTGGACACCGGACCGGCTGCAGCGCCTGGCCTGGAACCTCGAAGGCGGCGATGCCGAGATGGTCGTGGCCCCCGTGCTCATGGAGGTGGCCGGCCCGCGGCTGCACGTCGACGCGGTGCTCGGGATCCCGATGCTGCGCGTCAGCATGCCGACCTTCACCGGGGGCCGCCGGGCGGTCAAGGAGGTCGTCGACCGACTGGGTGCCGCGGTCCTGCTGGTCCTGTTCGCGCCGCTGATGGTGGTCGTCGGGCTGCTCGTGCTGATGGACAGTCGGGGCGGGGCCTTCTACCGGCAGCACAGGGTCGGCAAGGACGGCCGCCTGTTCACCCTGGTCAAGTTCCGCACCATGGTCGCCGGGGCCGACAGGGCACGTGCCGAGCTGGCCGACCGCAACGAGGGCGCCGGCCTGCTGTTCAAGCTCCGCCGGGATCCACGGGTGACCCGGGTGGGAGGAGTGCTTCGCCGGTACTCGATCGACGAGCTCCCGCAGCTCCTCAACGTGCTCACCGGCTCGATGTCGCTCGTCGGTCCGCGGCCTCCGCTGCCGGAGGAGTCCGCCGCGTACGGCCCGGACATCCGGCGGCGACTGCTCGTCAAGCCCGGGCTCACGGGCCTGTGGCAGATCAGCGGACGCAGCGACCTGCCGTGGGAGGAGGCCGTCCGGCTGGACCTGCGGTACGTGGAGGACTGGTCGCTCGCCCTGGACACGGTGATCTTGTGGAAGACGCTGCGTGCGGTGCTTCAGGGGCAGGGGGCCTACTGATGCGTGGGGGGCGTCGTTCGATCGACGCGCGGCCGGCCGGCCCGAAAGGCCTGCCCGAGGGGAGGAACGGGTCATGAGGGTCAGCGTCCTGGGGCTCGGCTACGTGGGCTGCGTGTCGGCCGCGTGCCTGGCCAGGATGGGTCACGAGGTCATCGGGGTGGACGTGAACCAGGTGAAGGTCGACCTGGTCAACGAGGGCAGGGCCCCGGTGGTCGAGGAGCGGATCGGTGAGCTGATCGCCGAGGTCGTGCGGGCCGGAGCGCTGCGCGCCACCGGCGACGTCCGCGAGGCGATCATGGGCAGTGAGGTGTCGCTGGTCTGCGTCGGCACGCCGTCGGAGCCCGACGGCAGCCTGTGCACCACCTACCTGGAGCGGGTCACCGAGCAGATCGGTGCCGCGGTGGCCGAGCGGGGCGGGCGGCAGACCGTCGTGTTCCGCAGCACCATGCTCCCCGGCACCTGCCTGAACCTGCTGGTGCCGATCCTGGAGAAGTACGTCGGCGGCACCGCCGGGGTGGACTTCGGGGTCGCGGTCAACCCGGAGTTCCTGCGCGAGGGCACGAGCGTGCGGGACTTCTTCGACCCGCCCAAGACCGTCATCGGCGAGCTCGACCCGGCGAGCGGCGACGTCGTCGCTGCGCTGTACGACGGACTGCCCGGCGAGGTGTTCCGGGTGCCGGTCCCGACGGCCGAGGCGATCAAGTACGCGGACAACGCCTTCCACGGGCTCAAGATCGGCTTCGCCAACGAGCTGGGCGCGGTGTGCCGGGCGCTCGGGGTGGACTCGCACCAGGTGATCGACGTGTTCCTGGCCGACCGCAAGCTGAACATCAGCCCCGCCTACCTGCGGCCCGGCTTCGCCTTCGGCGGCTCCTGCCTGCCCAAGGACCTGCGCGGCCTGGTCCACGCGGCGCGGCGGGCCAACGTCTCGGTGCCCATCCTCTCCCATGTGCTGCCCTCCAACTCCGAACACCTGCAGCGCGCGGTGGAGTTGGTCGAGCGCACCGGCAGGCGTCGGGTGGGCCTGTTCGGCCTGTCCTTCAAGCCCGGCACCGACGACCTCCGCGAGAGCCCGCTCGTCGAGCTGGCGGAGAGGCTCTTCGGCAGGGGCTACGACCTGCGGATCCACGACCCCAACGTGAGCGTCTCCCGGCTGCTCGGCGCGAACCGCGAGTACATCGAGACCCGGCTGCCGCACCTCGCGCAGCTGCTCGCGGAGTCCGTCGACGAGGTGCTCGACCATGCCGAGGTGTGCGTGGTCGGGACCAGCGACCCGGCCGTGCTGTCGGCGTTGCCCCACGGCGGCAGCCCGATGATCGTCGACCTCGTCCGCCTTCCCGACGCCGAGGCGCGCCGGACCGAGCCGGGGTACGCGGGCCTTGCCTGGTGACGCGACGGGCGGCGACGGGCGGGGCCGTCGCACGCTGATCCTCGTGGAGAACCTGTCGGTGCCGTTCGACCGGCGGGTGTGGCAGGAGTGCACGACGCTCCGGGACGCGGGCTGGACGGTGGACGTCATCTGCCCGCGGGGCAGCAAGCGGGACACGGAACCGGAGGCGGTGATCGACGGGGTGCGGATCCACCGGTACCCGTTGCGCGCGGCCACCGGGGGGCCGGCCGGCTACCTGCGGGAGTACGGATCGGCGTTGTGGCACACGGCCCGGCTGGCCCGCAGGGTCGGCCCGGTCGACGTGGTCCACGCCTGCAACCCGCCCGACCTGCTGTTCCTGCCGGCCCTGTGGTTGAAGCGGCGCGGCGCCCGGTTCGTGTTCGACCAGCACGACCTGGTGCCAGAGCTGTACCTCTCCCGGTTCGACCGCGGTGAGGATCTGCTCTACCGCGGCGTGTGCGCGCTGGAACGGCTGACCTACCGGGCCGCGGACGTCGTGCTCGCCACGAACGAGAGCTACCGGGACGTCGCCCTGCGCCGTGGCGGCCGGCTCCCGGACGACGTCTTCGTGGTGCGCAGCGCGCCCGACACCGGGCGGTTCCGGCCGGTACCGCCCGAGCCCGGGTTGAAGCGCGGCAAGCCCCATCTGCTGTGCTACCTCGGCGTGATGGGGCCGCAGGACGGCGTCGACTACGCCCTGCGGGCCCTCGCGAAGCTCCGCGACGGGTTCGGCCGGACCGATTGGCACGCGGTGTTCGTCGGCGGTGGGGACACCTTCGACGCGATGGTGGAGCTGTCCCGGCGGCTCGGGCTCTCGGAGCAGGTGGAGTTCACCGGGCGCGTTCCGGACGCCGACCTGGTGCGGTACCTGTCCACGGCGGACGTGTGCCTCTCCCCCGACCCGCGCAATCCGCTCAATGACGTGTCGACCATGAACAAGGTCCTGGAGTACATGGTGATGGGCCGGCCGATCGTCTCCTTCGACCTCCGCGAGGCGCGGGTCTCCGCCGGTGACGCCGCCGTGTACGCGCCCGCCAACGACGAGGCCCGGTTCGCCGAACTCGTCGCGCTGCTGCTGGACGATCCGGAGAAGCGGGCCTTGATGGGCAAGGTCGGCCAGGAGCGGATCAACGGGCCGCTCGCCTGGCGGAACTCCCAGCGTTCGCTGCTCGCCGCTTACGCCGCTGCCTGCGGTGACCTCCCGCCGGTGTCGGCGGGCGGCCCGGGCCCGGCCGGGAAGAGGCCGCGCCGTTGAGCGACGAAGCGATACGCCTGGCCGTGATCGGTCGGATCTTCCGTCGGCGCTGGCGGCTGCTCGCCGTCCTCGCCGTGGCGGGTGGGCTCGTCGGCTACGGCGGTTCCCTGCTGTTTCCGCCGCGCTACACGACGTCGGCCTCGGTCCTGCTGCCGGGGGCGTGGCAGGAGCGCGAGTTGACGACCCAGACGCAGATCGCGACCAGTTCGGTGGTGCTCGACCGCGTGGCCGCCGCGCTCCCCTGGTCCGGGGCCGGCGGCAACGGGCTTCGGGACCGGGTGAGCGCCACGGCCGCGGACGGGAACATCATCAAGATCTCGGGTACGGCCGACACCCCGGCGCGCGCACAACAGCTCTCCGACCAGGCGGCCCAGGAGTTCGTCACGTTCGCCGCGCGCTACTCGGGCGACGGCAGCGACGCCGAAGCGGCGCAGCCCGAGGCGCTGCGGCAGTTGGTGGAGCAGGCCGGCCGCCGCATCACCGACCTGGCCGACGCGGCCGGTTCGGGGCAGAGCGTGGAGAGCGTGCAGACCCGCACGGAGCTCGTGAAGCTGCGCACCGCGCTGCAGGACGCCGTCAAGAAGCTGGACCAGGTCGACCCGGCGGCCACCAGGACGGTCAATCTGGTCGTCCTGGGGCCGGCGGCCCGACCGACGGGGGAGGCACCGCCGACGAGGACGCAGCTCGTCGCCGGCGGGGCGGCGCTGTTCCTCGCGCTCGGGGTCGTCGGCCATCTCGCCACCGCACGGATGAGCCGCCGGCTGCGCACCGGACCGGAGATCGCCGCCGCGCTGGGCTCGGTGCTCCTCGGCACCGTCGACGTACCCGGTGAACGGTCCGCGCACCGGCCGGAAGGCCGTGGCCCGCGGGCCCTGGTCCGCCGGCTGCTGGGCACCGACGTCCGGTGGGACCTGCCGACCCGGCACGCTCCCGGCGACGAGGCCGGTCGGCAGCTCCGCTTCCGGCGGGTCTGCGACCGCCTCCGGGACCGACTGCCGGCGCCCCGGCCGCTGTTGGTCATCGTCCCGGACGGGGACGGGACGGCCGGCCGGGCTGCCGGGCGGCTCGCCGCCGAGGCTGAGGGCGGTCCTTCCCCGAGCTCTTCGAGCAGGGGATGCCCCGAGCTGCGGGTGGTGGCGGTCTCGGTGTCCCGACCGCTGGTGCCGGACCGCGACGACGAGTCCGGCGCGCTGGTCGTGCTCAGCGCGGGCAGCTGGACGGCGGCGGAGCTCGCGGGCATCGCGGAGGCGTGTGCGGAAGCCGGGCACGAGATCGTCGGCACCGTCGTCGCCAGCGTGGTCCGGGCCCGTCCGGAACGGTCCACCGGCCGTGATCCGGACGGCGCGACGCCGGTGCTCGCAGCAACCGGCGACACGAGGAGAGCAGCGGGGTGACGACGAGTACGACATCGGAGTGGTCGGCCGCCGCGCCGCTGGTGGACCTGCAGGCACTGGTGGTCGCAGTGCGCAGGCGGCGCCGCTTCTGGTGCGCGCTGGCGCTGCTCGGGCTGCTGGCCGGCGCTGCGCTGGCCGTCCTGCGGCCACCTCCGCCGACCGCGCTGGTCAAGGTGCTGGTCACGCACCAGGCGGACCAGCCGAACGATCCCGGAACGCTGATCCGCACCGACGTCGCCCTGCTGCAGACCACGGGGATCGCGGGCAGGGCCCTGCAGTCCCTCGGGTCCTCGGAGAGGCCGGAGGACTTCATGAAGGACTACGGGGGCATCGGCCTGACCAACAACGTGCTGCAGATCACCGTGACGGGTCGCGGTGAGGGGGAGGCGGTGGCCCGGGCCAAGGCGCTCGCCGACGCGTTCGTCGCGGACCACGTGCGACGGATCCGGGAAGCCTCGGACGCCCAGGCCAAGGCCCTGCTCGACCAGCGTGACCGCCTGCAGGAGGAACTCGCCCGGGTCAACCGGACGATCGGCGACGGTTCGCAGCAGAGCGGGCCGAAGGCGTCGGCAGGCCTGGAGTCGCTCTTCGCCAGCCGGGCCGAACTCACCGCGCGGATCACCGACTTCGGCCAGCGCGCGGCGGAGGCGCGGGTCGGCACGCCCGGGCTCGTCGCCGGCACGCAGATCGTGGACGCCCCGCGCCCGGTGCGGCAGTCCCTGGCCAAGACCGCCGCCACCGACGCCGCGATCGGGCTCGTCCTCGGGCTCGTCCTCGGGCTCGCGGTGGCCGCGGTCGGCACGGTGGTGGCGGACCGCCCCGTGCTGCGCCGGGACATCGCGGCGAACCTCGGCGCCTCGGTCATCGCGGAGCTGCGCCGGGTGCCCCGCCGGCCGGACGGACGGTGGCAGGGCCGACGGGCCCGGGCGGCACGGGCGAGGCTCACCACGACCCTGGCCCGCACCGTGCGCGGTTCCGCCGAGGCGGTGTCGCTGCTGGAACTGGGCTGCGCGCGCAGCACCGGCGCGATCGCCCGGGATCTCGCCGGGGCGCTGGGGGAAGAGGGGCCGGTGGCCCTCGTCGACGAGCTGCCCGGCCCGCGGTTCGCCCGGCGCGGACCGCGGCCGGGAGAGCCGACCACGGTCGGCGGCGGGGGTGCGACGGCCGGGGCGGGCCGGGAGCGCCGGCTCGGCGTCGGCTCGGTGTCGCCCGGCACGACGTGGACCGACCTCCGGTACCTCGGCACCCGGACGGTGCTCGTGGTGCGTGCCGGGCACGGCAGCACCGCGTGGCTGCACACCGTGGCGCGGCGGCTCGCGGACCAGGACATCCCGGTGATCGGTGTGGTGCTGATCGACCCGGATCCGCGCGACCGGACCGACGGCACGCTGTGGGACGGGCCGTTCACCGCGACGCGCGGCCGGTACGAGGGGCCGACCCGGCACACCGGCACGGGCCGGCGGCGGACGGGACCGACGACGATGCGGACCGCAAGGGTCCCGGACAGCGACCAGGAGGTGCGGTAGGACATGTGTGGCATCGCGGGTACGTACCGATGGCCGGACGGGAAGGTCGTGACCGACCTGCTCACCGAGGCCCTCGCGCACCGCGGTCCCGACGGGGCGGGTGGGTACGGCCACCCCGTCGGTGACGGCGAAGTGCACCTGGGGCACCGGCGACTGGCCATCGTCGACCTGTCCGGGACGGGCGCCCAGCCGATGGCCTCGGACGGCCTCGTCCTGACCTACAACGGCGAGCTGTACAACGCGCCCGAGCTGCGTGCCGAACTGGCGGCCACCGGGGTGCGCTTCCGCGGCACGTCCGACACCGAGGTGCTGCTGGAGGCCTGGCGGCGCTGGGGCACAGACTGCCTGCCCCGGCTGCGCGGCATGTTCGCGTTCGGGGTCTTCGACGAGCGGACCGGCGAGCTGGTGCTCGCCCGCGACCAGCTCGGGATCAAGCCGCTGTTCCTGGTCCGGCGCGGCCAGGGCCTGGTGTTCGCCTCCGAGCTCAAGGCACTGGCCGCCGTCACCGGCGGGTCGCTGGAGGTGGACCCCGCGGCGCTGGTGGCCTCACTGCTGTACTACTGGGTGCCGGACTCACGGTGCGCGTTCCGCGGGGCGGAGAAGCTGCCGCCGGGGAGCTGGCTCCGGTGCAGGCCCGACGGCCGGGTGGACCGCGGCCGGTTCTGGCACCTGCGGGACGTCGCGGCCGAGGGCCGGGAGCGGGCTCTCGGCGGCGAGCTGCCGGACCTCGCCGCGATCGTCGAGGAGTCGACGAGGCGTCACCTGCTCTCGGACGTGCCCGTGGCGACCTTCCTCTCCGGCGGCCTGGACTCCAGCTACCTGACCGCGCTCGCGGCCCGCGAGCGGCCCGGGATCTCCGCCTACACGATCGGGTTCCGCGCCGAGGACGCCAGGTTCGAGGCGATGCCGGACGACCTCCGCTACGCCCGGCAGGTGGCCGAGCGGTTCGGCGTCGACCTGCACGAGATCGAGATCGCTCCGGACGTGCTCGACCTGCTGCCGCGGATGACGTACCACCTGGACGAGCCGATCGGCGACCCCGCCGCGATCAACACCTTCCTGATCTGCTCGGCCGCCCGGGAGGCCGGGGTCAAGGTGATGCTCTCGGGGATGGGCGCCGACGAACTGTTCGCCGGCTACCGCAAGCACCTCGCCAACCGGCTCGCGCTGCGCTACCAGCGCGTCCCGCGGCCCCTGCGGCGCGGCCTGTCCGCGGTCGTGGACCGGCTGCCGGTCGCCACGGCGCACCGGGGGTTCCGGTCGGTGCGGTTCGCGAAGAGGTTCCTCTCCTTCGCCGAGCTGCCGGAGGAGACCGCGTTCCGGCGCAGCTACACCATGTACGACCGGGACGAACTGCTCGCCCTGGTCGACCCGGACCTGGCCGGGACCGTCGAGGACGTGCTGACCGAGCACGCGGACACCTACCAGGACAACGAGCTCGACGACTTCGTCAACCGGATGTGCCTGGGTGACGCCCGGATGTTCCTGCCGGGCCTGAACCTCGCGTACACGGACCGCTCCAGCATGGCCGCGTCCACCGAGGTGCGGGTGCCGTACGTGGACGTCGAGGTCGTCAGGGCGGCGTTCGCCGTGCCGGGCGACCGCAAGATCGTCGGACGGCAGGGGAAGGCCGTCCTCAAGGAGGCGGCCGCCTCGGTCCTGCCCCGGGAGATCGTGTACCGGCCCAAGGGCCTGTTCAGCGCCCCCCTGCGGGCGTGGATGAGCCGGGACCTGGCGCCGCTGGTGCGCGAGGTGGTGAACGACGGCGTGCTCGTCGGCTCCGGGCTCCTGCGCCGCGACGCGCTCGCGCGCATGGTCGCCGAGGACGCCGCCGGGCGGCAGGACTACTCCAAGCACCTGTGGCACGTGCTGACCCTGGAGTACTGGTACCGCGGCGCGACCTCCGGCTCCGGCCACGGCGCCCGGTTGACGGCGTAGCGCTCACTTGACGGCAGAGAAACGAGGGGACTTCCGGTGAAGCAGGTCGTGCAGAACTACAAGAGCGGCGAGCTGGCGGTGCTCGACGTGCCGGTGCCGGGGTGCAAGCCCGGCGGTGTGCTGGTGCGCAGCGTCTTCTCGCTGATATCCACCGGAACCGAGCTCATGAAGGTGTCCGAGGCCGGCATGTCGATGCTGGGCAAGGCCCGTTCCCGTCCGGACCAGGTGGCCAAGGTCATGCAGAGCGTGGCCACCAACGGGCTGCCCGCCACCTACCGCAAGGTGATGGGCAAGCTGGACTCCTACACGCCGCTGGGCTACTCCCTGTGCGGGGTGGTCGAACAGGTCGGTGCCGGGATCGACGACGTGAAGGTCGGCGACCTGGTGGCCTGTGCCGGCAACGAGCACGCGCTGCACGCCGAGCTGAACTGGGTGCCGAGGAACCTCTACACGCCGGTTCCGGACGGCCTGGCGCCGCGGCACGCGGCCTTCGGCACCGTCGGCTCGATCGCCCTGCAGGGCGTGCGGCAGGGCGAACCGCAGCTCGGCGAGGTGGCGCTGGTCGTCGGCCTCGGGCTGATCGGCCAGCTGGTGGTGCAACTCCTCGCCGCCGCGGGGGTCCGCGTCGTCGGGGCCGACCCCGACCCGGTGCGCTGCGAGCTCGCCGAGCGCCTGGGTGCCGCGGCCGCCGGCGATCCCGGGTCCGCGGCCGTGGAGGCCGCCGTCGCCGAGCTCACCGGCGGTCACGGTGTGGACCAGGTGTACCTGGCCGCCGGCGGCGGCAGCAACCAGCCCGTCGAGCTGGCCGCCCGGTTGAGCCGGGACCGGGGCCGGGTCGTCGACATCGGCAAGTGCCGCCTCGACCTGCCGTGGAACGCGTACTACGAGAAGGAGCTCGACGTCCGGTTCTCCCGTTCGTACGGCCCCGGGCGCTACGACCCGGAGTACGAGCTGGAGGGGCGGGACTACCCGATCGGCTACGTGCGCTGGACGGAGCGCCGCAACCTGGCGTGCTTCCTCGACCTCGTGGCCCGCGGCCGCGTCGACGTGGAACCGCTGATCTCCCACGTCGCCGACTTCGACGACGCCGTCGAGACCTACCGGCGCCTGGAGGACGGCGAGTTGAAGGCCGTGGCGGTGCTGTTCCGCTACCCCGACGCCCCGGGCGACGGGACGGCGCAGGCCCCGGCGGTGGCGGTGCCCGCGGTGCGGCGCGGCGGCCCGGCACCCGCCCCGGTCCGGGCCTCCGGAACGCCGGTGCGGCTGGCGTTCGTCGGCGCGGGGAACTACGCGACGTCGATGCTGCTGCCGCACCTGGAACAGCGCGACGGCGTCGTGCTGTCCACGGTCGTCACCACGACGGCGCTGTCCGCGGCCAACGCGCAGCGGAAGTTCGGCTTCGCCCACGCGACCACCGATCTCGACGCCGTGCTCGGGGACCCTTCCGTCGACGCGGTGTTCGTGGTCACCCGGCACAGCTCGCACGCCGAACTGACCCGCAGGGCGCTGCTCGCCGGCAAGACGGTGTTCGTGGAGAAGCCGCTGGCCCTCACCGAGGACGAGCTGGCCGGCGTGCTCGCGGCGGTGGAGGAGTCCGGCAACGACCGGTTGCAGGTGGGCTTCAACCGCCGGTTCGCACCGCTGCTGCGCGAGGCCAGGAGCCGGTTCGGCGCCCGGACCGGTCCGGCGAGCCTGCGCTACCTGGTCAACGCGGGCCGGCTGCAGCACGGCAGCTGGTACCTCCGGCAGGACTCCGAGGGCTCGCGGTTCGTCGGCGAGGGCGGGCACTTCGTCGACACGGCGAGCTGGCTGCTGGACGCGGACCCGGTCTCGGTGTACGCGGTCGCCCCGGCCGGCAACGAGGACCTCCAGGTCGTGCTGCGCTACCCGGACGGCTCCACCGCCACCCTCAGCTACGTGACCTGCGGCGCGTCCGGCTTCCCCAAGGAGACGCTGGACCTCGTCGCGGACGGCAAGGTGCTGAAACTCGACGACTTCGTCCGCGCCTCGGTGCATTTCGAGAGCACGGCCGGCCGCAGGCGGTGGGTCAGCTCGCGGCTGCCGAAGGCCCGGGACAAGGGCCAGGCCGCCGAGCTGGCCGCGTTCGTCAAGGCCGTGCGGACCGGCGGGCCGATGCCGGTGCCGCTGGAGTCGCTGGTCGCCACCACGGCGGCCACCCTCGCCGTGCAGGCCGGCCTGGTCGGCGGCGCTCCGGTGACCCTGGCGAGGCCGCGATGACCATGGGCGCGGGCTGGTACCTGCGGCGGCTGTCCCGGATGGGACCGCAGGAGGTCGGCGGCCGGGTGGGCGACGCGGTGCGCAGGCGGCGGTGGCGGTCGGCACCGCCGGACTGTCCGCCCGTGACGGGCGCCCGGTTCACCGCCGTGCTGCCCGCCGGGGCCCTCGCCGCGGTACCGCCGGACGCCGCGAAGCGCCTCGTCGCCGAGGCGGACCGGTTGATGGACGGGCACGCGGAGTACTTCGGGGAGGTCCGGGACGACATGGCCGCCCCCGACTGGTGGCGCGACCCGAGGACCGGGCGGCGGGCGCCGTCCGGCTACGCCTTCGACGTGCCGTACCGGAGCGAGGACGCGGTCGGGGACATCAAGCAGATCTGGGAACCGTCCCGGCACCAGTACCTGACCGTGCTCGCCGCCGCCTACGCGGTCACGGGGAACGAGCGGTACGCCGAACGCGTGGCCGATCACCTGCGGTCGTGGTGGGCGGCCAACCCGCCGCTGCGCGGCGTGCACTGGATCAGCGGCATCGAGCTGGGCATCCGGTTGCTGTCCTGGGTGTGGGTGCGCCGGCTGCTCGACGGCTGGCCGGGCGCGGCCGGGCTGTTCGAGGACAATCCGGTGGCACTGCATCAGATCTGGCACCACCAGCGCTGGTTGGCCGCCTTCCCCAGCCGGGGGTCGTCGGCGAACAACCACGTCGTCGCCGAGACCGCCGGGCAGTTCGCCGCGGCCTGCGCGTTCGGGTGGTTCCCCTCCTCGACGCGTTGGCGGTCCGCCGCGCTGCGGTCGCTGGAGCGGCACCTGCGCGCCAACACCTTCCCCTCCGGCCTCAACCGCGAGCTGGCCACCGAGTACCACGGGCTCGTCCTGGAGCTCGGCCTGGCCGCGGTGGCCGAGGCGGACGCCGCGGCCGTGCCGGTCCCCGCGTCCGTCCGGCTCGTCCTGCTGCGGATGACCGACGCGCTCGCGGCCGTCGTGGACAACCGGTTGCGGCCCCCGCGCCAGGGCGACGCGGACGACGGGCACGGTCTGGTCCTGGACGGCGCGGGCACCGACCGCTGGGGCTCGCTGCTGGCCACCGGGGACGCCGTGTTCGGCCGGCTCGCCTGGTGGCCGGCGGTGACCGGCACCGATGTGCGCAGCACGCTGCTGGCCGCGCTCGTCCGGCCGTACGCGCGGAACGCCGGCGCCGGCACCGGCACCGGCGAATGCAGCGTGGCCCGCCCGGCCGACCGGCCGGCCCACTTCGCCGACGCGGGCATGACCGTCCTGCGCGGTCCCGGGGAGATCTGGTGCCGCTGCGACGGTGGTCCGCACGGATTCCTGTCCATCGCCGCACACGCCCACGCGGACGCGCTGTCCGTCGAGGTCCGGCAGGACGGGGTCGACGTGCTCGCCGACCCGGGGACGTTCTGCTACCACGGGCAGCCCGAGTGGCGGCGGTACTTCCGGTCGACCCTGGGCCACAACACCCTGCAGGTGGACGGCGGTGACCAGTCCGTCTCCGGCGGCCCGTTCCTGTGGACCCGGCACGCCCGCAGCCGCGTCCTGGTCGCGGACACCTCCGACGGGGGCGTGGCCCGCTGGAGTGCCGAGCACGACGGCTACCGGCCCGTGGTGCACCGCCGCCGGGTGGAGCTGACCGCCGCGACCCGGCAGCTGCGGATCGTCGACGAGGTGCGCGGAGGGCGCCGGGCCGTGCGCCTGGTGTTCCACCTCGGCCCGGCGATCACCGCGGACCTGACGGGGCACCGGGCGGTGCTGACCTGGACCCGGGACGGCGAGGACCGCTCCGCGGTGCTCGACCTGCCCGGGGAGCTGTCCTGGTCGGCTCACCGCGGCGAGACCGACCCGCCGCTGGGCTGGTACTCCGCCGGCTTCGGCCGCAAGGAACCCGCCACCACGCTGGTCGGCTCCGGCTTCGCCGACGGCACGCGAGGGTTCACCACCGTGCTCGGGTTCCGCGGCTAGGGGGGCGGGTGGGGATCACGAGGTGGCGCCGGGGGGCGTCGTCGGCGGCGGCGCCGGTGCTGACGCTGGCCCTGCTGGTGGCGACCGGCTGCACGAGCACGCCGGACGCCCCGGCGAAGGCGACCGCCACGCCGTCCGGGCCCGCGGCCGTGGCCGTGGCCCGGGTGTGCACCGAGCCCGCGGCCGGGCCGACGAGCGCACCGGCGGGCGCGGTGACGGTCGACCCGGCGGTGGTCGGTGATCTGGCCGCGAAGACCAGGAGCAACCCCCCGCACACCACGTTCTGGCTGCTCCCGGGCACGCACACGCTCGAACCGGACCGCTACGCCCAGGTCATGACCAAGGAGGGGGACACCTATCTCGGCGCGCCGGGCGCGGTGCTCGACGGCCGGAGGACCAACAACTACGCGTTCAGCGGCACCGCGCCCGGCGTGACCGTCCGCTACCTGACCGTGCAGGGTTTCGTCGCCCCGCACGACGAGGGCGTGGTCAACCACGACATGGCCGACGGGTGGGTGATCGAGCACGCGACGATCCAGCACAACTCCGGCGCCGGGCTGATGGCCGGTGCCCACCAGCAGGTCCGCGCCAACTGCCTGCGCGACAACGGCCAGTACGGAATGAACGCGTACAAGAGCGGCGGCTCCATCAAGGGCCTGCTGGTCGAGGGCAACGAGGTCGTGGGCAACAACACCGACGACTGGGAGCGGCGGCAGCCGGGCTGCGGCTGCACCGGAGGCATCAAGTTCTGGGCCGTCGACGGCGCCGACGTCCGCGGCAACTGGGTGCACGACAACCGCGGAGCCGGCTTGTGGGCGGACACCAACAACAACGACTTCCGCATCGAGGACAACGTGCTGGAGGCCAACGACGGTGCCGCGCTGGTGTACGAGGCCAGCTACAACGCGGTCGTCCGGAACAACACGATCCGGCACAACAACTGGGTCGAGGGCCGCAGGTCCGCCGACCGCGGTGACACCTTCCCCTATCCGACCGTCTACCTGTCCGAGTCCGGCGGCGAACCACGGATCCCGGCCCGCACCGACAAGATCGAGATCGACCGGAACGTGCTGGAGGACAACTGGTCCGGGATCACCCTGTGGGAGAACGCCGACCGGTTCTGCAACAGCCCGGCCAACACCTCGTCCGGTGACTGCACGCTGCTGGTGAAGGACACCGGCCGCTGTTCCCAGCCGGCGATCGCCAGCGCACCGCTCTACGCCGACTGCCGGTGGAAGACCCAGCGGGTGGACGTCCACGACAACCGCTTCACGCTGAACCCGTCCGTCGTCGGCTGCACGACGAAGTGCGGCCGGATGGCGGTGCTGGCGAACTACGGCACCTTCCCGGACTGGTCGCCGTACAAGGGCGAACCGGTGGCCGAGGCCATCACCGGCAAGCAGCAGAACCGCTGGCACGACAACACCTATGTCGGACCGTGGAGCTTCGTCGCCCACGACCCCAGCCGGACGCTCGACTTCGGGCAGTGGCAGGGCGCGCCGTACCGGCAGGACGCGGGCAGCACCCTCCGGCCGCGGACCGGTGGTTGAGATGGGACGGGACCGTACGCGCGACGGGACGCCGCACGGACCGGGCAGCGTGGGCACACGGCCCGGCGCCGCACCGCGCCCCGCCGGCCCGCCGAAGACCGTCGAGCTGATCTGGGGGCTGCTGATCCTCAACACGCTCGGCTCCGCCGGGGCGCGGACCATCGTCCCGCTCCCCCGCTCCCTCATCCAGACGGCCACCATGGGCGCGCTGGCCACCGCGTTCGCGCTGGCGCTCGTCCTCAACCTCCGGTTGCGCATCCGGGCCGGCGCCTTCCTGTTCCTGCTCACCCTGCTGCTGGTGCTGAGCGTGATCTCCAGCGCGAACCTGGAGTCCGGGTTCGGCGCGCTGTTCCGCTGCTTCCGGCTGGCGCTCTTCGTCAGCACGCTGTGGCTGCTCAGCCGCTGGTGGGACGGCAGCCCGACGTTCGTCCGGTTCCACATCCGGATGTACTTCGCGGTGCTCCTGTCGGTGGCCGCCGGACTGGTCGCCTCACCGGGCGCGGCCATGCCCGACCTCTACGGCGGACGGCTGGTCGGCGCGCTGTGGCCGCTCACCCCGCCGCAGATCGGACAGTACGCCGCGGTGATCATCGGGCTCACCGTGCTGCTCCTGCTGGACCGCCGGACCAGCGGGGCGAGCGCGGCGACGATCATCGTGCCCTCGCTCGTCCTGCTCGCGCTGACCCACACCCGGACGGCCACCCTCGGCCTGATCATCGGCCTGGCGCTGGCGATCGGCTCGCTCGTCATGACCAGCGCCGCCGCCCGCCGGTTCATCGGCTGGGCGGTGCTGCTGGCCACCGTGGTCGGGGTGGGCCTGAGCTCGCTGCTCCAGGCCTGGTTCCTGCGCGGCCAGAGCCAGGAGAACTTCTCCAACCTGACCGGCCGGGCCAAGGTCTGGGACGCCCTGCTGGCGGCACCCCGGACGACCACGGAGCAGGTGTTCGGGATGGGGCTGGGCGACAAGTCCTTCGGCGGGCTGCCGATCGACAACAGTTGGCTGGCCGTCTACAACGAACAGGGCCTGGCCGGGGTCGCCGTGGTGGCGGCGGTCTTCGTCGTGCTGGGTGGCGCGGCGCTGCTGCGGCCGCCGTCGCCGGAGCGGGCCGCCGCGATCTTCCTGATCAGCTACTGCGCGATCGCCTCGTACACCGAGGCCGGGCTGGGCGACGCCTCGCCCTACCTGCTGCACCTGACCGTGGCCGTCTCGCTGCTGGCGGCGCCGGCCGTGCCCGCCGCCCTTTCGACGCCTGCCGTCCCCCGGCAGCGCACCGCGCCCTCGGCCCAGCGAACGGAGCTCACCTGACATGCACGTCCTCGTGGTGCACAACCGCTACGCCTCGGCGCAGCCGAGCGGGGAGAACAAGGTCGTCGACCAGGAGGTGGAGCTGCTGCGCGAGGCCGGCCACCGGGTCGAAGTGTTCGAACGACGCAGCGACGACATCGCCACCCGGTCCCTGCCGGGCAAGGTGGCGGTGCCGCTGCTGGTGCCGTGGAACCCGGCGGTCCGCGCGGAGCTCGCCGCCAGGCTCCGCGCCGACCGGCCGGACGTGGTGCACGTCCACAACGTCTTCCCGCTCCTGTCGCCCGCGGTGCTGGCCGCCTGCGCCGACACCGGCGTTCCCGCCGTCGCCACGCTGCACAACTACACCCAGATCTGCCCGCCGGGCACGCTGCAGCGGGACGGCCGGCCGTGCACCGAGTGCGTCGGGGCCACGCCGCTGCCTGCCGTCCGGCACGGCTGCTACCGGAACTCCCGGCTGGCGACGGTGCCGCTCGCGGTCAGCCTGGCGGTCAACCGGCGGCGCTGGTGGTCCGGCGTGGAGCGGTTCCTCTGCATCTCCGCGGCGCAGCGCGACGTCCTGTCGCGGGCCGGCCTGCCGGCCGAACGGCTGGCGGTGAAGCACAACTTCGTGCCCGACCCGGGCTCCTGCCGAAGGGGCGACGGCGAGCACCTGCTCTACCTCGGCCGACTGGCGGAGGCCAAGGGCGTGCGGCTGCTGATGGCCGCGTGGGACGGGATCGCCGCGGACGGCGGGGTGGGCGTACCGCTCGTGGTCGCCGGCGCGGGGCCGCTGGAGCGGGAGGTGACCGCCTGGGCGGCGGGCCGGGACGACGTGCGGTACGTCGGCCTGTACGACCGGGACCGGTGCCGGCAGGCCGTCGCCCGGTCGGTCGCCGTGGTGGCCCCCTCGACGTGGCTGGAGGCGTTCGGCCTGGTGGTCGTGGAGGCGATGGCGGCCGGGGTCCCGGCCGTCGCCGCCGGTCACGGCGCCTTCGTCGAGCTCGTGCAGGACGGGGTGACCGGGCTGCTGCACCGGCCGGGCGACGCGGCCTCGCTCGCGTCCTGCCTTCGCCGGATCACGGCCGATCCGGCCGGCAACCGGCAGATGGGCCGCACGGCCCGGCACCGTTACGACCAGGCCTTCAGTCCGGCCGTCGGGCTGGAGCGCCTGGTGGAGGAGTACCGCACCGCCGTCGCGGGGCGGTCCGGCGGCGCGGACGGCGCGCCGCCGGTGGGGAACGGAAACGCTGGCTCGCGGCGGGGCACCCCGCGCGGGCGGGAATGGGGGCAGTAGATGACACGATGCCGACTCTGCGGCTCGACGGCGCTGGCGAGCGTCGTCGACCTGGGGGCGACCCCGCCGTGCGAGAGCTTCCTCGCCGCGGACGAACTGGACCGGCCGGAACCGACGTACCCGCTGCACCTGCGGGTCTGCACCGACTGCTGGCTCGCGCAAATCCCTCCGCTGATCACACCGGAGGAGACCTTCACCCAGTACGCGTACTTCTCCTCGTACTCGACCTCTTGGGTGGAGCACGCGCGCACCTTCGTCGCCGGGGCCGTCCCGCGGCTGGGCCTCGGCCCCGACTCCTTCGTGGTCGAGGTCGCGAGCAACGACGGGTACCTGCTCCGGCACGTGGTGGACCGCGGCATCCGCTGCCTCGGCATCGAACCGTCGGTGAACGTCGGCGCCGCGGCGCGGGAAGCGGGCGTTCCCACGCTCACGGAGTTCCTGGACCCGGCCACCGGCGCGGCCGTCCGCGCCGAGCACGGCCCGGCGGACCTGGTCGTCGCCAACAACGTGTACGCGCACATCCCCGACGTGGTCGGATTCACCCGGGGGCTGCGCGCCCTGGTCTCCGACGACGGCTGGGTCTCCGTCGAGGTGCAGCACCTGCTGACCCTGATCGAGGAGAACCAGTACGACACGATCTACCACGAGCACTTCCAGTACTACACGGTCGCGTCCGCGGCCCGGGCGCTGGAGAGCGGCGGACTCGCGCTCGTGGACGTCGAACTGCTGCCCACGCACGGCGGCTCCGTCCGGCTGTGGGCCCGGCCGGCCGGGGTGGCCGGCGAGCCGACCCGGCGGGTGGCCGACGTGCTGGACCGGGAGAAGGCCGCCGGGCTGCGGGAGCTGTCCGGGTACACCGAGTTCTCCGCCCGGGTGGCGAAGGTGCGCCGGGACCTCCTGCGCTTCCTCGTCGAGGCGGCCGAGCGCGGCGAGACGGTCGTCGGCTACGGCGCCCCGGGCAAGGGCAACACCCTGCTCAACCACTGCGGCATCCGGCCCGACCTGCTCCCGTACACGGTCGACCGCAACCCCTACAAGCACGGCAGGTTCACCCCGGGCACCCGCATCCCGATCCTGCCGCCCGAGCAGATCGCCACCGACCGGCCGGACTACGTCCTCGTCCTCCCGTGGAACCTGCGGGACGAGCTGGTCGAGCAGCTGTCCTTCGTGCACGCCTGGGGCGGCCGGCTGGTCTTCCCCGTTCCGGAACTCAGCATTGTCGAGGTCAAGCCGTGAAGGTCGTCCTGTTCTGCGGCGGTTACGGACTGCGGATGCGCAGCGGAGCCTCCGACGACGTGCCCAAGCCGATGGCGATGGTCGGGCCGCGGCCGCTGATCTGGCACGTGATGCGCTACTACGCGTACTTCGGGCACACCGAGTTCATCCTGTGCCTCGGCTACGGGGCCCACCACATCAAGGACTTCTTCCTCAACTACGAGGAGACGACCTCCAACGACTTCGTGCTGCGGGGCGGGCGGACCGAGTTGCTGTCCACCGACATCGCCTCCTGGACGATCACGTTCGCGCAGACCGGCATCGAGTCGCCGATCGGGGAGCGGCTGCGCCGGGTGCGCCACCACCTGGACGGCGACGAGATGTTCCTCGCCAACTACGCCGACGTGCTCACCGACGCCCCGCTGCCGGCGATGATCGACGCGTTCGCCCGGCGCGACGCCGGTGCGTCGATGATGGTGGTGCCGCCGCAGTCCTCGTTCCACTGCGTGGACCTGGGCGAGGACGGCCTGGTGGGGGGCATCACCGCGGTGAGCGACATGCCGCTGTGGGAGAACGGCGGCTACTTCGTGCTCCGCCAGGAGGTCTTCGACCACATCCCCGAGGACGGCGACCTGGTCGCCGACGGATGCGCCGGACTGGCCAAGCACGGCCGGCTGGTGGCCCACCGGCACCGCGGCTTCTGGAAGCCGACCGACACCGTGAAGGAACGGGCCGCGCTCGACGACGCCTACGCCCGGGGCGACCGCCCGTGGGCCGTCTGGGAACGGGACGGCGCGGGCGCGACCGGCAGCGACGACGACCTCGTGGCGAGGACCGGGTGATCCGGCTCGGCGCCGGGCGCCCGAGGAGGATCGTCGCGGTGGGGGCGCACTGCGACGACATCGCCATCGGCGCCGGCGGCACGCTGCTGACCATGTGCCTCGCGCGCCCGGGCCTCAGGGTCGACGCGCTGGTGCTCTCCGGCGGCGGCGGGGAGCGGGAGCTGGAGGAGCGGGACGCGCTCGACGCCTTCTGCCCGGACGCCGACCTGCGCCTGACGGTGCTCAAGCTGCCGGACGGCCGGCTGCCCGCGCACTGGGACGAGGCCAAGGCCTCGGTCGAGGAGCTGCGCAGGCGGACCGAGCCGGACCTGGTCCTCGCGCCGCGCACCGAGGACGCGCACCAGGACCACCGCACACTGGCACAGCTGGTGACCACCGCGTTCCGCGACCACCTCGTGCTCGGCTACGAGATCGTCAAGTGGGACGGCGACCTCGGCCGTCCGACGGCGTACCAGCCGCTGTCCCCGGCGATCGCCGAGGCGAAGGTGCGGCTGTTGCAGGAGCAGTACGCCTCGCAACGGCACCGGCCCTGGTACGACCGGGAGGCCTTCCTCGGGCTGGCCCGGATCCGCGGCATCGAATGCCACGCGCGCTACGCCGAGGCGTTCGCCGTCACCAAACTCGTTCTCGATCTGGAGGGATGAACCTTGCGCGTACTGCTGACCGGTCACCAGGGCTACCTCGGCACCGTGATGGCCCCGGTGCTCGCGGCTGCCGGACACGAGGTCGTGGGGCTGGACGCCGGCCTGTTCGCGGACTGCGTCCTCGGCCCGGCGCCCGCGGACCCGCCGGGGCACCGGGTGGACCTGCGCGACGTCACGGCCGACCACGTGGCCGGGGTGGACGCCGTGATCCACCTGGCCGCGCTGTCCAACGACCCGCTGGGCTCGCTGGCGCCGGACCTCACCTACGACATCAACCACCACGCCTCCGTCCGGCTGGCCCGGCTGGCCCGCGACGCCGGAGTGCGGCGCTTCCTGTACGCGTCGACCTGTTCGGTCTACGGTGCCGCCGGCGGCGACGGCCTGGTGACCGAGGACGCCCCGCTGCGCCCGGTGACGCCGTACGCGGAGTCCAAGGTGCGGGTGGAGGACGACCTGCACGCGCTGGCCGACGGCGACTTCAGCCCGGTGTACCTGCGCAACGCCACCGCCTTCGGCTACTCGCCCCGGCTGCGTGCCGACATCGTGCTGAACAACCTGGTGGGCCACGCGCTCCTGTCCGGCGAGGTGCTGGTGCTCTCCGACGGCACCCCCTGGCGGCCGCTGGTGCACGCCGCCGACATCGCGCGGGCCTTCGCGGCCGCGCTGGACGCGCCGCGGGAGGCGGTGCACGACAGGGCGTTCAACATCGGCAGCGAGACCAACAACGTCACCGTCGGCGAGATCGCCGGACAGGTCGCCGAGGCGGTGTCCGGTGCGAAGGTGGTGATCACCGGGGAGAACGGCGCCGACCCGCGGTCCTACCGGGTGGACTTCTCCCGGTTCCGCGCCGCACTGCCCGGCTTCGACTGCGAGTGGACGGTGAAGCGGGGCGCGCTCGAACTCACCGACGCCTACCGGCAGTTCGGGCTGACCCGGGACGGCTTCGAACGACGCTTCACCCGACTGGCCGTGCTGCGGGCGGCGTCCGACGCCGGCGCCGTCGACGACACCCTGCGGTGGCGCCGATGACCACGGTGGGCGACCGGATGCACGCGCTGGTGGAGCGGCTGTACCCGATCTGCCGGAGCATCACCGGCGACGGCGTGCGCGCCACCCTGGACGTCGTCGGCGAGTACGTCCCGCTGCAGGTGCACGAGGTGCCGACCGGGACGCGGGTGCTCGACTGGACGGTGCCGCAGGAGTGGAACATCCGGGACGCGTACATCGCGGACACCGCCGGCCACCGGGTCGTCGACTTCGCCGCGTCCAGCCTGCACGTGCTGGGCTACAGCGTCCCGGTGGCGGCGACCATGCCGTTGTCCGAGCTGCGCGGACACCTGCACACCCTGCCCGACCACCCGTCCTGGGTGCCGTACCGCACCAGCTACTACACGCCGCAATGGGGCTTCTGCCTGGCCCAGGAGACCTTGGACGCGCTGCCGGACGGCGAGTACGAGGTGCGCATCGACTCCACGCTCGCGGACGGCCACCTCACCTACGCCGAGCACGTCGTCCCCGGGCAGGTCACCGACGAGGTGATCGTCTCCTGCCACGTCTGCCACCCGTCGCTGGCCAACGACAACCTGGCGGGCGTCGCGGTGGCGACGTTCCTGGCGCGGGAGCTGGCGGAGCGGACGCCGTACTACACCTACCGGTTCGTCTTCGCGCCCGGCACCATCGGGGCGATCACCTGGCTGGCCCGCAACGCGGAGCGGGTGGAACGGGTCAAGCACGGGCTGGTGCTGGCCTGCGCCGGCGACCGGGGCCGGCTGACGTACAAGCAGAGCAGGCGCGGCGACGCGGAGATCGACCGGGTGCTGCGGCACGTCCTGCGCACGTCCGGACGGCCTCACCACGTCACCGGGTTCACGCCGTACGGCTACGACGAGCGGCAGTACTGCTCGCCCGGGTTCGACCTCGGCGTCGGCTCGCTCAGCCGGACCCCGTACGCCGGGTACCCCGAGTACCACACCTCGGCGGACAACCCGGACTTCGTCTCGCCGGAGGCGATGGCGGACACCCTCGCGGTCTGCCGCGAGGCGTTCGCCGTCCTCGACCGCAACCGGCGGTACCTCAACCTCAGCCCGTACGGCGAACCGCAGCTGGGCCGGCGCGGGTTGTACGACTCGCTCGGCGGCCGCAGCGACGCCGAGCAGGCACAGCTGGCCATGCTCTGGGTGCTCAGCCTCTCCGACGGCGAGCACGGTCTGCTGGACGTCGCCGAGCGGTCCGGGCTGCCGTTCGACGCCGTCGCCGCCGCGGCCGACGCCCTGTGCGGCGCCGGGCTGGTCGGCGAGCCGAAGGGCGCGCCGGTGCCGAGAGCGACGAGCGAGGAAGCGAGCGCAGCGAGCGCGGGAGCGTGGGGGCACCTCCCGGCCGCCGGGCCGGGGGAGAGCGTCGGCACCGGGGCAGGAGCGCCCGGAGGCGACCGAGGAAGCAAGGCATGACGCCGATGGCCACCGAGGCGGCGAAGGCGACGGCACCGGCCGGGTCCGCCAAGCGGGCCCTCGTCGGCCGGCTGTCCTGGGGGCTGGCCGACCAGGCGGCCTCCAGCATGTCCAACTTCGTGGTGGGCATCTACGTGGCCCGCTCCCTGGGGGTGACCGCGTTCGGCGTGTTCGGCCTCGCCTGGGTGACGTACGGCGTGGTGCTCAACGTCTCCCGCGGGCTGGCCACCGATCCGCTCGTGGTGCGCTTCAGCGGTGTGCCGGAGGCGTCCTGGCGCGGGGCGGTGGCCCGGTCCACGGGCACCGCGCTCGGCGTCGGCGCGGTTCTCGGCGCGGTGTGCCTGCTGGTCGGGCTCGGTCTCGGTGACCGGGTGGGGCCCGCGTTCGCCTGCCTCGGCGTCGTGCTGCCCGGGCTGCTGCTGCAGGATGCCTGGCGGTTCTCGTTCTTCGCCGCCGGCGCCGGGCGGAAGGCGTTCGTCAACGACCTCGTCTGGGGCGTCGCGCTCGTCCCGGCCATGGTCGTGGCGGCCCGCGTGGGCAGCGTGGCCGCGTTCGTGCTCGCGTGGGGCGCGTCCGGCGCGGTGGCCGCCGCGTACGGCTGCCTCCAGTCCGGCATCCGGCCGAGGACGGCCGGGGCCCGCGGGTGGCTCCGCGAGCAGCGCGATCTCGGCTACCGCTACCTGGTGGAGAACGTCAGCCTCAGCGGCGCGAGCCAGCTGCGGGCGTACGGGCTCGGCGCGATCGCCGGGGTCGGCGCGGTCGGTGCGGTGCGGGGCGCCGAGCTGCTGCTCGGCCCGTTCCTCGCCGTCCTGATGGGGCTGTCGCTGGTCACCGTCCCGGAGGCGGCACGGGTGCTGCGGCAGGCCCCGCAGCGGCTGGGCGCGTTCTGCCTCCTGCTGGGCGGCGGGCAGGCCGCCGCCGCGCTGTTCTGGGGCGGGGCGCTGCTGCCGGTGCCGGACCGGCTCGGCGAGCTGGTGCTCGGTGACGTCTGGCAGTCCGCCTCGCAGCTCATCGTGCCGCTCACCCTCGGTGTCGCGGGCGCCGGCCTCGGCACCGGCGCGGCGGCCGGGCTGCGCGCGCTCGGCGCGGCCCGGCGCAGCCTGCGCTGCCAGCTGTTCGCCTCCGCCTGCTACGTCGGCGGCGGGCTCGGCGGGGCGGCCGTGGCCGGCGCGGCCGGCTCGGCCTGGGGCGTCGCCGCCGCCACCGTCGGCAGCTCGGCCGTGTGGTGGCTGCAGCTGCGGTCCGCCCTCCGCGAGCACGGCCGGAACCCGATCCCCGAAGTGAGGACCTCATGACCGCCCGACCCAGGCTGAGCATCGGCCTGCCCGTGTACAACGGCGAGGAGTACCTGGCCGAATCGCTCGACGCCCTGCTCGGCCAGACCTACGAGGACTTCGAGCTGATCGTCTCCGACAACGCCTCGACCGACGGGACCGAGGAGATCTGCCGCACGTACGCCGCGAGGGACTCGCGCATCCGGTACCTGCGGCTGCACCGGAACATCGGCGCCACACCGAACCACAACCTCGTGTTCGCCCGGTCCCGCGGCGAGCTGTTCAAGTGGGCCTCGCACGACGACCTGTACGGCCGGGACCTGCTGCTGCGCTGCGTGGAGGCGCTGGACGAGCGGCCCGAGGTGATCCTCGCGCACACCGACCAGGCCGTCATCGACGGCGCCGGCCAGGTGACGGTCCCCTACGAGTACGGGCTCGCCACCGCCTCGCCGCACGCACCGGAGCGCTTCCGCAGCATGCTGTTCGAGCCCGGCGGCGACGACTTCTACGGGGTGCTGCGGGCCGACGTGCTGCGCCGGGTGAGACCGATGGACAGCTACCACCACGCCGACCGCACGTTCGTCGCCGAGATCGCCCTGCACGGGCCCTTCCACCAGGTGCCGGAGCTGCTGTACTTCCGCCGCGACCACCCCACCCGCGCCGAGCGGGCGAACCCCTCCAAACGCTCCCGGTGCGTCAACCTGGACCCGCGCCGGGCGGGCCCGCTGCACCCGACGCCCCGGCTGCTCGCCGAGTACGTCTGGGGCTTCGTCTCGGCCGTCCGACGGGCGCCGCTGTCCTCGGCCGACCGGCGGGCGTGCTACCGCCACCTGGCCGCGTGGCTGAGCAGCCGGACCCGGCCGGGCGCCGGCGAGCGGGTCGAGGACCGCGCCCCGGTCGACCCGGCCCTGCTCACCGTCTCCGTCGACGCCCTGGTGGCCGGCCGCGAGGGGAGGCAGCCGTGACGTCGGCGGACCGAAAGCCGGTGCGGGTCGGGGTGTTCGGCCTGCTCGGCTCCGGCAACCTCGGCAACGACGGATCCTTGGAGGCCTTGCTCGGCTATCTGCGCGCCGCACACCCGGAGGCGGTCGTCGACGCGATGTGCGGCGGCCCCGAGGCCGTCACGGGCCGGTACGGGATCCCCGCCACCCGGCTGCACTGGTACCGGGGCGAGTACCGGACCGCGTCACGGGTGGGATCGATCGCGGCGAAGGGCCTGGGCAAGCTCGTCGACGCCGCCCGCACCGCCGCCTGGGTGCGCCGGCACGACGTGGTGGTCGTGCCGGGCATGGGCGTCCTGGAGGCCACGCTGCCACTGCGGCCGTGGGGCTTCCCGTACGCGCTGTTCCTGCTCTGCGCGGCCGGCCGGCTGTTCGGCACCCGGGTGGCGCTGGTCTGCGTCGGCGCCGACGCGATCGGCAGCCGGCCCACCCGGACCCTGGTGCGCTGGTCGGCGCGGCTCGCCGCCTACCGGTCGTACCGGGACGCGCCGTCCCGCGAGGCGATGCGGGCGATGGGCGTGGACACCGGGCGGGACGAGGTCTACCCGGACCTCGCCTTCTCCCTGCCGACGCCGCCGTCGGGCGTGCCCGATGGTCCACCGGGCCCGGTCTGCGTCGGCGTCATGGCCTTCCACGGCGGGAACGACGACCGCGCCCGGGCGGAGGAGATCCACCGGCGCTACCTCGACGGGACGACCCGCTTCGTCCGCGCACTGGTCGAGGACGGCAGACGGGTCCGGCTGCTCATGGGCGACGACGTCGACCGGCCGGTGGTCGCCGCGATCCTCGGCGCGGTGGACTCGCCGCTGGTCACCGCCGCCTCGCCGGCCTCACTGGCCGACCTGATGAGGGAGACGGCCGCCGCCGACACCGTGGTGGCGACCCGCTACCACAACCTGATCTGCGCGCTGAAGGTCGGCACGCCGACGCTCGCCCTCAGCTACGCGGCGAAGAGCGAGGCGCTGATGGCCCGGATGGGGCTGGGCGAGTACTGCCACCCGGCCCGGGAGGTCGACGCCGACCGCCTGCTCGAGCGGTTCCGGGCGCTGGAGAAGCAGTCGCCGGAGCTGCGGCGGACCATCGCCGAGCGGAACCTGGCCGCCCGCCGGGAGCTCGACCGGCAGTTCAGGGCCTTGACGGCGGCCCTCTTCCCGACGGCAGGCCACACCCCCGCCCGCTCCGACGCCCATGACCGCAACCGTGCCCGCGCACACGACCGCACCCACGACCACGCCCCGCAGGAGGCTCCGTGAAGGCGACCGAAGTCCCGGCGATCGCCGGCGCATACCTGTTCGAACCGACGCCGTACGCGGACGAGCGCGGCTTCTTCTGCCGCACGTTCGACGCCGAGGTCGTCCGCTCGGTCGGCCTCGACCCGAACGCCTTCGTCCAGCACAGCGTGTCCCGCTCGGTCCGCGGTGTGCTGCGCGGCCTGCACCTGCGCTCCGGCGCCGGCGAGGCCAAGCTGGTGCGCTGCTCGTACGGGAAGGTCTTCGATGTCGTCGTGGACCTGCGGCCAAACTCGCCGACCCGCCTCGGCCGGGCCTTCTTCGAGCTGAGCGGCGAGACGCAGGTGAGCGTGTACATCCCGGCGGGGTGCGCCCACGGGTTCCAGGCGCTGACCGACACCGCCGACGTCTCGTACCGGATCGACCGCCCGCACGATCCGGCCGAGGACGTGACGATCGCCTTCGACGACCCGGAACTCGCCATCCCCTGGCCGCTGCCGGCGGTGTCGGTGTCCGAGCGGGACCGGAAGGCGCCGAGCCTGGCCGAGGTCCTGCGGCACGAGGGGCGGCCGGCGTGACCACCCAGGACACCCGAGACACCCGGGACGCCCGAGACGTCCGAGTCCCGCAGGACGCCGACGAGTTCAGCCTGCCCCGGTCGCGGAGGGCGAACGAGAGGCTGCACGCGCTCGTCCCCGGGGGCGCCCACACCTACGCCAAGGGCGACGACCAGTACCCCGAGCACCTGGCCCCGGTCATCAGCCACGGCCGCGGCGCCCACGTGTGGGACGTCGACGGCAACCGCTACGTCGAGTACGGCTCCGGCCTGCGGTCGGTCAGCCTCGGCCACGCCCACCCCCGGGTGGTCGAGGCGGTGCGGCGGGAACTCGACCGCGGCAGCAACTTCGTCCGGCCGTCCGTCGTGGAGGTCGAGGCCGCGGAACGCTTCCTGGCCACGGTGCCGACCGCCGAGATGGTGAAGTTCGCGAAGAACGGCTCCGACGTCACCACGGCCGCGGTACGACTGGCCCGTGCCGTCACCGGGCGGACGCGGGTGGCCGTCTGCGGCGACCACCCGTTCTTCTCCGTCGACGACTGGTTCATCGGCACCACGCCGATGTCCGCCGGAATCCCCGCCGCGACCACCGAGCTCACCGTGGCGTTCCCCTACGCGGACCTGGCCGCCACGGAGGAACTGCTCACCCGGTACCGGGACGAGGTCGCCTGCCTGGTCCTCGAACCCGCCGGCCACACCGAGCCGCCGCCCGGGTACCTCGCCGGCCTGCGTGAGCTGGCCGACCGGCACGGCTGCGTCCTGGTCTTCGACGAGATGATCACCGGCTTCCGCTGGTCCGAGGCGGGCGCCCAGAGCCTGTACGGCGTCGTCCCCGACCTCTCGACGTTCGGCAAGGCGCTGGGCAACGGGTTCGCCGTCTCCGCGCTGGCGGGGCGCCGGGACCTGATGGAGCGCGGCGGGCTGCGCCACTCCGGCGACCGGGTGTTCCTGCTGTCCACCACGCACGGTGCGGAAACGCACTCGCTGGCCGCCGCGATGGCCGTGCAGACCACCTACGTCGAGGAGGGCATCACCGCTCGGCTGCACGCCCTCGGCAAACGGCTGGCCGCCGGTGTCCGCGAGGCCGCCGCCTGCACGGGCGTCGGCGACCACCTCGTCCTCCGGGGCCGGGACAGCAACCTGGTCTTCGCCACCCTCGACGAGGACGGGCGGCCGTCGCAGCAGTACCGCACCCTGTTCCTGCGCCAGCTCCTCGCGGGCGGAGTGCTGGCCCCGTCGTTTGTGGTGAGCAGCGCGCTCGGCGACGCCGACATCGACCACACCGTCGACGTGGTGGCCCGGGCGTGTGCCGTGTACCGGAAGGCGCTGGACGCCGCTGATCCCACCCCCTGGCTCGGCGGGCGGCCGGTGAAGCAGGTGTTCCGCCGCTTGGTGTGACGTCATGTCGGGTGATGTCGCATCACGTGGCATCACCCGGCATGACGTCGGCGGTGCTCCCGCCGGCCGACGTCGGCCATCCGGTCGACCAGCCACGCGGTCGCCGGTACCACCGCCAGCGCGGTGCACCAGCCGCCGAGGACGTCGGTCGGGTAGTGCGCGCCCAGGGCGACCTGCGCCCAGCCCATGGCGGCACCGGCGACCAGCCCCGCGGCGAGCACGAGCAAGGTGCCGGCCGTCGTGCCGGAGCCGAGCCCGTCCCGGCCTCGGTGGCGGGTCGCGAGCATCGCCACCGCGAGGGCGAGCGCGGTGGCGAAGGCGGTGTGCCCGCTCGGGTAGGACAGGTGCCCGCCGTGGATGGTACGTCCCACCAGGTGCTTGAGCAGCGTCGTCGTCCCCACCGCGATGCCGACGCCGGCAACGACGAACACCGCTGCGCGAGGACGCCGAAGCAGCAGGCAGCCCGTCACCGCGGCCACGACCAGCGTCGCGGCTCCCGCCGGCTCCCCCGAGGCGTCCACGGCCAACGCGACGTACCGCCACGACGGCCCCGCACCGTCCACCACCGCCCGGATCCGCGCGTCCACCGTGCCGGGCCCGCCCTCGTCGGCATACCGGATCCCGAGCACGGCGACCAGCAACGCGGCGAAGGCCGCCGTCAGCCCGAGCCCCACGCGCAACGACGGGGGCAGCACCACGGGTGCCGGCCGGCCGATCACACGCCCACCGCGTCCGGTCGACCTGCGGGCACGACGGCGAGGCGATGCCTCCGGACGATTCCGGTGCCCGCGGGCCCGGGCCCGCCAGCACCTGCGGGCAACGTCAGCACCGCAGCTCGCGCCGGCGGCTCGGACGTCGGGCACCGGTCGCCGACCGCTGTTCCGATGTCCGCTCGGGCTCCACCTCGGCAGGCATGGGCCGAGTATGTCAGCGACCCCCCTGCGCCGGCAGCCGTTCACGAGGAACAGCCCCACCCGGATCGAGTCGGACGTCGGCGCGTGGCACCGCCGCAGCGGTGGCCCTGGTCGGCGACGGGATCCGGCGCACCGCCCGCTACGCGGGGGTCCCCCAGAAGTACAACGCCACCGTCAGCCGGGCCTGGGTCGAACTGGTGGGCCACCACGCCGACCGGTCGGACACCGCGGACTTCGACGCCTTCACCGACGAGCATCCCGCACTGCTCGACAAGAAGCTGCTGACCCGCTTCTACCGGCCCTCGACACTGGCGAGCACCCCCGCCAGGACCGGCTGGGTCGAACCCGACCTCGCCCCCTTCCCCCGGCACACCGACAGCTGAGCGCGGGTCCACGGTCGGTCCGCTTCGCGCGGTGCGGCCGAACCCGTTCCTGCGCCCGGGGTTTCACCACCGATGCAGGTCCACCCGGGCGCCGGGGCCCATCGCCGAGTGCTACCGAACGAACGGAAGCAGCGACCACCGGCATCGCCCGGCGTGGACCGGTCGCACCGATCGGCGCAGCACGGTGACCTGCTGCCACAGTGCGGTCAGCGGGTCGGACGGCAGGGGACGGATGCGTTGGCCGCGGCCAGCGGTTTGCCTGCGTGGTCGGCCGCGGCGACGACGGGGTCGATCAGCGATCGCGCCTCGGCTGTCCGATCGCCCGTCAGGCCACCCCGACGCGCCCCAGCGCGTGCTCGGCGGCCGCGTAGCGGGCGGCCTGCCACAGCTCGGGCTGCGCGGCGCCCCACACGCCCGTCGTCGATCGCACCGTCCGGGGGCTGACGTTGTAGAAGGTCGCGAGCGTGACCTGCCACGGGACCGCGCCCATCGGTGCCGAGCGGAACGCGAAGTAGGCCGCTGCGCGGTCGGTCACGCCGAGCTCGGCGGCCTGCCGGGCGGATTCCGGAACGAGGTGGATGAACCGGTGGGCCGCGTTGACGGCGAGACCGATCTCGCGGACGGCGGTGATGTCCATGTGTGGCTCCCAGTTCGGGGGTTCGGAGGTGGAAGTCGGCCCCGCCCGGCCGGGGGTGTGGCCGGACATCTCGGAACGCGCCGGGTTCGCACCCGCGCACACCACGGTGCAGCCGGGACCCCGCGGCTTCCGGGAGGGCACGCAGGCGGGGCCGCTCCCCCGCGCTGCCCGGGGAGCTGGGGGGTTCTGCACGGGCCCGGACGTTGCCGGGGCCACGAGATCGTGATCCTGCAGCGCCCGGCAAGGCGACCTTCGGAGAGTGCGCGTCGCTCGACCACCAGACAGGGCTTCGTCGCCACTTGTGTGGGACGGGTTCCGGGAACCGCTCCGGACCCGGCCCGGCCTCGACGATCCCTGTCGATCCTGCTCCCGGAGAGGACCATTCGTGGGATCCGCGGGGTGTTCGGGCTTGAGCGCTGCTCGACTAGGATCCCGAGATGACCGATCTTTGGGAGCAGGACCTGACGGCGGCGTTCTCCGTGCTGCTCGGCAGGCCGGCGGACAGCTTCGACCCCGAAGCCACGTACGCCCTGTACTACATCAACAGTGCAGTCGACGATCAATGGTTGTGGGGAACGCTCGATGACCCCGATTCACTGAGGCGGACGTGGAGGCCGGGCGACGACGGCGGCCGGCCGGCCCTGCTGCAGATCTGTCTCGCCCTCGACTGGAGCCTGGACATCGCCCGGTCCGTCTTCGACTTCGATTTCACCGAGGAATCGGCTCTCTCGCGGGCGTTCGGCGCTCGGCCCGATTCCAACCTTGTCGCCGAGGCATGCCGCACGGTCACCGGCAGCGAGTTGGCCACCGCGCTTGCCGAGCACGGCCTGGGGTTGGCCGACATCGTGTCCGGCGTCGAGGACGGCACGTTCACCGTCGGCGTGTCCTTCCGCGTCGTCACCGACGGCACCCTCCGGGACGCGTTGCTGACCGCGATCCGCGGGAAGCAGGGCCCCGATCGGCTGCGACCCGCCCCCGAGGAAAAGGCGGTCCTCGGGCTGGCATCGGCCCTGTTCGACGGCGAGCGGGAACTGTCGCCCGAGGCGGCGACCGAGCGGGACCGCCTCCTCTCCCCCATCGGTGATCCCCGGCTTCGTGCGCACGTCTGGTCTCCGTACCTGGACCGGCCGTGGGATCGGCCCGGCATCTCCTCCGGAGGACCCGACCAGCCTGGCACCGCCCGCGTCGCGGCGTGGGATCTGGCCTACTTCGGCGAAGTCCGACTCGCCGTCACGCAGACGGAGAGGGCGCTCGCAGGGCAGTAGCCCGCTGCCGTTCTGGACGACCCGCCGGCCGCGGTGCGCCGCGTGAGGCATCAGCGACGACCGTCCGGGCCGCGAACGGGGCGTAGGAACCCGCCCGTTCGAGCGCGGTGCCGGGGACGAGCGCCACGTGCACGGCGACCGGCCGTGTGTGGGCCCGGCCCACGCCCTCGTAGCGCTGTCAGTGCAGGCAGCTGTAGGCGGCCATCACGATTTCCATGCCGCGGTTGTCCTCCTGCCGGACCCGGTCGATCATCCGGTTCATGACGTAGGCCACCGTCATGCGTGAGCCGGGATCGCTCACGACCAGGGAGCCGCCCCAGCCGCCCCAGCCGAAGGTGTTGCCGAACTTGCCGAAGCCCACCGTCCAGGACATCGGCGTCCCCAGCACGCGATCGTCACCGCAGAACACTTCCTGCCACGCGGGCTCGCAACCCCGGGGTGACAGCAGTCGCACGCCGCCGACGGAACCCCGGTTCGCCAGTACCGACTGGACGAGGGCGACGGAGCGGGCATTGCCGAAGCCGTTCACTGCAGGGATCTGCGCACGGCGCCAGGCGATGGAGTTGACGTCCTTGACCCGGATCACGGCGCCGGTGTTCTCCTGGCGGGTGCCATCCCGTCCGGGCGGTGCGCCGGCAGCGTACTCGTCGCTCAGTGAGGGCGGCGGGATGAGCGCTGCGATGCGGTGGTCGTGGTCGGCGGAGAGTCCGATGTGGAAATCCGCGCCGAGCGGTCCGGCCACCTCTTCGGCGAAGAAGTCTCCAAGACTGCAGCCGGTGATGCGTCGGACGACCTCGCCCACGAGGAAGCCGAAGGTGAGCGCGTGATAGCCGGCGGCCGTTCCCGGCTCCCATGCGGGTGCCTGCGCGGCCAGTCCTGCGGTCACGCGCTCCCGGTCGTAGAGTTCCTCGACCGCGGTCAGCCCGGACAGGTCCGGCAGGCCCGCGGTGTGCGACAGCACATGCCGCACCAGCACGTTCTCCTTACCGGCCACGGCGAACTCGGGCCAGTAGGCGGCGACCGGCGCGGAGAGATCGAGCTCGCCCCGGTCGGCCAGAATCAGCGCGCACAGGGCAGTCATGTTCTTGGTCGTCGAGTTCACGCCGGTGAGGGTGTCGCGCTCCCACCTCACGGAGCGGTCCGCATCGGCGTACCCGCCCCAGATGTCGACCACCTGCTCGCCGTCGAGGTAGACGGCTGCCGATGCACCGACGTCGTCCTTGCCGAGCAAAGCGGCAAGGGCCGCCCGGACTGCGTCGAACCGCGGCTCGCAGAATCCCTTGACATCACTCATGGCGTAAGCCTCGGGCAACGCCAGGTCTGCCTGCCCGACAATTCCCGCACTGGTTTTGTCGGGCGGGGCGCGGCCGGATCTTCTTTACTGAAGCAAGGCGACCGGACTGCGCCCGGGGAGCCGCTCCTGTCCCCGCCTCGCGGTCGGCCGACGGCCGACTCCGGTTCGGGCTTGGATGCCGGGCGCTGCGGCTGCGTGCGACCGGGCGGCAGGGCGAGGCGTTCCTGCGGTGGAGGTACGAGAAGGATGGACGGACAGGCGTGCTGGAGCGGCTGAATCAGGCGCTGGACCACTTGGAGGCCTGTCTCGACCGGGAGATCGACATGGCCGAGGTGGCCCGGATCGCCGCGGTGTCGGAGTACCACTTCCGGCGGCTGTTCTCCGCGCTCGCCGGGATGCCGCTCCCGGTCTACGTGCGCCGCCGACGGATGACCCTCGCCGGGGCCGAGGTGCTGGCCGGGGAGCTGACACTGCTCGACATCGCGGTGCGGTACGGGTACGGCTCGGGCGAGGCCTTCACCCGGGCGTTCCGATCGGTGCACGACATCGGGCCGGGCGAGGCCCGGCGTACCGGTGCAGTGCTCACGGCACAGCCGCGCATGTCCTTCCGGGTCGTCGTCGAAGGCAGGGCGAGCATGCGGTACCGGATCGTGGAGAAGGAGTCGTTTCGGGTCGTCGGCAGGAAGGCGCGGGTCCCGCTCGTCCACGATGGGGTCAACGCGGCCGCCGCGGCGCACCTGGAAGGCCTGGACGAGCGTGCGGTCGTACGGATGAAGGAACTGGTCGGCCAGGAACCGGAGGGGATCCTGTCAGCGGCGGTGTACCTGACCGACAGCCGCGAAGAGGGCGCCGAGGCGGACTACTGGATCGGCGTGGTGACCGGTCCCGAGGCGGTCGCCGGGGAACTCGACTCCCTCGACGTGCCGGCCGGGACCTGGGCCGTCTTCGACAACCACGGGCCCTATCCGAGCGCCCTCCAGGAGCTGTGGCGAGACGTCTTCACCCAGTGGTTCCCTTCGAACCCGTACACGAGCCGGACCGGTCCGGAGCTCCTGCGGACGCGGCCGGTGGAGATCGGCGCGGAAACCGACTCCCAGCTGTGGATCCCGGTCGAGCGCGGCCGCGGGAGTGCCGGGGTGTGAACACCGGTACCGCTGGTACCCGTCCCCGGAGGTCCGGCTCGGACGTCGGCCGCAAGGCAGCGGTCAGGGTCTCGTCATCGCGAACGCAACTGCGCGCTGCCGGCCGTTCGTTCGGCCGCGGACCTGACCGGGTGCGGACCGCCCCTGCGGATCGGCCACGTCGGGGCGAGAGCCAAGGGTTCATCACGACCGAGCACCCCGGCTGCACCCGGCCCTGCCCTCGTCGACGGGGCTCGGTCCGTCGTCCCTGCAAAGGTGTCGTACGAGCTGCTCGTGGGCGGACCGCCGCCCGGCAGCAGCCGGAAGGCCAGCAAGGCCCCGCCCCCCGGACAGCGCGTTTGAGGGCCGACCCGGGGAATCCACCGTGTTCCACCGGTCGAGCACGGCCCGCCGACCACGCCGTGCAGACGGTCCGGAACCGCGACCGGCCGGGCGCGCGGCACTCGGTTCTCGGCCGGCCCCGACCGGCTCGGGTTCGCGTCAGGCCCGACGGGACGGACCCGGGCGGGCGGCCTCGATGCCGCCCAGGATGAGGTCGATGCCGGCCAGGAACTGCTCCCGGTCGTCGTGCTCGGGCAACTGCGCCGCCACTCGGGTCGCCCACCGTGAGGCGGGAGGCATCGTCCACACCTACGTCGAGCTGAACCGTCCGGCCGAGTGGATCGCCGCCATCGACTTCACCGACACCGCGGCCGCGAGCGCCCGCGTCGCGGCCGAGTTCGACGGATGGGCGCCGCACCTCACCGCGCTGATCACCGACGGCACGACCGCCCCGGTGGCACGCATGATCCACACCCTCCCGGACGGACACCGCTGGGACCGGGTGCCCGGCGTGACGCTGCTCGGCGACGCCGCGCACCTGATGCCGCCGTCCGGCGACGGCGCCAACCTGGCGATGTTCGACGGTGCCGAACTCGGCAAGGCCATCGCCCGGTACCCCGACGACGTCGAAGCGGCGCTCGCCGCCTACGAGAAGGAGCTCTTCGCGCGCAGCGATGCCTTCTACGCGGACGCCCACGAGATTCTTGACCTCTGCCTCGGCGAGCGCGCGCCGCAGAGCCTGGTCGACTTCCTCGGCCGGCACCCCGAGGGACAGGACGAGGCGGTGGCACGGTCCGGATGGTGACCGCCGCGTCCGGGCGACCGGCGGCGACGGGGCTGGTCCTCACCGGGTGAACCGGTGGGAGGTCGACCCGGCGCACCGGGAGGTGGCCCGTGCCTTCGCGGACCGGGACCCGCTCGACCGGGCCGTGCGGCCCCTCGACATCCGCGGTGGTCGCGGCCATCCACCCGCAGGTCTGGGAGGACGGTGCCGGACACCACGGTCGGCGGGGCGCAGCGGCGCGGCATCGGCCACCGGCCGAGTTCGACCGGCACGCTCCCACCCACAGCGATGGGGCGCAGCCCCGGACCACACCATTCGGCCGCTCCCTTCTCCTCGCCGTACGGAACGATCAGGAGGACCCGGAGCCGGCTCGGCCGGCGCGGACACACCCGGCGGCACCGACGGGTTGCACCTTGCCGCGGACGGCCGTTGCCGCCCCTCGGCCTTCGTGCTCACCGTCGACCGGGCCGCCGATGCGCCCGCCTTCGCCGCGGTGGTGGCCCGCCTGCGTGTTCCCCGACCGCTCGGACGGCCCCGCACCAGGCCGTTCGTGGTCCTGGCTCCCGAGGACAGCACTCTCACTGACTCGGCGTGGCACCGGGATTCGAGGTGGTCGCCCGGGACGTCGTCGAGGTCGGCGGAGAGGTCCTCGGCGAGGACGAGCGGGTGGGCGTGGGCGTGGGCGTGGGGGTCGTGTGGTGCGTGGGCGTGGGGGCCGGGGTCGTGTGGCCGGTGGGCCTCGAGGTCGCGGTCGGGGCCGGGGTCGACGTCGGGGTCTCGGACTCGGTGGGGGACTCCGCGGGGGTGGCCGGCGAGGACGAGGCCGCCGGCGGCACCTCCACGTTGCCGTCCGACCCCTGGGTGGCGACCGCGACGCCGACGGCGATGGCCGCCACCACGAGCCCGGCCAGGAGGGCGACGTAGCGGGGTTTTCGCCACCAGGGCGGCCCCGGCTCGTCGCCGGATTCGCCGATCACCGTCCGCGGGGGCTCCGCGGGCGGCCCGGGAGGCGGGCCGCCCGCGATGGTCGGCGGCTCCTCGGGCGGCCCGGGCGGGTACGAGCGCGGTCCGGACGGCGGCCTGGGCCCCGGCCCGGACGGGGGCGGCCCGCCCTCCCCGGGACCCGACAGCGGCCCGGTGGGCGGGCCGGACGGCTCGGACGGTCCTGACGGCGGCTGCGAACTCACGGGTCCTTCCCTCCGGTGACTCGCCCCCTGCCCAAATCTGCGGTCTGCGCCGGCGTCGCCGCAACCCGACCCGCCGGACGGACCCGACCGGTTGCAGGCCGACGACCGGCGCGGGGGGCTCACGCGAGGTGGCGGGTGCGGCGCCGTCACCTCCGCTGCGCGCAGCCCTCCGTACCGCCCGAAGGGCCTCGGGCCGAGGCCCCGACCACCGGCCGGCGCAGCCCCTTGCGGCCGTAGTGGCCGGTCGTGGCGCAGCCGGGGACCAGGGCGAGGGCCGTTCCGGTCCCCGTCATGACCCGGGCGCGGGCCGGGCCGGCATCCGCCCGGGCGTCGAAGGGCAGGATCGCCCTGACCCGTCGCTGAGCTGCCGCATCGGCTCGAAGTGCGCCGGAACCGGTAGAGCGACCGGAGGGCGTGCAGGGGGACGGTGGCGCCCGGCATGACGGCGGCCGAGGTGACCGGCGAGATCCCGGTGGTCCTCACCGGCTTCACCACCCGGGTCCGGCGCCGGGTGACCGGCACGGTACGCCGCCGGGTGTGTCAGGGTCCCGGTTCGTTGTCGGTGCAGCCGAGCGCGACGTCGGCTCCGTTGCCGATGGCGTTGCCGCCGAGGAAGCCGGCGAGCACCGGCAGCAGCGTGTGGGAGAACGTGCTCAGGCGGAGCTCGCCGGGCGGTCCGATCGGGTGACCCACCCGCGTTTCGACGGTGATCGGATCCGCGGGCGGCAGGGCGGAGGACTTGGACGCCCGGATGCCCTGCTGGGCGGTGCGCTGCGCGGGATCCGTCCTCGTCCGACCTGCTCCGCGCCGTGGGCGGCTTTCGGCGTCGGTTCCTCCCTGCCGCAGCCGCCCTGATCCCGGGTCCGCCTCTCCCCACTTCTCGAAGCGCGTTCACACGTCTCGCGGGCTGTGAGCGGAGGGATCGGCGACCTCAGCACTCCTGATCCTGTGCCTCGGTCTGCAGGGCCGCCTTCGTCTTCGGACCGTACACGCCGCTCTCGCCCTTGATGTGGCGTCGGCGCTGGTACTGGGTGACCGCGTTCTCGGTCGAGTCGTCGAAGGTGCCGGTGACGAGGGACGTGTCGAGTTTCCCGCAGGAGACGGTGACCAGCAGCTGTTGCATCGCCACCACATCCGTCCCCGTGTCACCGGGCCGGAGCGTTCGGGGCATGGCTGCAGCGGCCGGGGTCGGTGTCGGCGTCGGTGTCGGCGTGGAAGGGGCAGCGGTGCGGGCGGTGGTGGCGAAGACTGCCTGAGGGGCGAGGATTCTGGTGGTCGAGGCCTTCCTGGGGGCCGCGGCGGCCGTGTCGGTGGGGGTTGCGGAAGCCGAGGCGGTCCCGGCCGAGAGGACGGCGCCGGGCGAGGGGTCGGTCCGGGGCTGGACCCAGCGGCTGCCGCTGGGGATCGGCAGCGCCCGGTCACTCTCCTTCCCGCTCCCGCCCGAGGGGGCGGGCAGGAGGGCGATCCCCACGCCGACTGCCGCGATGCCCAGGCCGGCCCGGGTGATGATGCTCCGTTGGCGGCTCACCTTCCGCTCGTGGCGTCGCCCGGTGCAGCCGTCCGGGGAGCGCTGCGGCTCCACAAGGGAGTTCGAGGTGCCGAGGTCGGGCCGACCCTCCGGGTGCTTCTCCTCGGACAGCCCGACGGGCGCCTCGGACGCGGTCGGCATCGGCGGCACGGGATGTGCCGCCGCCGTCCGGGTGTGAAGAGGCGTCGACAGAGCCGGGGTCGGCCGGGCAGGCCTCGGAGTGGCGGTGCCCGGGGGCAGGATCGTTGTGTCGGACAGGTCCCGACCGGGCATCGGTGCGGGCCGGGGCTCCGCCGAGGGACCCGGAACGTACGGGCGGACCGTCGATGCGTCTTCGGTGCACCCGATGTTGCGGTCCGGCTGTGTCCCGACGGGCCGATCCTCCTCGGACCGCGCGTGAGCAGTGGAACCGATGGTGAGCGCCTCAGCCACCGTGGCGGCCAGCCGGCCGGGGTTGGTCAGCGTGCCGGTGCGAGCGGGCCAGTGCTCCCACTCGGACGAGCCGTCGCCCTGGATGTCCGGGTGGGGCACGACGAGGAAGCACCCCCTGCCCAGGAGGTGGACGTCCGTTCCCGGTCGCCGCCACGCCTCGGTGTGGCCGAGCGGGATGAACCAGTACATCCGGTGGCCGGGCAGATCCCGCAGGACCGGGCCGACCTGATCCGGGTCCGTCCCGCCGAGGCGTGCGAGGACGGCCAGGCCGAGGCTCTCGGGCATCCGCACGACGTCCCACCGGAGCCCGCACGGCAGCACCGCCCGGTGCGGCGGCGTCGACTCCCACTCCAGCAGCGTCTCGTAGCTGTGCTCACCCATGACGCTGACGAGCCAGGCGGCCGCCAGGGGGGAGACGGTTCCGGAGAGACCACTGCCCGTGGTCGTGGGTCTTGAAGGGTTCATCTGCCGGGCTCCGTTCGATCGGCGCACATTCGATTCGATGGGTGTTCCGCGACGGCGTGGTGGACTTGTTGCCGGTGTGACGGCGAGTGCCGGAGCAGGGTGGGCCTCAGCCGGGTGGGCCCCAGGACCGAGGGGCATCCGGCGCGCCGTCCCCGGCGCCGCCGTCCCGGGTCATCCGGTCACCTTGCCGCGCTCGGGCGGGATCCGTTCGAGCAGCACGGTCGGGGCGTGCGCGAACGCCGCCGAGGCCCGGCCCGGCCCGGCCGGAGCACAGGTTCGCCCAGGTGAACGGGTGGTGTCCCCGCAGCCCGGCAGGTTCCGGACGGTGCCGCTGCAGCTCGGTCCGAAAGTCGTGCGCATGCGACGATCGAGAGCCGGTACGCCTCGGCTTCGGTGCCGTTCATCGGGTGGCACCGGTCATCCGGTGGTGGGCCGGTGCCGTCCGAGCGCCGTTACGGCAGCCGTGGATCACGCTCACCGTGTGGTCCCGGCGTGTGCCTGCCGACGCCGACGGCCTGCACGGGTTCGGTCCTGGCGGCGTCTGCGCCCGGGCGAACCGGGCCGGAGGAACCACCGGCCGCTGCGGAGCACGGGCAACGGGAACACGCGGAGTAGTCGTAGGAGTGCAGGGCTCGGCCATGGATGCCTCCTCGCGGATGCGCGTTCGGTCGATCCGACGCCGCCCCGGGTCCGCCCACCTCGCGCGTGCGGTACCTGCCTGCGCCGTGCCGGGGTTTGTTCCTCTCCGCGGACGTTCGAAAACGCACTTCGGTGAGATTTCTGCGGCCACCCGGTCGAGGCAATGCCTTTGTAGACAAAAGGACTTGACGTGTATTCATCCGGCGCGGCGGGTGCGGGGGCGGCGGAAGGCCAGGGCATGGCAGCGAGGTCGCGGTGGACGGTGCCGAGCGGATCCCGGCACCGGTTCGACGCTGACGCGGCGCCACCGCGGGCTCGACGGTGCACAGCACTCTCCGGGCCGACGGCGGGAGAGGACACGGACCGCGCCGTGCACACCGAGCGTGCACGCCCGGGGCCGGATGACACCCGGCGGGCCCCGCTCGAGGAGGTCGGGCCTGCCGGGTACCACGGCGGCCCTGTCCGGGCATGCTCGGCGTCCGAGGACGATCCAGGCGGAGCACCACGAGGCGTACCACCGGAGTGGAACACCACCCGGGCGGGCGACTCCCGGGTGATCGAACAGCCGTGCCCGCCACGCCCTCGCATCCCGCCGGCCGACTCCCCCGCCCGGCGGCGATTCGAATCCCCGGCCACCGGTCGCACGAGTGCGCCGACGACCTTCACACCCCGTAGTGAAGAAAGGATGTGACGGTACGTCACAGCAGAGTTGCACAAAAAAGTGGCGGCAGGGGTATCGGATCCGTGGCGCGGCACGCGTAGCCTGATGCGCGCGGTGACGAACACACAGTCAGCGCACCTTCATCACGCAATCTGCGCGAATCGACGCCATGGAGACCCCATGAGTTCTGACCGTTACCACTGGGACCGCTCGCACCCCGGGCTCACCGCCCTGCGCGAGGCCATCGAGCCGGTGCGCCAGGAGGTCGTCGGCCACCCGATCTACCGGCAGATCGACTCCGTCGAGCGGGTCCGGTCCTTCCAGGAACACCACGTGTTCGCGGTCTGGGACTTCATGTCGCTCCTCAAGTGCCTGCAGCGGCAACTGACCTGTGTGGAGCTGCCGTGGGTGCCGACCGGCCCGACCGCGAGCCGCAGACTGATCAACGAGATCGTCCTGGTCGAGGAGAGCGACGAACTGGGCGAGGGCTACATCAGCCACTTCGAGCTCTATGTGGACGGGATGGCCCGGGCCGGCGCCGACACCACCGCCGTGGACGCCTTCCTCGGCCGTCTCCGCCGCGGCGTCGACGTGGCCGAGGCCGCCAAGGAGGCCGAGATGCCGACCGCGGCGGCCGACTTCGTCGCGGTGACCTGGGACATCATCGAGAACGCACCGGTGCACTGCCAGGCCGCCGCTTTCGCCTTCGGGCGCGAGGACCTGATCCCGGAGATGTTCGAGCAGGTGATCCGGATCGAGGACGCGGACGGCCGGTTGACGGTCTTCAAGGACTACCTGGCCCGCCACATCGAGGTGGACGGCGAGCAGCACACGCCGATGGCGATGCAGATGCTGATCGACCTGTGCGGCGACGACGCGGAGCGCTGGGACGAGTGCGCCGCAACGGTGCGCCGGGCGCTCACCGCCCGCGTCGCCCTGTGGGACGGCATCCTGGCGGCCTTCGGCGCCTGACCCCGACCCGGCGGCCGCCTGCTCGTCCGGAGACGGTCGGCACCGGCTCGTGGACCTTGCCGCATCACGGGCGACCGGGCAGATCGTCTATCCCTTCCCCGTAACCGGACTTCCCCACGCAGTCGGCGACGGCACTTGGTTCACCACCTCTCCGCACGACGATGCCGTGAACGTGTGGGCCCGTGACGAATGACATCACCGAGTGGGACCAGACGTTCACCGACAAGCGGCTCTGCCCGCGATCGTCGACCGGCCGACCTTCGAGGCCCACATCATCGAAACCGGTACCCGCTCCTTCCCGTTCGCCAGCACCACGGCCGAGCGCAAGGCAGCCGCCGCGGCCTGACCGTCCGTCGGCCCCCGCCCCGCCACCGGGCGGGCGCCGACCAGGGCGCCCGCCCGTTCGCATTCCCGTCAGGGGACGCGGCCGGGCGGGCTCCGTGAGAACACCTCGGCTCCGCCGTGGCCACCGGCACAACCGTCCCCGTCTCGCCCGGGCCCTGGCCACCTCGGGTGGCGACCGCGGCCCTCAGGCGGTTTTCGATCGCCTCCTCGGCCGTGTGATCAACGGGATCGCGCCGGGAGCCTGACGTCCGGCGCGACACGCCCCAGTGCCAAGTCAGGACCGTGAGCCCGCCGGGGCGGGCCGGACGACGCGGCGCAGGTCCTGGCTCCGGCATCACTACACTCCTCCCGTCAGCGCTCACGTTCCGGCGCTGCGCCCGAAGAGCAGGGGGGATGTGATGTCGGCGGTCGGCCTCCAGAGGGTCTGGAAACCGTCCGTGACGGAACGCTGGGCGGGACGACGCCCTCTGTGGTGGACCGCCGGCCCGACGGGGGAGCTGGCCGTTCTGCTCGTCCATCGGCAGTTCCTTCGCCGAAGCCGCTACGTGAAGGGCTGGCCGGGCTGGGGCCCGCAGGTCCCGTTCGATGCGGTGCTCGTGATTCGCCGGGCTGACGGGTCGCTTCGACGGCGACCGATCAAGGACATTCCGGTCCGGCCGAGCCACATCGCTCTTCTCCCGGAGTCCCGGCTCCTCATCGCAAGGGGTCGGGCGGGCAGGGAGGAGTCGGGCGCATGGAGCCCGAACGCCGTGGTGTTCTCCCTGGAAAGCGGTGAACAAGAGGCCGCCTTCTGCATCGGCGACGACATCCCTGCGCTGGTGACCGATCGCGGGGGATCGATCTGGACGGCCTACGGAGACGAAGGCATCTACGGAGGGCATCCGGAGTCCGCAGCCGGGCTTGCCGGCTGGAGTACCGGAGGTCGGGCGACCTGGGCCCCGGGAGGTCGCCTTCCTGACGCGCCCCTGGAGGGATGCACCGCTGCCACTGAAGGAGACCGGGTCTGGCTGGTCTGGTATTCCGGCAGTCGGCGGGGAGACACCTTCTTGACGCGGATCACCCCGTCGACCGGTGAGGTGACCACGTGGCCGAGCCCGATGCGCGCCCCGGACGGGTTCGCCGTGCACGGCCGTCGAGCCGTCCTGACCAAGCGCGATCACAACCGGCGGTCGACCGAAGTGGTGCGAGCCGAGTCGGACGGTGATACGTGGAGCGTGACCGAGCGACGCAGGATTCGCGTGCCCGGACGGGTGGTCATGCGCTGCGGTCAGGGTCGTGACGGTGTTCTGTGGCTTCGCACCGGCGACACGTGGCTGCGCATCGAAGCCTGACAGCGGCCGAGGCCGTGCAGCTCGTGATCGACGGGCCACGCCTGCTTGCCGCTCGGCGGCGCGACGGCTTCTCGAGGTGAGGGGCCCCACCCTCCGTGGTGGGGCCCCTCACCGTGCACGGCCGAGGTCCGGCCCGTTCTCAGGCCAGGGAGAACTTCTGGGCGCCGGAGCCGTTGCAGTCCCAGATCTGCAGCCGGGTGCCGTTCGCGGTGGCGCCCGACGGCGAGTCGATGCACCGGCCCGTGGTCGGGTTGGACATCGAGCCGTCGGCGTTGGGGACCCAGTTCTGGTAGCCGCCGCCGTTGCAGGTGGCCAGCTGGAGCTTGGTTCCGGCCGTGTTGACACCGCCGGCGATGTCCAGGCACTTGCCGAGGGTCTGCAGGGTCTGGCCGCTCCAGGTCCACTTCTGGTCGAGCGAGGTCGCCTGCTGGCAGTCCCAGAGCTGGACCGCGGTGCCGTCGCCGCCGGTGTCGTCGCCCGCCACGTCCACGCACTTGCCGCCCGGACCGTAGATCGGGGTGCCGATGGCGAACTTCTGGGCGCCGGAACCGTTGCAGTCCCAGATCTGCAGCCGGGTGCCGTTCGCGGTGGCGCCCGACGGCGAGTCGATGCACCGGCCGCTGGTCGGGTTCCGCAGTGAACCGTCGGTCTGCCGCACCCACGACTGGTAGCCGCCGCTGTTGCAGGTGGCGAGCTGCAGCTGCGTGCCCGCGGCACTGTTGCCGCCGGCGATGTCCAGGCACTTGCCGAGGGTCTGCAGGGTCTGGCCGTTCCAGGTCCAGTGCTGGTCCTTGGCCCCCGACTGACAGTCCCACAGCTGGACCGCGGTGCCGTCGCCGCCGGTGTCGTCACCCGCCACGTCCACGCACTTGCCGCCCGGACCGGTGATCGTCCGGCCGGTCACCGAACCACCGCCGCCGCCGGTGCCCGGGCCCTTGTTGTAGACGGCGACCGAGTCGATGACCAGCTTGCCGCCGGAGACGGTGGCCGCGTTCGGGCCGCCGCCGAAGGCGTCCGGGAAGCCGCCGCCGATCGCCAGGTCGTAGATGATGAAGAACGGGTGGTCGATCGCGTCGGCCCAGGTCGTCGGGTCCACCTGGTTGGCGTTGACGGTGAAGAAGTTGTTCCCGTCGAGGTAGAACCGGACCTGCTCCGGCGACACCGAACGGTCGATCTCCGCCGCGTAGTCGTGGAAGCCGGTCTGACAGCCCGAACAGGCGCGCTCGCCCGAGCCGATGCCGGTCGACTCGTTGCACGGGCCGCCCGGGTTCACCCCGCAGTGGATGGTGCTGAAGACGGAACCGCGGCCGTTGATGTCCTCCATGATGTCGATCTCGCCGGACTTCGGCCACGTCACCCCGGAGCGCAGCGGCGCGCCGAGCATCCAGAACGCCGGCCAGTAGCCCGCGCCGTTGGCGGTGTTGACGTTGGGCTGCTGGAGGACGGACTCGATCCGGACGACTCCGCCCGCCGGGGCGCCGAAGGACGCCGACTGGGTCTCCACGCGCCCGGACGTCCATCCGCTCCGCGGGTCGGACCCGGAGTGCAGGGCCTGGAGCACGAGATGGCCCTGGCCGTCGTAGTAGACGTTCGACGTGCTGCTGGTCATGGTCTCGATCTCGCCGGTGCCGAAGTTGCTGCCCGGCCCGGTGTCGTACTTCCACAGGCTCTGGTCGATGCCTGTCCCGGACGCGCCGTTGAAGTCGTCGCTCCAGGTGAGCGTGAAGCCCGACGGTGCGGGGGGCACCGCCGCCTCGGCCTTCACCGCCGCGACGTTCACCGTCGGGACGACGATCGCAGCCACCGTGACCGCGACGACGGGAAGGATTGAGAGCGCTCTCTTCAAGGCGCGGCGTGATGCCTGTGCACATTTGCCTTGCATGTGTCGGACCTCCGAAGACGGGTTCGATGGTGCTGGGTCGCTCCGCAGCCCCCTGGCGACCTGCCGCAGCAGGTGGTGCGCGGCCCTGCGCCCTGTCGCCCCGGCCACATCCGTCGGTGCCGGCTTCACCGGGAGGAGGACTCCCGCTGCCACAGAGCGGGCAAGGGACGAGGACGGGCTGGGTGCGGCTGTGGTGGCAGCGCCCAACGCGGCCAGGAAGGAACGGCGGGAAACCCCCAGCTGCTTCCTGAAGTGCGGTGATCGAGCGTCAAGACATGAACGCCACAGGCGTGTTGGCCTGTGTTGGTTTCTGCGCGGTGAACTTATTGGACTGAACCAATGCCGTCAAGGTCGCGCACCACGTCCATCTCTGCGACGGCATCCGCGAGGCAGCGGGAACCCATGACTCCTTGAGCCCGAGCAGTGCACGAGAGCGAGCCGTGTTCGGCCGACGCCGGGACAGCCGGTGCAACTCGCCGAGCAGGGCACGGGACGGGTCGACCGGAGCCGTGCGCACATCCGAACGGGTGAAACTCGCGGCGACCTCCCACCACAGGGCGACCTCACCCACGAAGGGCTCCGTGGCCACTCCCCCGCCGGCCGGTCGGCCGCACTCGAACGCCCGCTCGCCCGCCCGGGTACTGGGTTCCGCCGCTCGCCCGGGTCGGCGCACGCCGGACCGGAGGACGCCCGGGCCGACTCGGAGAGGTGCTCGAAAAGTGCCTGTTCGACCCGGGCTCGCCCGGAGGTAATCCACTTGAACGGGTCATTCGAACAGCACCATCATCGAGCCGTCCGCCTGCACCAGTTCGCTGAACTCCGCTTTCTGCCAACCCACTTGCGGTTCGGAGCGCGCCGAGCCGCTCGTCCTGCACGCCCGCGCGCCGAGCCGCTCTCCGAAGGGTCCACGGCGAGGAGCGAGACCGACCTGCACGCCGCACCCGCACGAGAGAGCGAGGAGTCCGCCCGTTGATCGACTACGGGGTACCGACCGATGCGCCCGGTCTCAAGATCCCGCCGTACCCCGCACTCCCGCCCGCCGCTCACCGCCGCAGCGGCCGACCAACCCGTCCGGAGGACCCTGTGCCCCACCTCCACCGCACCGACGTCCCGGCCGACCCGACCGGCCCCGCGCTCCGACCGTCCGGAACGGGCCCGCCCACGTTGGTCCTCGGCGTCCACCTCGTCCTGACCGACGAAAGGACGGTGTTGCTCGGCCGGCGCCGCAACACCTCCTACGCCGACGGCCTCTGGCACCTTCCCGCCGGACACATGGAGCGGGGCGAACCCGTCACCCGCTCCATGACCCGCGAGGCCGAGGAAGAACTCGGCATCACCATCGCCGAGGCCGACCTCGCCCTCGTCCACACGCTGCACCACCTCGACGCCGACGACGGGCGCAGCCGCCTCCAGCTGTTCTTCAGCGCCGCGCGCTTCGACGGCCGGGTGTGCAACGCGGAGCCGCACAAGTGTGCGGAACTTCGCCGGTGGCCGCTCGATCGGCTGCCGGCCGACACCGTCCCCTACACCGCGCACGCCCTCGCCGAGATCGCCCGCGGCAATCCGCTCTCCACCCTCGGTTGGGCGGCATGAGCCGGCCGGCGCTCCCCGACGCGGCCGACCGACTGCTCCACGAGACGGCCGGCCCGTACGTGGTGCTGGGCACGCACTCGCGGGACCGGGCGGATCTGCCGACGGTGTGGGAGGTCCGTACCGGTGACGGTCGCCGTCTGTTCGCCAAGCAGCTCAAGAACGAGCTCATGCAGCGGCGCGAGACCGCTGCCCACCGCGGCCTCGTGCCGGCCCTCGGCCCGGGCCGGGCCCCGGTCCTGCTGGGCGAGGACACCCGCTCGCGGCTCGTCGTCACCACGGCGCTTCCGGGCACCCCGGCCGTGAAGGCCGCGCTCGGCCCGGCCGAGGAGCGCGAGGTGTACTGGCAGGCCGGCCTGCTCGCCGCACGCATCCACGCCCGCCCTGCCATCGGGGGCGTGATCGGCGAGCGGCCGCCGTGGGGCCGCGAGCGCGAACGGGCGCTCGACCGAGCCCGCGAGGCCGGGCTCCCCGCCGAGGACATCGAGGTCCTGGCCGAGGCCACCCTTGTCGAGCCCCCGCACACCTCCCCCGCCATCTGCCACGGCGACTTCGGCCCGCGGAACCGGCTCGTCCACCGCGAGGACGGCGGCCGCCTCACCGTCGGTGTCGTCGACTTCGAGCGCAGCCAGGTCGAGGAACCGGTGCGCCGGGACCTGATGCGGGTCGTGTTCCAGCTGACTCCGCGACGTCCCGATCTCCGCGCGGCGTTCCTCGACGGCTACGGGCGCGGGCTGACGCCCGAGGAGTGGGCGGCGTGCCGGGTCCGGGCGGCGATCGACTGCCCCGCCGCCTTGCGCTGGGCCCGCGACCACCAGCACGACGAGGAGATCCTGGGCTACGCCCGCACCGTTCTGGATCAGCTGCGCCGTTCCGGGCCTGCCGTCCGAAGTCCCCTGTCCGTCGAACATCCCTGGAGGTGGCACCGTGGAGAGCCTTCGCCAAGCGGTGGCCGTGATCGCCCACGACCGGGCCCGGAACCTGGTCGTGACCGTCCACTACGCCGCGAACAGCTGGAGCACGGCACCGGCATGGACGATCCCCGGCGGCAAGGTCGAGGTCGGCGAACTCCTGGACGGGGCCGCCGCCCGCGAACTGCGGGAGGAGACCGGGCTGATCGTCGAGCCCGAGGACCTGGCCCTCGTCCACAGCGTCCAGGTCGGCGCCGGCTGGGACGGCAAGGGCCCGTTCCTGCTGTCGGTGTTCCTCGCCACGGCCTGGCGCGGCGAACTGGTGAACGCCGAGCCGGACAAGCACCTCGCCGTCGTCTGGTCTCCGGCCGACGCGCTGCCGCTGCCGATGTTCCCGACCTCGCACGCCGCCCTCACCCACCACCTGTCCGGCGGGCGCGGCTTCTCCACGTACGGCTACGACGGCGGGGCCTTCGATCCGCGCACCCTGGTCGGCGCGTGAGCAGCACCGCGAGCCGGCACCGGCGGCCGCCCGCACCCCGCTTGCCGGACGACGCCGACGCCCGGCTGCGGGCCATCGCCGGCGGGCAGCCCGTCGAAGAGGAGGGCGTCGCCCTCTTCCCCGGCAGCACCGTCCCGTACGTCTACCGGACCGTGCACCGGCCGGTCACCCCTGCGGCCGGAGGCGAGCAGAGCGCGGCGGCCCGCGATCGGAGGAAGGAACTGATCGGGTACGACGAACTGAACGGGGATCAGGAGTGTCCCTGTCAATGACGGACTTCAGTCGGAAGGGACACGGTTGTGACGACGAGTGGGAAGCACACGGGTCGGCGAGCGGTGCTGGGTGCGGGTGCGGGGGCGGTCCTGGCCCTCGCGGTGCCGATGGGCGGGACGGCCCGTGCGGAGGGCAGGGTGTCGCAGCGCGAGGGCGGGGTTACCCGGGCACTCGCCGATCTCGAGCGTGAGCACGGCGCCCGGTTGGGTGTGTTCGCGCGGAACACGGTCACGGGTGCGCAGGTCCGGTACCGCGCGGAGGAGTTGTTCCCGATCTGTTCCGTGCACAAGATCGTGACGGCGGCCGCGGTGCTGCGTGACCGCGACCGGGACGGGGAGTTCCTCGCCCGACGCATCCACTACACCGCCGAGGACGTCACCGCCTCCGGGTACGCGCCGATCACGGGCACGCCCGAACATCTGGCCTCCGGCATGACGGTGGCCGAGCTGTGCGCCGCGGCGCTCGATTACAGCGACAACGCCGCCGACAACCTCCTGCTCCGCGAGCTGGGCGGGCCCACGGCGGTCACCCGGTTCTGCAGGTCCCTCGGCGACCGGGTGACGCGCCTGGACCGCTGGGAGCCCGCCCTGAACTCCGCCGAGCCGGGGCGCGTGAGCGACACCACGAGTCCGGCGGCCATCGCGCGGACGCTCACCGATCTCCTCCTCGGCACCGCTCTCTCCCCGCGGGACCGCCGCCGGCTGACGGAGTGGATGCTCGCCAACACCACCGGCGCCGGCCGCCTGCGCGCCGGCCTCCCCTCGGGCTGGGCACTCGCGGACAAGACCGGCACCGGAGACTACGGAGCCACCAACGACGTCGGGATCGCCTGGACGCCGGACGGGACGCCCCTGGTCCTGTCCGTGTTGTCCACCACGACCCGCGCGGACGCCACCGCCGACGAAGCCTTGATCGCCCGCGCAACCGCCCTGGTCGTGCCGGCACTCGGCTGACGGACCTGCACCGGCCTGTTCCCGGCCCGGACGGGACGGGGCGGGCCGGCGCAGGCCGGGCCAGGCCGGCAGGTCAGGGCGGACCGGGGCCGCGGCTACGATCCGGTCATGAGCATCGTCGGGCGGTACACGCGCCTGACACCGGCCCAGTCGGACCGCGCGGTACGGCAGCCCGGCTGGGCACGGGAGTTGGCGGAGGAACTCGCCGAGGCGGAGGTGGAGCGGCAGCTGTCCGTGGCGGACCGGCGGTGCCACGAGGTCGGCACGGCCTGGCACGCACTCGCCTTCCTGCTCGACCGTCGGGGCTTTCCGGTGGACCTGCTCCACGGCGAGGCGGAGGTGCCGGACACGGCCGCACCCGGCTACGCGCCGCCGCGGTTGCTGGTCCCGGAACGCGTCCGGCTCGCCGCCGACTCCCTCGCCGAACTCCCGCCCCACGTCCTGACGGAAGGTGTCACCACCGACGATCTGGCGCAGGCGCACGTGTACCCGGCCGGTCCGTGGGAGCGGGGGGACGCGTTGGAGGTGGTGGCCGGGCACTACGTGGAGTTGGCGGCGTTCGTCCGCACGGCCGCCCGATACCGGCACGCCCTGCTGGTCCGCCTCGGCTGACCGCCCGGCCCCGGCCACTCCCCCGGCCAGAGGATGCGGGCGGCGGACGGGGCAGCAAGCACGCCAACCGCCGCACAGCAGAAGCCCGGAGAGAAGATTCGACGCGTCTTCGGATCTCGCGGCAATTCAGGTCGGGATCTGACCTCAATGCCTCATAACGTAGTTCCTGACCGACGGAGCACGTACTTACCTAAGGCGGACACCTTGAACGAGACCCGGACGATCGACGAGCCCACCACTGCGCCCGCCCCCACCGGCGAGCGTGCCGACCTGCTGGTGGCGCTGGCCAAGCAGCGGCACTTCCTGCGCTTCACCACCCGTGACCTCACCGACGAGCAGGCCGGACAGCGGACCACGGCCAGTGAGCTGTGTCTGGGCGGCCTGGTCAAGCACGTCGCCTCGGTGGAGCGGACCTGGGCGGCCTTCATCGTGGAGGGTCCGTCGGCGATGCCCGACTTCACCGCGATGACCGAGGCCGACTTCGCCCGCCGCGCCGACGAGTTCCGGATGCTGCCCGGCGACACCCTCGCCGGCGTGCTCGCCGACTACGAGGAGGTCGCCCGGCGCACCGACGAGCTGGTCGCCGCGCTCCCGGACCTGGACGCCGCCCAGCCGCTGCCGAAGGCCCCCTGGTTCCAGGCCGACGAGGCGTGGTCGGCCCGTCGCGTGCTGCTGCACGTGGTCGCCGAGACCGCTCAGCACGCCGGCCACGCCGACATCATCCGCGAGTCCCTGGACGGCGCGAAGAGCATGGGCTGACCCGCGCCCGCAGCCCTCAGGCCCGTGTCCGGCAGTCGGTCACCGACTGCCGGACAC
>NZ_JBFBDW010000057.1:0-53342 GCF_040683455.1 Kitasatospora sp. NPDC093679
GCTACCTCGCCGGCCTCCATCTTCGCGCCTCGATGATCTGGATAGACGACCTCGTACGACCGCCCAACTGATCACAACATCACACAAGCCCTAGTGGCCTCGGGCGATCCACTCCTCCAGGTGCGGGGCCTCCGTGCCGATGGTGGTGGAGTCGCCGTGGCCGGTGCGGACGACCGTCTCCGGCGGCAGGACGAGCAGCCGCTCGCTGATCGAGCGGATGATCGTCGGGAAGTCGGAGAAGGACCGGCCGGTGGCGCCGGGACCGCCCGCGAAGAGGGTGTCCCCGCTGAACACGGTGCCGAGGCCGGGCGCGTACAGGCAGACCGCGCCGGGGCTGTGCCCCGGGGTGTGCAGCACGGTCAGCTCGGTGCCGGCCACCGTCAGGCGCTGCCCGTCCGCCAGCTCGCCGTCCGGCTTGAACCCCGGGTGGGTCTGCTGCCAGAGCACGCCGTCCTCCGCGTGGAGCAGGACGGGCGCGCCCGTCCGGTCGGCGAGCCCGGGGGCGGCGTTGACGTGGTCGTTGTGCCCGTGGGTGCAGACGATCGCGAGCAGCCGCCGGTCGCCGACCGCGGCGGCCACCGCCTCGGCGTCGTGGGCCGGGTCGATCACCAGCACCTGCTCGTCGTCGCCGACGATCCAGACGTTGTTGTCGACCTGCCAGGTGCCGCCGTCCAGCGTGAACTCGCCGGAGGTGACGAGGTGTTCGATCCGGGCGGCCATCAGAACAGCACCACCGATCGCAGGACCTCGCCCTTGTGCATCCGCTCGAAGGCCTGCTCGACGCCGTCCAGCGGGACGGTCTCGCTGACGAAGGCGTCCAGGTCGAGGCGGCCCTGCAGGTAGAGGTCGATCAGCATCGGGAAGTCCCGGCTCGGCAGGCAGTCCCCGTACCAGGAGGACTTGAGGGCGCCGCCGCGGCCGAAGACGTCCAGCAGCGGCAGCTCCAGCTGCATCTCCGGGGTGGGCACGCCGACCAGGACGACGGTGCCGGCGAGGTCGCGGGCGTAGAAGGCCTGCTTGTAGGTCTCGGGGCGGCCGACCGCGTCGATGACCACGTCCGCGCCGTTGCCGCCGGTCAGCTCGCGGATCGCCTCGACGGCGTCCGCGGCGGAGGAGTCCACGGTGTGGGTGGCGCCGAGCTTCTGCGCGGCGGCGAGCTTGCGGGCGTCGACGTCGACCGCGATGATCCGGGACGCGCCGGCCAACCGGGCACCGAGCACGGCCGCGCTGCCGACACCGCCGCAGCCGATCACCGCGACGGAGTCGCCGCGGCCCACCCCGCCGGTGTTGATCGCCGCGCCGAGGCCGGCCATCACGCCGCAGCCCAGCAGGCCCGCCGCGGCGGGCGAGGCGGCCGGGTCGACCTTGGTGCACTGGCCCGCCGCGACCAGCGTCTTCTCGGCGAAGGCGCCGATCCCGAGCGCGGGCGACAGCTCCGTGCCGTCGGTCAGCGTCATCTTCTGCTTCGCGTTGTGGGTGGCGAAGCAGTACCACGGCCGGCCGCGCCGACAGGCCCGGCAGTCGCCGCACACCGCACGCCAGTTGAGGATCACGAAGTCACCCGGGGCGACGTCGGTGACGCCCTCGCCGACCGACTCCACCACGCCCGCGGCCTCGTGGCCGAGCAGGAAGGGGAACTCGTCGTTGATGCCGCCCTCGCGGTAGTGCAGGTCGGTGTGGCACACCCCGCAGGCCTGCACCTTCACCACCGCCTCTCCCGGCCCCGGGTCGGGCACCACCACCGTCACCACCTCGACCGGCGCACCCTTGGACCGCGCGATCACACCCCGTACCTGCTGGGCCATCAGAGCAGCACTCCCTCGTCGTGGGGCCCGGCCGCCCCGCCCGTCGCGCGGCGGCCGGGTGTTCCGTGGACCAATCTATCCGATCTGTCCACATTTCCACGGGAATTGCTGCCGATCAGGGCAGATCAGAAGGCGGACACCCAGTACGGCGAGACGTTCATCCAGCCGTTGCCCCGGGCGCCGTTCAGCCGGCCCGAGGACGTCCGGGCCAGGGTGTACCAGGAGTCGACGTAGTCCGGGTCGTCCGTCCACCACTCGGTGGGGATCGCGTCCAGCACCGCGTTGACCAGCGGGATGTACGCACCCTGGTCGGTGACCGTGAGCAGGACGGCCGCGATGGCCTTGGCGAGGGCCTGGTAGTTGGTGCTGCCGTCCTCCTCCATCAGCACCACGTCGGCCAGGTCGTACTTGTAGTTCGACCAGTTCACCAGGATCTGGTTGGGCCGGTAGACCGTCCCGTCGTAGTCCAGGTACGGCATGTCGACCGGGTCGACCCGCACCTTGCCGTCCGTGCCGAAGCCGGTGACCAGGGCGTACATCTCGGCCGCGCCCTTGAACCACGGCTCCTCGTCGTCGGACACCTCGATCGCGTCGATCTTCGTGCCCCACCAGCCGTCCGCGGCGGCCGCCTGCGGCTTCACCGCGGCGCCGCCCAGCGTGCGGCGGAGGATCTCGGCGCCGCCGGCCAGCGCCCGGGTCACGTCGAGGTCGACCAGGTAGACCGGTTGCCGGGGCACCTGCGTGGCGTCCAGGACGTGCGCCCGGCCCCGGGCGTCGTAGGCGGTGAGGGTGGTGGCCCGGTCGCTCGCCGGCGCGGCCGCGACCCAGGGCGCGGTGCCCGCGTCCAGTGCGGCGCGCATCGACGGGTCGCCGAGCCGCAGCCGCAGCAGCGGGCCGGTCGCGGCGTCCAGGCCCTTCGCCGCCAGGACGCGGGCGTTGCCGTCGGCGACCGAGGCGGCGAGCCGGTGGGCGGCGGCGCCGGAGGCGCGCGAGGCGAGGGTGCCCGGGTCGACCTCGGCGCCACCGCGGACGGCGGCCCGCAGGCCGTCCCGCCAGGCGGCGTCACCGAGCGAGGCGGCGACCGCCCGCGCGGTCTCCTCCTCGACGGCCTGCACGGCGGAGTGCGCACGGCCGGGCTGCGGCGGGGCCTCCGCCCGGGCGCTCGCGGTCTGTGCGGCGGCCCCCATGACCAGGGCGAGGACGGCGCCGACCGCGCCGACTCTCAGGGTGCTGATGGTGCTCAACGGTCCTCCATGGCTGGGTGTACGGAGTGCGCCCGCCACCCGTGGGCCACGGCAAGTTGACGCTCGTCGGCTTCCGCGTGGGGGGCGGTGTTGAGTGAGCCAGGACAGCGAAGCAACCCCGTCGTGCCCGCGTCAAGGCTGCGCGGAGCACCTGTCTGACGAACGGTCAGTGTCGCTGCGGGGTGGCGGGCCACCGCCCGAAGGGGGCCGCCGGGAGAGTGTCGGGTCCATCATGCCGGGTCGGAGGGGGTCGGCGGTAGGACGGAGAGCACCCCGGTTCGATCTTGTCCGGGGCAGGGCGCACCCCGCACACTCGACGGACCCACCCCTTCCCACGCGCCCGGACTCCCCTGTGGAGGCACCGGGGCGTCCGCCGTGCTGCCCTGACGGCGGGTCGGGCTGATCGGGGTGGCGACGCGAAGGGGGAAACGGAATGAACGACGACGCCGTCCTGCGGGCCCGGGTGCTGCTGCTCGGCACGGGGAAGCTCAGCAGGCTCCAGCGGGTCACCGCGCACCGGCTGCTGGCCGTGGACAGCCCGGCCGTCCACCTGCCGAAGCTCTCCCGCGCCCTGGTGAAGCTCGGCAAGGAGATCGCGCACCTCCCGGAGGCCCGGCTCGCCCTGCTGGACGAGGCGGTGGCGGCCGCCGGGGCGATGGACCCCGCCGACCCCCACCGCCCGCAGGTGCTCGCCGAGGCGCTGGACGCCCGGCGGGAGCAGCTCCACGCCATGGGCCGGACCGCCGACGGACCGGCGGTCGGTCAGTAGAGGGTCGGCACCCCGCCGCCCTCCGTCCGGGTGACCTCGACGCCGGGCAGGCCGCGGGTCCAGCGGTCGGTGACGGCGGCGAGGGTGTCGGCGTCCGGCGGGGTGCGGCCGAGGCCGACGGCGAAGCGGGCGGTGGCGGGGCCGGTGGCGAACGGGTGCGGCCAGGCGTGCGCGTCGGTGGCACCGGCCTCGTCGAGGGCGGCGACCAGGGCCCGCATCCGGCCGCGGACGAGGCCGAGCAGGGTCTCGAACTCCTCGGCCCGGCCCGGCCGTACCGTCACCACCGCCCAGGCGGCGTGCCGCCGGTGCAGGGGCGGCGGGGCGAGCAGGCCCGGCCGCGGGTCGGCGCCGGTGGCGGCCGCCGACTCCAGGAGCTCCCAGGCCCGGTAGAGCTCCTGGGTGAGCAGCTCCCGTCCGCCGGTGGTGACCTGGGCGGTGCAGGAGCGGACGGGGGCGGTCGGGGTGGCGACGGTGACCGGCCCGGGCGGGCCGACCGGCGGGCCGACCGGTTCGCGCCAGTCCCGGGCCGCCCAGCTGCCGAAGAAGTGCCGCAGCAGGTCCTCGCCGTCGAGGTCCGGTGCCTCCCGGGCCGTCCGGGCGGCGAGCACCGCCCAGGCGAGTCCGGGCAGCCCGCCGAACGGCGCCGAGTCCAGGCCGCGGGCCTTCGCCCAGGCCTTGACCTCCCGTGCCAGGGCGGCGAAGGCGGCCCGCCGCGGGCCGACGGCGGCGAGCAGCGCGTCGGCGTCCGAGACGGCGCTGAGTGCCAGGGCCGCGGCCTCGCCGAGTTCGGCCCGCCGCTCGACCGCCTCCGCGGGGTCGAGCGGGCCCGTCGGCACGACCACCAGGTCGACCGCCAGTCCGTCGACGGTGAAGCGCAGGCCCGGTACCCGGGCGCCGACGACCTGCCGCAGCCGGACGGCCTCCGGCAGCGCGGCCGCCACCCGGGCGGCGAGCGCGGGCGGGTCGGGCTCGCCGGGCAGTGCGGCGACCAGGTCCAGGTCGGCGCCGGGCAGGGCGCAGCCCGTCCGCCGTGATCCGACGAGGTGCAGCACGCCCTCGCCGAGGGCTTCGGCGAGCCGCCGGGCGGTGCGGTCGGCGAGCGCGTCCGGTGCCGGGTCGGGGGCCGGTGCGGCGGGCTCGGGGAGCCAGCGGAGTTCCCCGGTGCCGAGGGTGAGCACGGCGCGCGGCCGCATCGGTTCCTCGGCGCGCCGCGAGAGCAGCACCAGCTCTCCGACCGGGGCCGCGGCCTCGGGCAGCCGGGCGGTGCACTCGGCGACGAGTGCCCGCGGATCGTCCGTCCGGCCGAGGCTCAGGTGCGGGGTGAAGCCCTCCGAGCGTCCGCGGCAGCGCGGGAACCGCTCCAGCAGGGACCGGTGCAGGGCCTGCCACGGACCGGCGCCGTCGGCGGCCGGGTCCAGCCAGACGGTGGAGCCGCTGCGGTGCCGGAAGCCGTGCACCCCGGCCAGCCGGGCGGTGAACGGGGCCGCCTCGGCGGCGGCCTCCGCGAGCAGCGGTGCGGCCTGTTCGAACTCGGCCTCGGGGACGAAGCCGTACAGCACGTTGACGTGCGGCGGCCAGCGGTGGATCTGCGGGTCGTGCTCGGCCCGGACGGCCTGGACCGCGGGCCACAGCGCGTCCGGCGGCAGCCAGGCGAGGGCGGTGCGCACCGACGGGCCGACGTCGAAGACGCCGCCGGGTGCGGCCCCGCCGGGGCCCAGTTCGACCGCCACACCGTAATGGTCCGACGGGTGGAGGCCGTCCGCGGCCGGGCGGTCGCCGAGCAGGACGGCGGAGCGGGCCTGCGGGCCGCCGGGGCGCAGCAGCACGCGGTCCAGCCGGGAGGCCCGGCCGGAGAGCGAGGAGACCGCGGCGAGCGGATTGGCGCCCGGGTCGAAGGTGGGGGTGCCGTCCTCGGGGCCGTGCACCGCGCTCCACGCGTCCTGCAGTCCGAGGACGGCGGCCGGTCCCTCGGCGCCGCCGCGGCCGTCGTTGAAGTCGCCGGCCAGCACCAGGTCGCCCTCGACGCCGGCCAGGCCCTCGGCGATCCGGACCAGTTCGGCCCGTCGGCGGGCCGGCCCGTCCTCGCTGTGGTCGCTGGTCAGGTGGGTGGCGGCCACGGTGAGCGGCCCGCTGCCGGTGTCGACGACGACCGCGGCGAGCGCCTTGTGCGGGCCGAGCGGGTGCCGGCCGGCCTCCAGCACGGGCAGCCGGCTGAGCAGCAGCAGTCCGCAGTCGGGCACGTCCCGTCCGCGGGGGTCGGTGCCGACCGTCCAGCCGTCCCGCAGCCAGGGCTCGCGCAACAGCAGGTCGACCAGGGCCGGTTCGACCTCCTGCAGCGCGATCACGTCGGCGTCCGTGCGGGCGAGTGCCGCCAGCAGCAGCGGGCGGCGGCGCGCGGTGTCGATCCGCTCGCTGTCGTAGCGGTCCCACAGGGTGTTCCAGGTGACGACCCGGACGGTGCCGCGCGGCGGCCGGCCGGCCGGGCGGTCGGCGGGCCGCCAGGCGGAGCCGTCCCAGGTGTGCGGGGTGCGGGCGGTGAAGAACGGGGCGTGCAGCCGCCGCCCGTCGCCGGCCCGGCCGGCCGCGGTGGTGTCCAGCCGGTCCACCCCGGCGGCGCGGTCCCAGACCGTCTCGCCGTCGGCCTCCACGCAGAGCACCCGGTGCCAGGGGATGTCGCCGCCCGGGGCGAAGCCGTCCAGCGGGACGCGCTTGGGGTCGGCGCCGCGCTGCTGGACGACCAGCACGAACCGGGACGGGTCGAACCGGGCGTCCCAGCGGACGCGGTGGTAGATCTCCTCGCTGGTGCGCATCAGGCGTCCTCCCCGTCGATCGTCCCCGCCGTGTCCTCGACGGCGCCGGCCTCGCCCACGTACCAGGTGCGGTGCGCCTCGCCCGCGTACGGCGGGCCGAACCGGCGCAGTTGCTGGGCGAGCACCCCGGCCGGGACGGGGTGCGGCCGCACCGCGTTGCGGCGGACCAGTTCGGCCTCGCCGACCAGCAGCACCGCCTGGGTGACCAGGGCGTCGCGGCGCTGCGCGATGCCCTGCACGAGCGAGCGCTGCTGCCGGTTGAGCGAGGTGGCGTCCCACACGACGGTGCCGCCGCGGGCGAGCGCGGCGTCCAGCCGGTCCAGCCCCTCGCGCAGCACGTCCCCGTTGGCCTGCTGGTCGCCGCGGTCGCCGCGCTCCTCGCGCAGCCCGTCCAGCGAGATCCGGGCGGCGGTGCCGGGCAGCCGCTCGGCGAAGACGCTCTTGCCGCTGCCGGACGGGCCGACCAGCTGCACCAGGTGCGGGAAGGCGCCGGAGCGCCACCGCCAGGCCGCGGCCACGGCGTCGTCCACCCCGGAGACCCGGCCGAGCGCGAACGCCTCCCGGGCCTCGGCCCAGCAGCGGTCGGCGGCGTCCGGCCGGAGACCGGCGAGTGCCTCGCGGAGCCCCGTGCGGAGGGCGGCGAGCGGGGCCTCGCCGAGCAGTCCGGCGTCCTCGGCGTGCAGCGCCGACCAGGCGGCCTGTTCGCGGGCGTCGTCCGCCTCGGCGTCCGCCCGGCCGGCGGTGACGGCGGCGGCCACGGCGTGCAGCACGCCGAGGTCCGCGGCCTGGGCCAGCCGGACGAGGCCGGCCCGGCGGTCCTCGTCCGGGTAGGGGCGTTGCACGACGGGGTGCAGGCCGACCAGGTCGGCGACCCGGCGGGCGAGCGGCATGCCGAGCGGTGCGGCGAGCGTGGTGGCGAGCCGGGCCCGGTTGCTGCCGGGCAGGGCGGCCGCCAGGACGCCGGCCAGCCGGGCGTCGCCGCGCCGGCCGAGGACGTCGAGCCGGGCGGAGACCTCGGCCGCGGCCGCCTCGGCGGCCGGTGCCCGCTCCGGGTCGAGTCCGGCGGCGCCGAGCAGGGCGGGCAGGTCGGCGGGCGCGCCGGAGCGCACCGCCCAGAGGGCGGCCGCCGGGCCGAGGCCGTTCTCCACGACCGCGGCGTGCATCCAGTGGGTGTCGGTTCGAACGTGGTGCGGGCGGACCCACTTGGCGACCCGCTGCCCGAACTCCGCGCGGGGGAAGCCCTCGGCGGTGCGGACGACGTACCCCTCGACCCGTTCGGTGTCGAACCGCAGGGCGCGCAGGGCCTTCTCGTCGAGGACGCCGCGCCACAGCACCCGCGGGGCCGGGACGCCCAGGCGGCGCAGGAAGCGCACGGTGTCGTCCCAGCCGAGGCAGTGGTCGGTGTCGTCCCAGACCGAGAATCCGTAGAACCAGCTGTCCAGTTCGCGGTAGGCGAGCGAGTGCCGGGCGAACAGGTTCTCGCCGCAGACCCGCCAGCCGGCCGGTACCGCCGGGCCGATCCGGCCCTGCAGGGCCTTCACCCAGGCGCGCGAGGGGTGGTGGCCGGAGTCCAGCGAACGGGCGTGCAGGCCGTCCCGGTAGAGGGTGGTGTTCTCACCGTCGAGCTTCTCGGTGACGACGACCTCCCGGCCGCGCAGCCCGTCGAGGCCGCCCGCCCGGACGTCGTCCGCCGAGGCCCCCGGCGACCAGGGCAGGTGCGGGGTCCGCGGGTAGCTCACGCGCATGATCCGCTCCTGGTCGGGGTGGTGGGACCCCGTCACTGTAGGAGGCGGCCGCCGACCGATCCATCCAATTTGTCGCCCTCGGCCGTCCCCGGCCGGACGGTCAGCGCGGGGGGAGGGGAACGCCGGTGCCGGGGGCGGTGGGTGCCCAGGTCGGCTCCGCAGCCGCGGTCTTCGGGTCGGTCTCGTTCATTCCGATCTTCCAGCCGTCCTCGCCGGCGTTCCCGTCGAGACGGAGGTGCAGGGCCATGCGCCGGCCCGTGTCGTGGAAGTAGAGCACCACGGCCTGCCGGTCGATCGCGGGACCCATGAACTCGGCGGTGACCCTGCCCTGCGCGCCCTTGCCGAAGGCCTCCACCCAGATCTCGGCATTGGTCAGCGCCCGGGTCTTCGAACCGTCGGAGGTGGCCAGGGCCGACAGCCGCCCGGCGTCGCCGTCGGCCATCCGCCAGACCGCCTTCTGCACCACCTCCAGGGTCTCCGAGGACGGGTACCCGGCCACCTGCAGCGCGGTGTGGTCGGCGTAGTCGTTGGTGTACTCCACGTCCGGGTCGGAGGGGAGGCCCAGGTAGACCACGACCACCGCAAGGGTGAGCACCGCTGCGAACAGGGCACTCGTGCGGTTCCGGGTCATCGGCGGGCTCCCGGCGGTGTCGATCATGCGGACGGTCCGCGACACCCTAGCGTCCGTGGAACCCCGGGCCGGAGGCCGCCCCGCGCGCCCCTACGAGGTGCCCGACTGCCGTGGACCCGCGTGGGCGGGGGCCTGGTCGGAGGAGGCCGGGTCGGCGGGGGCCGTGCGGTGGGGGAGGGCCAGGGCGAGGGCGGTGCCCGCGGTGCCGGCGAGGGAGAGGAGGGCGAAGGACGGGCCCAGGGCGTTCTCCAGGGCGGGGCCGGCCGGGTGCGGGGTGCCGGCGAAGAGGGCGAGGGCGGTGGTGGCGGAGGCCACGCCGAGGGCGGGGCCGGTGTTCATGGCGGTCTGCTGGAGTCCGCCGGCCACCCCGGCGTGGGCGGTGGCGGCCCGGCGGACGACCACCGCCGTCGCGGCGACCATCACCGCGCCGAACCCGGCCCCCATCAACAGGAATCCGGCACCGGTGGACAGCGCCCCGGCCGTCCGGTCCAGCCGGGCGAGCACCAGGACGCCGGCGGTGAGCAGCGCCATGGCCGAGGCGATGGTCCGCCGCGGCCCGTACCGCTTCAGCAGGACGGGGGCGAGCGGTGCGGCGAGCACCATGGCGGCGGCCAGCGGCAGCGCACGCAGGCCGGCCGAGAACGGGTCCAGTGCCAGGACGTCCTGCAGGTACCAGCCGGCGAGGAAGAGCGTGCCGAACATGGCCGCCGAGGCGGTGACCAGGACGCCGAGCGAGGCGGCCACGGCCCGGGAGCCGACCAGGTCCGGGGGCACCAACGGGCTTGCGGTGCGCCGTTCGTGCCGGACGAAGGCGGCGCCGGCCGCCGCGGCTGCGAGGGCCCCGAGGGCGGCGGACGCCGTCCACCCGGTCTCCGGCAGGCCGACCAGGGTGTGCACCAGGCAGGCCAGGGCCGTGCCGAGCAGCGCGGCGCCGACCGGGTCGAGCCGTACGGGTGCGGAGGCCGCGCTCGCGGAGGGCGTCGGGGGTGTGCCGCGGAGGCCGAGCGCCGGCACACCGATCACCAGTGCGGGAAGGACGTTGAGGGCGAACACGGCCCGCCAGCCGAGTGCGGTGACCAGGGCCCCGCCGAGGACCGGGCCGGCTGCTGCGGCGGCGCCGATGGCGCTGGTCCGGATCGCGACGGCGGTGGCCAGCCGTTCCGGCGGGTAGGCGGCGCGGAGCATGCCGAGGGTGGCGGGCTGCAGGAGGGCGCCGAAGACGCCCTGGACGATCCGCAGGGCGATCACCCAGCCGATGCCGGGGGCGAGCCCGATGCCGGCCGAGGCCGCGCCGAAGCCGAGCGTGCCGACGGCGAACACCCGCCGGTGCCCGTACCGGTCGCCGAGCCGCCCGGCCAGGACCAGCAGGCTCGCCACGGCGATGAGGTAGCCGGTGCTGGTCCACTGGACCTGGGCGAAGTCCGCGTGCAGGTCGCGTTGCAGGGCGGGTTGGGCGACGGTCAGCACGGTGCCGTCCAGTGCGACGAGGACGGCGCCGGTGGTGCTCGCGGCCAGGGTGAGCCGGGGGGAGGGGCTCATGGCTGCACCGTCCCGAGATGGGCGTCGAGTGCGGCGCGCAGCAGCAGTTCGACGTCCTCCGTGCCGGCGGCGAGCTGCAGGCTTCCCCAGGACCAGAGTTGGGCGGTGCCGTGCAGGTTGGCCCAGAGGGCGGCGGCGGCGACCGCTGGTCCGGTGCCGCCGCGCGGGCGGGCCCGGGAGACGAGGTCCACCAGCACCTCGAAGAGCGGCAGGCTGGTCTTCCGCAGGCCCAGCCGATTGCTCTCCAGCAGGTCGTGGCGGAACATCAGCTCGAACATTCCGCGTTCGGTGCGGGCGAACTCGAGATAGATCCGGCCGAGGGCGGTGAGCCGCTCCCTCGGGTCCTGCGGCCCGTCGGCGACGGCTGCGGCGACGCGGTCACCGAGCTCGGCGAATCCCCGCCGGGCGATCGCGGACAGCAGCTCCAGATGGGTGGGGAAGTACCGCCGCGGCGCGCCGTGCGAAACGCCGGCGCGGCGGGCGATCTCGCGCAGGGTGAGGGCCTGCACCCCCTCGGCGGCCAGCAGTTCGACCCCGGCCCCGATCAGCCGCTCACGCAGCCCGATGTTCTCCTCGTCCATGGTAGACAGTGTCTACAGCATGCCCGTAGACGCTGTCTACTCGCTTTCGATGCGGGAGCGCTCCCTTCGGGATCACCGAACGGCCGCCGTGTGCATGCCTCTTGACGTGCTCTCAGCGGACTGGCTTCACTGGCCTTTGGGAGCGCTCCCATACTGTGCTGCCCGAATCCCCGCCCCGTTCCCCGCCCCAGGAAGGCCCCCACCCGTGCCCCCAGCCACCGCCGCCCGCCGGCTGCCGCGCCGCGCGGCCGCCGTCCTGACCGGCCTCGCCCTGGCCGCCACCGGGCTGACCGGCGCGCTCGCCGCCGCCCCCGCCACCGCCACCGCCGCCACCGCCGCCGCTGCCGCCGACACCCCCGTCCGGGTCAACCAGCTCGGCTACCTGCCGGACGGCCCCAAGCGCGCCACCGTGGTCAGCAGCGCCACCGCCCCGCTCGCCTGGCAGCTGCGCAACGCCGCCGGGGCGGCCGTCGCCTCCGGCTCCACCACCGTGCACGGCGCCGACCCGGCCTCCGGCCAGGCCACCCACCTGGTCGACTTCACCGCCTACGGCACCGCGGGGACGGGCTACACCCTGGTCGTCGACGGCCGCGCCAGCCACCCCTTCGACATCTCGGCCGCGCTCTACGACGGCCTGCGCGCCGACAGCATGTCCTTCTTCTACCAGCAGCGCAGCGGCATCCCGATCGACGCCTCGCTCGCCGGCGCCGCCTGGGCCCGCCCGGCCGGCCACCTCGGCGTCGCCCCGAACAAGGGCGACACCTCGGTGCCCTGCCAGGCCGGGGTCTGCGACTACAGCCTGGACGTCCGCGGCGGCTGGTACGACGCCGGCGACCAGGGCAAGTACGTGGTCAACGGCGGCATCGCCACCTGGCAGCTGGTCAACTCCTTCGAACGCGCCCACCGGGCCGGCACCGACGCCGCCCTCGGCGACTCCACCCTGAAGGTGCCCGAGCGCGGCAACGGCGTCCCCGACGTGCTCGACGAGGCCCGCTGGGAGCTCGACTTCCTGATGCGGATGCAGGTCCCCGCCGGGAAGCCGATGGCCGGCATGGCCTTCCACAAGGTCCACGACGCCCAGTGGACCGGACTGCCCACCCGCCCCGAACTCGACTCCCAGCAGCGCGAACTGCACAAGCCGTCCACCGCCGCCACGCTCAACCTGGCCGCCACCGCCGCCCAGTGCGCCCGCGTCTACGCCCCGTACGACGCCGCCTTCGCCGCCAAGTGCCTCGACTCCGCCCGCCGCGCCTGGGCCGCCGCCAAGGCCGACCCGAACGTCCTCGCCCCCGGCACCGACAGCACCGGCGGCGGCGCCTACGACGACGCCGACGTCTCCGACGAGTTCTACTGGGCCGCCGCCGAACTCCTCGCCACCACCGGCGAGGCGCAGTACCGCGACGCCGTCACCTCCTCCGCCCTGCACACCGCCCCCGCCGACGCCCCCTGGTGGGGCGGCACCGCCACCCTCGGCCGGATCACCCTGGCCACCGTCCCCGGCGTCGCCCTGCCCGCCGACGACCTCGCCCGCCTCCGCGGCCGGCTCACCACCGCCGCCGACGGGTACCTCGCCACCATGGCCGGCCAGGGCTACGCCGTCCCGATCGCCGCCGACGGCTACGTCTGGGGCTCCAACAGCTCCGTCGCCAACGACGCCGTGGTGATGGCCGTCGCCTACGAACTCACCGGCCAGCAGCGCTACCGGGCGGGCGCCCTGGAGTCCCTCGACTACCTGCTCGGTCGCAACGCCCTCGACCGCTCCTACGTCACCGGCTACGGCGAGAACGCCTCCGAGAACCAGCACCACCGCTTCTGGGCCCACCAGAACGACGCCTCGCTGCCGCACCCGCCCGCGGGCTCCTTCGCCGGCGGCCCCGACTCCGGCCTGCAGGACCCGGTCGCGGCCGAGAAGCTGACCGGCTGCGCCCCCGCCGCGTGCTACGTCGACGACATCGGCTCGTACTCCACCAACGAGGTCGCGATCAACTGGAACGCCTCGCTGGCCTGGCTCGCCGCCTTCGCCGCGGAGCACCCGGGCGGGCCGCAGCCGACCGTGCCCGCCGTGCAGGTGGCCCCGGCCGCGGTGACCGTCCCCGAGGGCGGCTCCGCCGCGGTCGCCGTCCGGCTGTCCGCAGCCCCCGCGCAGAACGTCACCGTCACCGTCGCCCGCACCTCGGGCGACACCGACCTCGCCGCCGCCGCCTCCCTGGTGTTCACGCCCGCGAACTGGGCGACCGCCCAGCAGGTGACCGTCTCCGCCGCCCAGGACGCCGACACCGCCAACGGCAGCGCCGTCTTCACCGCGGGCGGCACCGGGGTCGAGGCCGGCGCCTTCACCGCCACCGAGGCGGACGACGACACCGCCCCGCCCGCCGCCCCCTGCACCGTGGCCTACAAGGTCGACAACGCCTGGGGCACCGGCTTCACCGCGACCGTCACCGTCAAGAACACCGGCACCACCACCGTCAACGGCTGGACGGCCGGCTGGACCTACCCCGGCGACCAGCGCATCACCAACGCCTGGAACGCCACCGTCACCCAGACCGGCGCCGCCGTCACCGCCAAGGACGCCGGCTGGAACGGCACCCTCGCCCCCGGGGCCACCGCGAGCTTCGGCTTCCAGGGCACCTACTCCGGCAGCAACACCCCGCCCGCGCGGTTCACGCTCAACGGCGCCGCCTGCAGCTGACACCGCCGCACGGCCTGCCGCAGCCCGTGCGGGGCACCCGGCCCACGGGTGCCCCGCACCACCCCCCACCAGGTCTGCGAAAGGGCGTACCGCCATGCCCCGCACCGCCGCCCGTACCCGTCCCTCCCATCCGGCAGCGCCACGCCCGGCTGCGGGTCCGGCACACCACCGCGCTGTCGGTGGACCACGTCACCGCCGTCACGCTCGCCGACGCCCGCGACGGCGGCGAGGACCTCCGGATCGGCGGGCAGAACGGCGCCCTCCAGTGGAACCGCGAGTCCGACGACGCGACGCTCCCGGTGCAGAGCCCGCCCCGGGCCCGTCCCCGATCGCCTGCTGAGCCGGTCCGCAGCGCCCTGATCAGATCGCGCTGTACAAGGCGAGCAGCGCGGTCGGGACGGCGGCCAGGCCCGCGCCCGTCCACCAGAACCGCCGGCCGCGCAGGCCCGTCAGCCGGGCCACCCCCAGGTTGACGAGGAACCAGAGCGCGACGGTGCCCGCCCACAGCGGGCCCAGCAGGAGGATCCACGGCAGGATCCCGTCGTTGTCGTTCGGATCCCGGCTGCCGAGGCCGATCCAGACCAGCGGGTAGCTCTGCACGAAGAACAGGAGCACGAGCAGCGCGGGCACGCCGAGGCAGCCGGTGAGGAGATTGGCCAGCACGACCGCCGTCCAGCGGGCGCGGCCCGGCCGTGCGGTCCCGTCCGTGTCCATGGTCCCTCTTTGAAGATCGTGATGGACGACCGACCGTACCCCTCCGCCGGGAACGGCCGGATGTCGGTGGGCAGGGCTAGCCTGCGGCCGTGTCCGAGAACCGGGGGAGTGCGGCGGGGGCCGGTGTGCCCGGGCTGGTGCAGGTGGACGGCTGGCTGGCCGAGCGGCGCTGCGCCGGGCTGCTGGCGCGGATCGACGCCGATCCCTGGTCGGCGCAGCTGCGGCGGCGGGTGCAGCACTACGGCCACCGGTACGACTACGGCCGGCGCGGCCTGGCAGCAGGGCCGGCCGTCGAGCCCGCCCCGCCGCTGCCGGACTGGGCGCTCGCCCTGGCCGCCCGGCTCCTCGACGAGGGACACCTGGACGCCCCGGCCGAGCAGGTGATCGTCAACGAGTACCTGCCCGGCCAGGGCATCGGCGCGCACGTGGACTGCGTCCCCTGCTTCGGCCCGGTGGTGGCCGCGCTCTCGCTCGGCTCCGCCGCCGTCATGGACTTCACCGACCCGGCGGGCGGCCGCCGGGTCCCGGTGCCGCTCGCACCGGGCGGCCTCACCGTGCTGACCGGCCCGGCCCGGTACGCCTGGCGCCACGCGATCCCCGCCCGCCGTAGCGACCCCGGGCCGGACGGCCGGGTGCCGCGCGGCCGCCGGGTCTCGGTGACCTTCCGGACCCTGGCGCAGCGACCCGGCTGACAGGGCCGGGCCGGTATCGCCCGCGGGCCGGACCGATCGGGACCGGTTCGGTCCGATTCCGTGCGAAAGCCCGGAATCCCGGTGGGCCCGCCGCCGACCGGCCTAGCATGACGGCCACAACTGCGCAGACAGCGTGACGACTTGGGGTTGATCCCGCGAACGGCAGCATGCGGCGCCCCCATGTGCACGAGGTGGTGACGGATGACCGACCTGACCCGGCTGAGGGTCCTCTTCGACGAACTCGGCGACTACCAGCGTTCTCTGGACGACGGGGCACCGCTGGCCGAGGCCAAACCCGCGATGCTCGGCCGGCTGGCCGAGGCGCAGGTGCTGCTCCCGCCCGGGAACGAGCACCTCTGGAACGGCTTCCGCTGGTGGATCATGCACACCTCGGCCGCCGCCCAGCAGGAGGGCGGCGACAGCGCCTCCGAGCCGTGGCGGGAGTTCCTCGCCGAGGTCGACGACGTCCTCGGCCCGGCGCCCGACGCGGCCTGACCGCTCCCCGCCCGGTGGGAGGCCCGGGGCGGCGGGAAGGATCCGGCCGCCTCCGGTGCTGTCATCGACACCACCGATCCGAGCAGGGGAACGCATGTCCACCACGAACGGCACCCATCCGCTGGACAACCCCGTGCGCGCGGCGCTGGCCGGGCCGCACGCGCTGTTCGCCGGCCGGCTCGGGCGCCTGCTGCACTACCCGGCGGACGTCACCCCCTTCCTCGGCATGCCGGACGAGCCCGGGGCCGAGGACTGGGCCGACGCCGCCGTGCTCGCGGGCCCCGGCGGGCACGTGGTGACGGCGGCCGTCTCCGTCCCGCCGCCCGCGGACTGGCAGGTCACCTTCCGGATCGAGGGGATCCAGCTCGTCGACGAGGGCGTGGCCGCGGCCCCCGACCCGGAGGCCGTCCGGCTCGGTCCGGCCGACGTGCCCGAGATGCTGGCCCTGGTCGAGCGGACCAGGCCCGGCCCCTTCCTGCCGCGCACCGTCGAGCTCGGCAGCTACCTCGGCATCCGCCGCGACGGCGTCCTGGTCGCGATGGCCGGCGAACGCTTCCACCCGCCGGGCCACACCGAGATCAGCGCCGTCTGCACCGACGACGCGCACCGCGGCCAGGGCCTCGGCACCCGGCTGGTCAGGGCGGTCGCCGCCGGGATCCGGGCCCGCGGCGAGCGGCCCTTCCTGCACGTGGCCGAGGACAACACCGGCGCCCTGCGGCTCTACGAGTCGCTCGGTTTCCGCGCCCGCCGCTCGGTGACCTTCGCCGGCGCCCGCGTCCCCGCGGCGGTCCCCGCGGTCTGAGGGCCGCCGGGCGACGGCGCCGTCAGGACCTCGCGCAGGCGCTCGAGTCCGGCGAGCCACTCCCGGCCGTCCCGCGGGTCCGTCCAGCTCGCGACCGCGCTTCGGCCCGGTCGGCGAGGATCCGGTCGAGGGCCCGGACGGCGAGCGGCCGCAGGGTCGTGAGGTCCGGCAGCGGCCGCCCTGCTGCTGCAGCTGCTCGCGCTGGCCCGCCCGACCGACCGGAACGTCCGCCGCTGGAACGGCTGGACGCCGGCCCGGCACCGGGCGGCCCAGGCCGAGCTGGCGGCGGCCGGACCCGTGGAGACCGGCAAGCGGTCGCGGGCCGGCCGGACGGCCTTCGCCGCCGGGCCCTGGACGGAGCTCAAGGCGCCCGAACTCCTGCTGGAGACGGCCAAGCCGGCGACCCATCTGGCCGGCCGCGAGTTCCGGAAGGAGACCTCGGGCCCGTTTCCGCGGCTGCTGCCGCCGCGACCGCTGCACGAGATGTTCGCGGAGGCCTGGACGGAGTTCTCGGCGATCGTGTGAATCGCTGATTCATCCTGGGAGATTCGCGGACCGTTCGGGGCGATTCCGACCGTTCGGATTCGATTTCCACGGACATTCTGACAGGATCACCTCACCCCGCGGCAAGTGGAGCGCTAGACTCCGAGCGGCTCGGCCGGCGGCCCTGACGGATGGTTCGCGGGTCGGTCCCGCACCAGTCGTACCTTCAGTTCCGGTGTCGGGAAGGGCAGTTCGCGCAGGCCGGATCCGGCCCACGGCGAAGAGACGTCGAACATCGGGACGTTGGTCCCTGCGGCGGCTCATCATGCCTGGTCGTAGCGGGTGTTGAGGCACTGCGGCGGCGCCGTACCGGCGCCGCGCCGTCATGGCGACTTTCCTTGTCGTTATACGGTGTGGCTAATATCCATCCGTCAGAGTCCTTATCAGATTCGACCAGTTCCGAACGACTGGTGTCATCTCCAAGGAGAATGCCCTGCGCACGCGCGCGCCTCGGCGGATCAGAACGGGCCGGCTGTCGCTCCGCGCGACCCTGCTCGTGCTGGCGATCGTTCCCGGAGTGGCGCTGGCCGCCCTGTGGGCCGTCACCAGCGGACAGCTCCTGTTCGACTTCCAGCGCCAGGCCGCCCAGGGCCTGCTCGCGCAGAAGGCCGGCCAGCCGTCCAACATCGTCTACTACAACCTCCAGGAGGAGCGGCGCCTGAGCGCCGACGTCCTCGCCGCGCACGGCGGCGTCGGCGACGCACTGCGCACCCAGCGCACCAAGACCGACGAAGCCGTCCGCGAGTTCCAGAAGCTCTCCGACGTCGCCGCCGACGACGCGCCGACCGAGGTCCGCGAGGCCGTCCGGCAGGCCCGGCAGGCCATCAGCCAGCTGCCCGCGCAGCGCGCCCTGGTCGACAGCGGCGGCGAGCAGCAGCAGGCCGCGGTCTACCGGTACTACACCGACCTGATCGCGGTGGACCTGCGACTGTTCGCCTCGCTCAGCCACGTCGACAACGGCCGGATCACCACGATCTCCCAGCCGCTGGTCGACCTGTTCTGGGGCAAGGAGATGATCTCCCGCTCGGACGCGCTGCTGGCCCGCGGCTGGCCCACCGGCTCGCTCGGCACCGACGACTACCAGCAGCTCCGGCAGGCCGTCGCCGAGCAGGACTTCCAGTTCGGCACCAAGGTCGCGCCCTACCTGCCCGCCGACGAGGCCGCCATGTGGCAGCAGATCGCCGGCAGCCCGGCCTGGCAGGCCAAGACCCGCGCCGAGCAGCAGCTGCTGAGGCCCGCCGCACCCGACCGCAACGGCCGGATCGCCCTCGGCGTCGACAAGGACGCCTGGCGCCAGTCGATCGACACCCTCACCCCCGAACTCGTCGGCCTGCTGGAGCACCGCACCGGGCTCGTCGTCGACGAGGGCAAGGGCAGCATCGTCACCCTGGCCGTCCGGCTGCTCCTCACCACCGTCGTGGGCCTGATCGCCGTCGTCGTCGTCGCGCTCACCAGCTGGCGGCTCACCCGCACCCTGCGCCGCCGGATCGGCCGGCTGCAGCAGCAGGCCGAGGAGCTCGAGAACGCCCTGCCCGAGGTGGTCGAACGCCTCGGCAACGGCGAGCAGATCGACGTCGAGGAGCACGCCCGGGCGATCGAGCGCGACCCGTGGGCCCGCACCGAGGACGAACTCGCCAAGCTCGGCGAGGCGTTCAACCTCGCCCGGACGAGCGCCCTGCAGGCCGCCGTCGCCCAGGCCGAGCAGCACCGCGGCTTCGAACGCCTACTGCAGCGGATCGCCCGCCGCACCCAGCTGCTCATCGGCCAGCAGCTCAAGAAGCTCGACGCGCTGGAGCGCCGCCACGAGGACCCGGAGATCCTGGAGGGCCTCTTCGACCTCGACCACCTCACCGCGCGCCTGCGCCGCTACGAGGAGAACCTGGTCATCCTGGCCGGCGGCACCCCGCACCGGCGCTGGCGCAAGCCCGTGCCGCTGCTGGACGTGATGCGCGCCGCCCAGGGCGAGGTGCAGGACTACCGCCGGGTCGTCATCGACCTGGACGGCAGCCCGTGGCTCTCCGAGCGCGCCGTCGGCCCGGTCGCCCACGTGATCGCCGAGCTGATCGAGAACGCGCTCAGCTTCTCCCGCCCGCCGAACCCGGTCGAGGTCCGCGCCGGCCGCGTCAGCCGCGGCGTCGCGATCGAGGTCGAGGACCGCGGCCTCGGCATGGACGAGGAACAGATCGACGAGGCCAACGAGCTGATGACCCGTCCGCCCCGGGCCGACGTGCTCGCCCGCGGCGACGACATCCGCATGGGCTTCTACGTGATCGCCCGTCTCGCCGACCAGCACGGCCTGCGGATCGAGTTCCGCCAGTCGGCCTTCGGCGGCACCCGCGTCGTGGTGCTCGTCCCGGAGGAGCTGATCGTCCCCGACCCGACGGCGCGCCCCACCGCCGTCGCGGCACCGCAGACGGCCGGCGGCCTGCCCACCAGGTCCCGCGGCCGGGCGCTCGCCGGCATCACCGCCCTCCCCGGGGCCCCCGACCCGGTCACCGCACCCGTGGAGCTCCACCCGGTGTCCGAGGAGGTCCCGTACGTGCCGATCGACGACCCGTACACCCCCGGCGACCCGTACCCGCAGCACGAGCCGCTCGGCGCGCAGCCCGAGGAGCAGCGGGCCGCCGGCCACGAGCAGCCCTTCCCCGCCGCCGTGCCGTCCGTGGAGGGCGCGCCCGCCCCGTACGGGCTGCCCGCGCCGTACCGTCCCGAGCCGGTGACCGCCGACTCGTGGCCCGGCCGGGTGCCCGCACCCGCCGAGCTCGTGCCGCCGGTGCCGGTCGCCCCGGCCGTGCCCGCGCCGTTCCCCGCCCCGGCGCCCTTCCCCGGCACCGGCGGCTACCCTCCGCCGCCCGTGCCGGCCCTGCCCGGCGGCGAACCCCCGCTGCCGCGCCGCGTCCGCCAGGCCAGCCTGGTCGACGAGCTGCGGATCGACCCGGCCGCCCCGCCGGCCGCCCCCGCGCCGCCGCGCTGGGACGAGAACCCGCTGTTCCGGCCGGCCCCCCGACGGGCCGGAGCGGCGATCGGTGCGTTCCAGCGGCGGTCCCGGGAGGCGCGCTCCGGTGCCGTCCCGCCGACCGTGCAGACCCCGCAGCCCGGCGGGCGGCCCCACCCCGGCAACACCCGGAACACCCACACCATCCCGACGAGAGAAGACCGGTCATGACGCGCACAATCGCCACCCACCAGGACCTCGACTGGCTGCTGGACGGCCTGGTGGACTCGGTGGCCGGGACGAGGTACGCCGTCCTGCTCTCCGACGACGGCCTCGTGGTGAGCCACTCCCGCACCATCGACCGCTCCGACGCCGAGCGCCTCGCCGCCGTCGCCACCGGCCAGCAGAGCCTCGCCCGCGGCGTCGGCCAGCTCTTCGCCGGCGGCCCCGTCCACCAGGTGATCGTCGAACTGGCCGAGCTGTGGCTGTTCGTCATCGCCGCCGGCCAGGGCACCCACCTCGCCGTCGTCGCCTCCCAGGAGGTCGACGCGGAGGTCATGTCGCTCGCCATGCACAACCTGGTGCAGCAGGTCGGCCAGAAGCTCAGCACCCCGCAGCGCGGCGAGTTCGACGCGTTCGCCGCCCGCGGCGGGCAGCGCGGGTGACGTCGTACTGGGACGAGGACGAGGGGGACGACGGCGCGGACGGCATGGTCCGGCCGTACACCATCACCCGCGGCCGCACCGCGCCCGAGCGCGACGACCTCACCCTCATCACCCTGCTCACCACCGTGCAGGAGCCGGTCGACGCCTACGGCGCGCCCGTCCGGCCCGGCCGGCTGCAGCCCGAGCACCGGATGATCGTCGACCGGTGCCGGACGCCGGCCGCCGTGGCCGAGGTCGCCGCCGACCTCGACCTGCCGGTCTCGGTGACCAAGATCCTGCTCGGCGACCTCGTCGCGCAGGGCCTCCTGACGGCCCGGGCCCCGATCTCGGTGGCCCGGGCCGCGGGCGGCGCCGACCGCGGCCTGCTGGCCGCCGTACGTGAGGGACTGAGGAGGCTTTGAGATGACGACCACCCAGGCGGGCGCCGCCGCGGTCAAGATCCTGATCGCCGGCGGCTTCGGCGTCGGCAAGACGACCATGGTCGGTGCCGTCAGCGAGGTCGCCCCGCTGCGCACCGAGGAGTACCTCACCACCGCCAGCGTCGGCGTGGACGACCTCGCCGGGGTCGACCAGAAGGACACCACCACCGTCGCCCTGGACTTCGGCCGGATCACCGTCAGCCCCGAGCTGGTGGTGTACCTGTTCGGCACGCCCGGCCAGGAGCGGTTCTGGTTCATGTGGAACGACCTGGTCAACGGCGCGCTCGGCGGCGTCGTCATCGCCGACACCCGCCGGCTGGAGACCAGCTTCGCGTCGATCGACTTCTTCGAGAGCCGGGGCATCCCGTTCGTGGTGGCGATCAACTGCTTCCACGGCGTCAACACCCGCACGCCCGGCGAGATCCGGGCCGCCCTCGACCTCGACCCGCACGTGCCGATGCTGGTCGGCGACGTCCGGGAACGGCCCTTCGGGCGGGACGTGCTGCTCGCCCTGGTCGACCACCTGATGGCGCTGCCGGTCGCCGGCTGACCCGCCCGCGCGCCCCGCCGCAGAGCCACGGCACCCGTCCCCGCCGTCCTCCCGCACCACGCGGCCGGCCTCCCCTGCCCGGCCGTCCCCCGAACCCACGGAGAGACCATGGCAACACCCCTGCGCGTCCTCGTCCACGGCGGCGGCATCGGCGGGCTGAGCCTCGCCGTCGCGCTCGCCCGCCGCGGCCACACCGTCGAGGTCGCCGAACTCCGCGAGCAGCTCGACGCCCTCGGCGTCGGCATCATCCAGCCCTCCAACGCCCTGCACGTGATGCGCGAACTCGGCGTCCTGGAGGACTGCCTGAAGGCCGGCTTCGAGTGGGAGGTGCTGACCATCTGCGACCCGTCCGGTGCCACCCTGGCCAAGATCCCGCAGCCGCGGATGGACGACGCCCCCGCCAACAACGGCATACCCCGCCCGGCCCTCGCCGAGGTGCTCGGCCGGGCCGCCGCGGAGGCCGGCGCGACCGTCCGCTTCGGCACCACGATCACCGGACTCGCCGACGACGGGGAGGGCGCGGACGTCACGCTCTCCGACGGCTCGGCCGGCCGCTTCGACCTGGTCGTCGGCTTCGACGGCATCGGCTCCCCGCTGCGCACCCGCCTGTACGGCGACCGCTACCGCCCCGAGTACACCGGCTTCGCCAACTGGCGGGTCACCGTGCCCCGGCAGCCCGAGGTGCAGGGCGTGGTGATGAGCACCGGCAACCTCGCCGCGAAGGCGCTGCTCACCCCGATCACCGACGACCTCATGTACCTGGGTGCGGTGTTCGCCGAGGCCGAGGACTTCCGCCCGGACCCGGAGCGGGCCCACGAGCAGCTCGCCGAGCGGCTCGCCGGCTTCGGCGGCCCGGTCGCCGAGGCGCTCGCGCAGGTCACCGACCCGGCCGCAGTGGTTTACTCGCGGATCTCCCAGGTCACCGTGGACGAGCCCTGGCACGTCGGCCGGGTGGTGCTGGCCGGCGACGCCGCCCACGCCTCCACCCCGCACCTGGCGCAGGGCGCGGCGATGGCGGTCGAGGACGCCCTGGTGCTCGCCCAGGAGCTGGACGCCGCGGACTCGGTGCCGGCCGCGCTGCGGGCCTGGGAGGAGCGCCGCCGGCCGCGGGCGATGTTCGTCCAGGCGCTGTCCCGGGCCGTCCTCAAGCAGGAGACCGGCACGCCCACCACGCCGGAGGAGGACGAACTCCTCAAGGTCGGCATCCCCGGCGCCGCCCACGTGCTGGTGAAGCCGTACTGACGGCCGAGGACCGATAGGGGCGCGGGGAACCGTGCGGTTCCCCGCGCCCCCGGGGGGGGGTGCGCGCGCCGGGCCGGGGGGGGGTGGGGTGCACGGCGGGGGGGGGGGGGGGCGGGGCGGCCCCCCCGGCCCCCCCCCCGGGGGGGGTTCCGCCTTCGTGCCGGCCGCGCCCTGTTGGGGGCGGGGGCACCCGGGGGGCCCCCCCCGCCCCTCGGGACGTGTCCGCGCTCAGTGCAGGGACGGGAAGAGGTCCAGGAACGGCTGGGTGGAGACCGAGACGCCCCGGCCGAAGGGATCGTCGAAGTCCCAGATCAGGAACAGCAGGAAGGCGATCAGCGCGCTGAAGGTGCCGGCCAGGATCAACTCCCTCGGGGAACGCCGGATCTGCAGCGCGAACACCATGCCGACGGTGACCACCGCGCCCACGATCAGACCGAACCACACCACCCCGGGCATGGTCGGGCCGGTGCTCTGGCCACGGGTGTTGCGGGACTCGTCGGCCGCGGCGATCCGGTCCATGACCGGCTGGTAGACCTGCGCCTCCAGGTCCGACTGCGGGGCCCGCGAGGCGACGTCCTGGCGCAGCTTGGCGAGCAGTTCGGTGCCGCGCGGCGAGATCTCGCCGTTCTCGCGCATGTGGTCCCACTCGGTGTTCACCACGAAGGTCACGTAGGCGTCCACGTCGCCGCGGACCCGGGCCCGGAAGTCGGCCGGGTACACCTCGGCCCGGGCGCTCACCTCGTGCAGGGCCTGCGCCTCGTTCAGCACCTCGTCCTGGGCGGCGCTGCGGGCCTCCCAGACGCCGGCGATGGCGAGGCCGAGGACGATCGCGTAGACCACGCCGATCATCATGGTGATGTACTCGATGACGTCCGGGGTCTCGGACGGGTCGTCGTCCTCCCCGACCCGTCGCTGGCGCAGCACCACCACGGCGACGACGACCAGGACGGACGCCGCCATGGCGATCGCCAGGGCGAGCCACTCCGACATGACAACTCCTGTTCAGCACTGGACGGCCGACCGGCCGACGGCCGGTCGGGGGCGGCGGGACCGACCGGTCAGGACCGGCTGCCGCGGGCGGCGGCCTTCCCGCGGACCTTGGCGGCCGCGGCGGCGAGCACCGCGGGGACGGTGACGATCATCATCGTGGTCACCGGCGAACTGCTGCGGTGCCGGGCGGGCGCGACGGCCGGCTGGGCCGGAGGCATCCGGATCTTCCGCGGGGCGGGGGCGGGCGGGGCCGGCGGTGCGGGCTCCGGCTCCGGCGGTTCGGCGGCGGGCGCCGCGGCCGGGGGCGAGGGTACGGGCTCGGCCGGCAGCGGGGCGGGCGGGGGCGCCGCCGGCCGCGGGGTCTGCGGCACCGGCGCGGGCATCGGGGTCGGTGTCGGCGAGGGCGTGGGCGCCGGTGTCGGCGAGGGGGTGGGCGTGGGGGTCGGCGTCGGGGTGGGGCACGGGTGCGGGGGCTTGGGCGGCTTCGGCGGTTTGGGCGGCCTGGTGGGGTGCGGCGGATGGGTCGGGTGCGGCGGATGTGCGGGGTGCGTGGGGTGCACGGGGTGCACCGGATGGGCGGGGTGCGTCGGGTGGAGCACCGGATGCACCGGATGCACCGGATGCACCGGATGCACCGGGTGCACCGGATGCACCGGGTGCCCGGGGTGGGGCTGGCCGGGGTGGGCGGGCAGGGACGGCTGACCGGGGTGGTGGACGGCGGCCGTGACCGCGCCCATGTCCACGTCGATCGTGACGTCCGTCCAGACCTCCACCTCGATGTCGACCCCGCCGACGCCGGTCACCGAGACGGCGACCCGGGCGCAGGAGTCGACGTCCGTGTCGACCCCGGGGGCGGCGGACCGCCCGTACGCCGCACCGGTCAGCAGGGCGCAGGCGGCGGTCGCGCCCAGCACGGTGCCGGCCAGTCGGACGCCGCGGGCCTGCGGGGTGATCGGTCCCGGCATGGTGGATCTGGTGCCTTTCGTTCCGGCGACGGTGCGTCGGCGGTGGTTCGGTGACGATCGGAGGGCGGACACGAGGCGGTGCCGGGCACCCGAACGGGCTGCCCGACACCGTGTCAACTCGATCTTGTACGGCCGGGTTACGGCCGTCACCCGGTCAGCCGCGGCCACCCGCGATCTCGACGTTCTCCAGCACGCCGACCGCGTCCGGCACCAGGATCGCCGCCGAGTAGTAGGCGGTGACCAGGTACGAGATGAGGGCCTTGTCGTCGATGCCCATGAAGCGCACGGACAGGCTCGGCTGGTACTCGTCCGGGATGCCGGTCTGGTGCAGGCCGATCACGCCCTGGTTGTCCTCGCCGGTGCGCATCACCAGGATCGAGCTGGTGTGCTCCTTGGTGATCGGGATCTTGTTGCAGGGCAGGATCGGCACCCCGCGCCAGGCCGGCACCTTCTGGCCGCCCAGGTCGACGTGGTCCGGGTACAGCCCGCGGGAGTTGAGCTCCCGGCCGATCGCGGCGATGGTCTTCGGGTGGGCGAGGAAGTACTCCGAGTCGCGGCGGCGGCTCAGCAGCTCGTCCAGGTCGTCCGGGGTGGGCGGGCCGGAGTGGGTCTGGATCCGCTGGTCGAAGTCGGCGTTGTGCAGCAGGCCGAACTCCGGGTTGTTGACCAGCTCGTGCTCCTGCCGCTCGCGCAGCGCCTCGATGGTCAGCCGCAGCTGGTGCTCGATCTGGTTCATCGGCTGGTTGTAGAGGTCGGCGACCCGGGTGTGCACCTTGAGCACGGTCTGCGCGACGCTCAACTCGTACTCGCGGGGGCGCAGCTCGTAGTCCACGAAGGCGCCGGGCAGCTGGTGCTCGCCGTGGTGGCCGGCCGACATGGCGATCTCGGCCTCGCCACGCTCGTTCTGCCGCTGCGCGGGCAGCGAACGGAACTCGTGGATGTGCGCCTGCAGCGCGGGTGAGCCGGCCAGCACGGCCTCGAACTCGGTGCGGGAGAGCGAGAGGACCGTTCCGGCGGTGAGGGACTTCGCGGTGTACTCCCAGACGGCGTCCGGGTCGAGCAGCGCGGACTCGCCGAAGCGGTCGCCGTCGCCGATCACACCGAGCTCGGTGTCGTCGCCGTACCGGCCGCTGCCGACCCGGCTGACCTTGCCGTGCGCGATCAGGTGGATCCGGTCGGACGGGGTGTCGCGCTCGGCCAGCACCTCGCCCGGCCCGAAGTCCCGCTGGACGCAGCGGTCGGCCAGCACGGTGAGCACGTCGACGTCCTCGAAGCCGCGCAGCAGGGCGAGTTCGCCGAGCTCCCGGGGGATCACCCGGACCTGGGAGCCGGTCTTGACGAACTCGATCCGGCCGTCGCCGACCGTGTAGGTCAGTCGGCGGTTCACCCGGTAGGCGCCACCGGCGGTCTGCACCCAGGGCAGGACCCGCAGCAGCCAGCGGGAGGTGATCTCCTGCATCTGCGGGGCTGACTTGGTGGTCGTGGCGAGATTGCGCGCGGCAGCCGTGGTGAGGCTGGACTGCTGCTGCACCTGCGGTGCCTCCGGGCTCGCGTCCACGGACATCGGCAGGGTTCTCCTTCGTATGGTGCGCCGCCTCGCGCGGGCATGGCGGAGCGTCAGATCCTGTGTCGAGAAGGGAAGGCGGCGCCAGTCGTGTGCGGCGGACCGGCGCCCGGAACGGAACACTAGATCGTCACGCACCCTTGATCCGTCCGGCTGGCCGTCAGCCACCCCATCAGGTGAAAACACCCGCAGAAAGGATTGATCGGTGATCGACACGGCCGAACGGCCGCGGACAGAACCGGGCGCGCGGATAGGGTGCGGGGCGCGTTGGCGCGGCCGGACGACGCCGGACGCGCCGGGGCCCGCCGCCGGCTCCGCGAGCCGTCCGACGGGCCCTGCTGCCCCGCTGCCTGCTGCTCCTCCCCGCGCGGGATCAGGCCGTCCGCAGCTCCAGGGTGCAGCACTTGACGCTGCCGCCGGCCTTCAGCAGCTCCGACAGATCGAGACCGATCGGCTCGAAGCCGCGGTCGCGCAGCTGTTCGGCGAGCGCCGTCGCGTTCTGCGGCAGCACGACGTGCCGGCCGTCCGAGGTCGCGTTGAGCCCGAAGTCGGCGGCGTCCTCGGCGGTGGCGACCACCGCGTCCGGGAAGAGCCGCCGCAGCACCGCCCGGCTGCCCGGGGTGAACGCCTCCGGGTAGTAGGCGACCGTCCGCTCGTCCAGCACCGCGAGGGCGGTGTCCAGGTGGTAGAAGCGCGGGTCGACCAGGGTCAACCCGATCACCGGGCGGCCGAAGAACTCCTGCGCCTCGGCGTGCGAGCGCGGGTCGCTGCGGAAGCCGGTGCCGGCCAGCAGCAGGTCCCCGCAGAGCAGGTAGTCGCCCTCGCCCTCGTTGACGAAGCCGGCGGTCGCCACCTCCGCCAGGCCCAGGCCGAGCAGCCGCTCGCGGTAGGCGGGGGCCTCGTCCGCCCGCTCGCGGTCGCGGAACCGTGCGACCAGCGCCCGGCCGTCCAGCACCGTGGCGCCGTTGGCGGCGAAGACCATGTCCGGCAGGCCGGGCACCGGTTCGACCGTCTCCACGGTGTGCCCCAGGTCCAGGTACGTCCGGCGGAGCTGCTCCCACTGGGCGACGGCGAGCGCGGTGTCGACGGGCTTGCCCGGGTCCATCCACGGGTTGATGGAGTAGACGACGTCGAAGTGGGTGGGACGGCACATGAGGTAGTGCCGGGGCTGGGCGAGGCGCATGGTGGTGACCCCCAGGACGTGGCGGCGGGCCGCCGGGTGTGCGGCCGCGCCGCGAACGCTACGCGGCGCTCGCCGAACGGCGAGTGAACCGGCGGCGGCAGTGCGGTGACATCCGGCCACCCGGGTCGACCTTTCTCCGCCGCCCGAAACCCGTCGGCGCCCCCGGCCGTTGGAGGGATGTTCGGCGGCGCGGGGGCCGCCGGTCACCGGCTGCGGGACCGCACCTGACAGCCTGTCGGAGGAACACGTACGGGGGGAACACGCCACCATGTCCGGAACCACCATGCCCGGAACCACCATGCCCGGAAGCACCGTGCCCGGAACCGCCGGGGCCGAGGACGTCGCCGGGGCCGAGGACGCCGCCGAGGTCGTGATCGTCGGAGCGGGGCCGGCCGGGCTGGTCCTCGGCAACCTGCTGCTCGGCGCCGGGGTGCGGTGCACCGTCCTGGAGCGGCAGAGCCGCGCCCACGTCGAACAGCGCGCCCGGGCCGGGTTCCTGGCCGCCAACACCGTCCGGGTGCTCACCGAGAACGGCCTCGCCGAGGGCCTGCTGAAGGACGGCCGGCAGCACGACACCTGCGCCTTCCGCACCGACCGCGGCGAGTTCCACCTGACCTACGGCAGCCTCGGCCGCGGCGAGGCGCACACCGTCTACCCGCAGCAGCACCTCGTCCGGGACCTGGTCGCCGAGTTCCTCGCCCGCGGCGGCGACCTGCGCTTCGAGACCCCGGTGGTCGGCATCACGGGCCTCACCGGCGACCGCCCGGCGGTCACCGCGCAGTCCGCGGACGGCACCCTGCACCGGCTGTCCGCCCGGTTCGTCGCCGGCTGCGACGGCCGCCACGGCACCGCCCGCACCGCCGTCCCGGTCGGGGCCGTCCGCCGCTACCGCCGCGACCACGGCGTCACCTGGCTGGCCCTGCTCGCCGCCGCCCCGCAGAGCATGGGCCCCGTCGCCTACGCCGTCCACGAGGACGGCTTCGCCGGCCACATGGCCCGCACCCCCGACATCACCCGCTACTACCTCCAGGTGCCGAGAGGCGAGTCCCCGGACACCCGGCCGGACGCCCGGATCTGGGCCGACCTCGCCCACCGGATGCGCGCCGACCGGCACGGGCCGCTGCACGAGGGCCCGATCGTGGAACGCCGGACGGTCGAGATGACCTCCGACGTCCTCGACCCGATCCAGTACGGCCGGCTCTTCCTGGTCGGCGACGCGGCCGGCCTGATCAGCCCGGCCGCCGCCAAGGGCGCCAACCTCGCCGTCATGGAGGCGGAGATCCTCGCCCGGGGCCTGACGGCCGCGCTGCGCGGCGGCGACGAACAGCCGCTCGCCCGCTACTCCGCCGACTGCCTGCCGCGGATATGGCGGGCGCAGGAGTTCTCGCACTGGATGATCAACCTGCTGCACGGCCCGGCCGGCAGCGACGACGACGCCGTCTTCCTGCGCGCCCTGCAGCAGGCCCGGCTGGAGAGCCTGCAGACCTCCCGCCGCCACCAGGACCACTTCGCCGAGAACTACGTCGGCATCTGACGGTCCGCCACCACTCCGCATTTCCCGACCCGACCCGCTCCACGGGGGAGACAACCGCATGGGCAACCCGCCCGGCGCGGCACAGCCGCGCCTGCATCCGCACGACCTCGACCGCATCCGCCGGGCCGCCGCCTTCGTCGCGGCCAACGACACCGGCACCGTCCTCGCCGACCTGCTGCCCGGCCTCGCGCCCGCCGAACGGGACGCCGTCGCCGCGCACAGCCGCTTCACCCACGCCGCCGTCCTGGTGTTCCCGCACTCGCTCGGCGACCTGCACGCCCTGCTCCGCGCGGAAGGGCTGGAGGCGGGCCCGATCGCCCCCAGCACCGTCGTCCGCGCACGGCTCGCCCGCCGCTACGGGCGCAGCGCCGACAGCCTGGAGGTCGGCATCCTGCGCGTCCCGGTGACCGCGGCCGACGGCAGCCCGTGCGAGATCGAGATCTTCGCGCTGGCCGTCCCGCCCGGCTCCGGCCTCGACACCCTCGCCGCCGGCGAGCGCGCCCACGACCACGAGGCGCACCTCGCGCTGGAGGTGACCACGCCGGACCCGGTCGTGCTCGCCGGGCTGCGCGCCACCCTGCTGGACCGCGGCCGCACCACCGCCGACGGCGGCGGGCACAACGCCCACGAGGACACCACCGTCCTCTACTTCCGCACCGGCGCGGAGTCGGGCCACCGGCGGCTGGAACTCAACACCTCCGGCCACCACGCGGGCGTCCTCGCCGCCCACGGCAGCACCGGCGACCGCCCTGCCGACCGGCTGCTGCACCTGATGACCGGCGCCTGGGCCACCCAGGCCGTCGCGGTCGCCGCCGAACTGCGGCTCGCCGACCACCTCGACACCGCCCCGCGGCCGACCACCGAGCGGCTCGCCGAGCTCACCGGCACCCACCCCGACCGGCTGCGGCGGCTGCTGCGCTACCTCACCGAGCTCGGCGTGTTCGCCCCCGACGGCACCGGCTCGCACCGCCCCACCGAGCTCGGACGGCTGCTGCGCACCGACGCGGACCGGTCGCTGCACCCGCTCGCCCTGCTCTACGGCGGCCCCTTCTACCGATCCTTCGGCGCCCTCGGGTACGCCGTCCGCACCGGCCGGGACGCCTTCGAGCACACCTACGGCGCCCACCACTTCGCCCACTTCGCGGCCGACCCGCAGCTCGCCGACCTGTTCGACCGGTCGATGGCCGCCAGCACCCAGATGTTCGACCCGATCGCCGAACTCGTCGACTTCGGCGCCGCCCGCGTCGTGGTCGACGTCGCCGGCGGCAACGGCGCGCTGATCTCCGGGGTGCTGTCCGCCCACCCGCACCTGGAGGGCGTGCTGCTGGAGCGGCCGCACGTGGTGGAGGCCGCCCGGGAGACGCTGACGAAGGCCGGCTGCGTCGACCGCTGCCGCCTGGTGGCCGGCGACTTCACCGAGGAGGTGCCCGCCGGAGGCGACGTCTACCTGCTCTCCCGGGTGCTGCACGACTGGGACGACCGGCAGTGCCTGGCGATCCTGCGCCGGCTCGCCGAGGCGGTGCCCGAGCACGCCGAACTCCTGGTGGTGGAACGGCTGCTGCCCGCCGAGGAGGACGCCGGCCCGTCCCTCGCGGTGCCCTGGGACGTCCACATGCTGTGCAACGTCGGCGGCCGCGAGCGCACCGCCGAGCACTACGGCCGGCTGTTCGCCGAGGCCGGCTTCGAGCTCACCGGCGTCGCCGAACTCCCGCTGGACGGCGCCCTGCTGGCCGCCCGCCGGACGCGCTGACGGCACCGGGCCCGGCACGACCGGGCGGGACGGCCGTCGGTGCGCCGTCCCGCCCGGCAGCGCCTCACCGCATCTGCACCTCCGTCCGGCGCACGGCCGAGCGGAGCACGAAGGCACCGCCGATCTCGATCAGGCCGAGCAGCAGCAGCCACAGCCCGAGCAGCCTGGCCAGCGCGACGGCGGACTCGACCGGGTAGGCGAGCACCACGATGCCCGCGATCACCCCGATCGCGCCCAGGAAGACCGCGAGCCCGCGGCCCGGCATCGACTTGCCGGAGATCGCCACGAACAGCGTCACGATCCCGGCCAGCAGCCAGTAGAGGCCGACCACGATCGCCAGGAAGCCGACGGTCTGCAGCTGGTGCCGCAGCACCAGCACACCGGCCACCACCGACAGCAGGGCGATCAGCACGTGCAGCACCCGGCCGCCGGTGCCCTCCTCGTGGGTGAAGGCGGTGACGAAGCGGACCGCCCCGGCCACCAGCAACTGCAGGCCGATGATGATCGCGACCACTCGGGTGGTCTCCTCGGGCCAGGCGAGCATCACGATGCCCGCCACCAGGGTCAGTACTCCGAAGGACAGCGGCCAGAGCCACGACCTGCCGAGCCCGGTCAGCAGGTCCTGCGGGTCCGTGGGGGCGGGACGGGAGGGTGCGGTCATGGTGTGCTCCCTCGTTCGGCGGAGCCGGCGCACGGGGCGCCCCGGAGCCCCCAGTCTCCCGCCGCCCCGGCCGGCGGAGATCACCCGCGCCGGGTGGTGCGGGCGCCCCCCGCTCCGGGGACGGTTGATCCGGAGTACCCCGCCTGCCGCACCCCCCCCGGGGCAGGCAGGCCGCCCGAGACGGGAGACGCACGGTGAACGACTACCCGCTGCTCAACATCTTCTGGACCATGCTGTGGTTCTTCCTCTGGATCCTCTGGTTCTTCCTGTTGTTCCGGATCTTCGGTGACCTCTTCCGTGACGACTCGGTCGGCGGCTGGGGCAAGGCCGGCTGGTGCATCTTCCTGATCCTGATCCCCTTCCTCGGCGTGTTCGTCTACCTGATCGCCCGCGGCCGGGGCATGGGCGAACGCGAGATGCGGATGCGGATGCAGGCCGAGCAGGACTTCCGCTCCTACGTCCAAGAGGCCGCGGCCGGCTCCGGCCCGGCACCGTCCAGCCACGTCGACGAACTCGCCAAGCTCGCCGATCTGCAGAAGAGCGGCGCGATCACCGAGGCGGAGTACCAGCAGGCCAAGGCGAAGGTCCTGGCCTGACCGCCCGGACCTGAAGGGACGCCGGACCGCCACTGCGGTCCGGCGCCCTCGTGCGCACCGTGCGCGCGGGGCGGGGTCCGGCAGCTGCCGGACCCCGCCCTCAGTCCGGCAGCTGCCGGAACTCCACCACCCGCAGGCCGAGCGCCCGGAAGCGGGCCAGCAGGCCGTACAGGTGCGCCTCGTCGACCACCTGGCCGTACAGCACCGTCTGGCTGGGGACGACGTAGCTGTCGAGCTCGGGGAACCCCTCGGAGAGCATCGTCTCCGACATCGTCCCGGCGACCCGGATCTCGTAGTGCATGGGCACACGCTCCCTCGGTACCCCACGGCCTCGGACCCCCTGCTCCACCGTCCCCGGTACGGCCGGTCGGGTCATCACCCGGCCGGGGTGGGACGGCCCGCTCAGAGCAGGTGCAACTGCCGTGCCCGGCGCACCGCCTCGCCGCGACGGGTGGCGCAGAGCTTGCGGTTGATGCTCTTCAGGTGCGTCTTCACGGTGTTCACCGACAGGTGCAGGTCGGCGGCGATCTCGTCGGTCGACATCAACTGCGCCACCCGGACGAGCACGTCGTGCTCGCGCTCGCTCAGCTGCTCCACCACCGGGGCGGGCGCCGGCGCGTCACCCGGACGGGGGAGTCCGGCGACCAGGTCCCGGGGCAGCCAGCCGTGCGCGTGGGCCAGGGCCGGGCGCTCCTGCAGCAGCCGCCGCACCCACGGCCCGGCCTCCCGGAACGGGCGGCGCAGCCGGTCCGGGCGGGCCGCGGCCAGCGCCTGCGCCAGCAGCCGGTGGGCCGCCGCCGGATCCCCGAACGCCGACGCGGCCCGGGCCCGGACCAGCTGCGCCCGGACGGCGACGGCCGGCCGCACCGCGCGGGCGGGCACCGCGTCGAGCGCCGCCAGCGCGGCCCGCGGATCGTTCGCGGCCAGGTGCGCCTGCGCGGCGGCGACGGCCGGCTCCGGCCCCTCGCCGGCGGCGGACAGCACCCGCAGCGCGGCCACCGGGTCACCGGCCGCCAACTGCGCGGCGCACTGCCCGAGCGCGATCCGCTCGCGCGCCCAGGGCGAGGGCTTGTCGGCCGGCGCCGGGCGCTCCGCCGCGGCCAGCGTCAGCAGTGCGCCGCGGGCGTCCCCGGAGTTCAGCAGCAGCTTCGCCTTGAGCACCGCCAGGCCGACCACCAGCAACGGGTCGCGGCGGGCACCCGACCCGGCCTCGGCCCGCTCCAGGGCCGTCCGGGCGACGGCCAGGTCGTCCCGGTCGAAGGCGATCTCCGCCAGCACCAGGTGGCCGACGCCGCTGTGGGCCGAGGGCGGCAGCCCGCACCGGGCGGCCTCCGCGATCGCCTCCACGGCGTGCGCCTCGGCCCGGCCCGGTGAGCCGAGCAGCAGGTCGATCAGCGCCAGCCGTCCCAGCGACTCGTGCCGGACGGCCGCCTGCGCGGCGCCGCCCGCGGCCTCGGCCGCCGCCGTCAGTCCGGCCCGCGCCGCGTCGAACCGGCCCTCCCACAGCTGGGCGGAGCCGAGCCCGGCCAGCAGCAGGGCCTTCAGCTCCGGGTGCGCCCGCAGCCGTTCCTCCGGCACCTCGTGCTCCAGCTCGGCCGCGCTCTCCGCGGCGTTCTCCGCCATGTCCGCCGAGCCGAGCAGCCGCGCCGCCAGCACGCGCAGCACGGCGCTGCTCAGCCGGGCGGCGGCGCTGCCGGTGCCGGGCGGGGCGAGTTCGTCGGCCCGGCCGAGGTGGGCCAGCCCGCGGTCGACGTCCCACCGGGCGAGCGCCCGGGCGGCCCGGACGAGCGCCACGGCCGGCCCGTCGGCCCGCTCCGGCATGCGGGCGAACAGCGCGCCCAGCCGGGCGGCGTCCAGGCCGGCCAGCAGCTGACCGACCGCCAGGTCGTCGACCAGCCAGTCGGCCGCCGTCTCCCAGTCCCCGGCCGCCGCGGCGTGCGGCAGCGCGTCGGCGAGCCGCCCGGCGTCGTGCAGCCAGTGCGCGGCCCGCCGGTGCAGCTCCTGTTCCAGGCCGGGGTGCCGGGCGCGCAGGTGCACCCGGAGGATCTCGGCGAACAGTGTGTGCTGCCGGTACCAGGCGTGCCCGAGCGGGGTGACGAAGGCGTTGGCGTGCCGCAGCTCCTCCAGGATCCGGGCGGCGTCCCGCCGGCCGGTCAGGGCGTCCGCCAGCCCGGTGTGGGTGCGCTCCAGGATGCTGGTGCGCAGCAGCAGGTCCTGGGTCTCCGCGGGTTGGGCCTGCAGCACCTCGGCGAGCAGGAAGTCCGCGACGGTGCTGTTGCCGGCCTCGAACTCGCGCAGGCAGCCCTCCGGGTCGTCGGTGTTCTCGGTGGCCAGTGCGCACAGCCGCAGGCCCGCCGCCCAGCCCTCCGTCCGGCGGGTCAGCGCCTGCACGCCCTCCTCGGAGAGGGCCAGTCCGTGCCGGGTGAGCAGGACACCGGTCTCCTCGGCGGTGAAGGCGAGGTCGGTGCCGCGGATCTCGGCGACCGCGTCGGCGGCCCGGTAACGGTGCAGCGGCAGCAGCGGCTCGTCCCGGCTGATCAGGACCAGCCGCAGCCCGCCCGCCGCGTGCCGCAGCAGTCCGTCCAGCGCCTCGGCGACCGCCGGGGAGGTGACGTGCTCGAACTCGTCCAGCACCAGGACGACCGGGGCGCCGCGCCCGTTCAGTCCGGCGGCCAGCCGGTCCGGCAGGGCGAGGTCCACCTCGGCGGCCCGGGCGGGGCCGGCCACGTCCGCGGGGAGCGGGATGCCGCCGTGCCGCAGTGCGGCGAGCAGCTGCGCCCAGAACACCCCGGGTGCCTCGTCGCCGCGTTCCAGGGTGAGCCAGACGAGCGGCCCGGGCAGGGCGGCCCGCGCCGCCCAGTCCGCGACCAGCAGGGTCTTGCCGGCCCCCGCCGGGCCGTTCACCAGGACGAGCGGCCGCTGCAGCCCCGCGGTGAGCCGGTCGGCGAGCCGTTCGCGGCGGACGAAGGTGCGGGGGACGGGCGGCGCGGCGAAGCGGGCGGCCAGCACGGGGTCGCCGTTCGGAGCAACGGCGGGAGCAGTGGGGGGACCCGCGGGGGGACCGGGGGGACCGGCGGGGGGAGGAGGCGCCGCCGGGGCCGGTGCGCCGACGGCGGCCGGCCGCCGATTTCCTGAGCTGTCTGGCATGGCGACCACCGGAGTCCAGGGCGCGTGCCGGGTGCACACGTCGTCCCGGCTTCAATCATCGGTACACCCCCGGGCGGCCGCAACGCACGGAGGGTGACCGCCGGGGCGGCCGGTCACCCGCGCCGGGTGGTGCGGAGCCGCCCGCTTGACCGCACCCTGATCTGGGGGACCGTCCAGGACGCCCGACACGGAGGTCTCGATGGCGACCGCACCCTATCCCGCCGGAAGCTTCCGCCCGACGCCGCCGCGGGCGACGCAGCAGGGCGAGTCCATGCGGATGTTCGCCGCCGTCATGCTGGGCGTCCTCGCCCTGTTCAACGGCCTCGACGGCATCGCGGCGATCGCGCAGTCCAAGGTGTTCGTCGGCGACGCCCGCTTCGTCTTCGGCGACCTGCGCGCCTGGGGCTGGGCGATGCTCGCCCTCGCCGTCGCGCAGGGCTTCGCCGCGGCCGGCGTCCTCGCCCGCAACCAGCTCGCCCGCTGGTTCGGCGTGGCCGTCCTCGTCCTCAACGCCTTCGCCCAGATGGCCTTCATCCCGTCGTACCCGGTCTGGTCCGTGCTGGTCATCGCCATCGACGTGATCGCCCTGTACGCGCTGATCGCCTACGGCGGCCGCCCGGAGCCCGGGCCGCCGGCCTCCTGAGCCCCCACCCGCACCCGCACCCGAGGAGCCCGAAGTGACCGACGAACTCAACGAGATGGGCCCGATCGACTACGTGGTGATCGAGTTCCCCGGCAGCAAGATGACCGGGGAGGGCCTGCCGCTGCTCGTCGACCTGGTCGACCGGGGCATCATCCGGATCATCGACCTGATGTTCATGAAGAAGGAGCTCGACGGCTCCGTCGTCGGGCTGGAGATCGCCGACATGACCGGCGACGGCGAACTCGACCTCGCGGTCTTCGAGGGCGCGGCCTCCGGCCTGCTCGGCTCGGAGGACCTCGACGAGGCCGCCGCCGCCCTGGAGCCCGGCAACTCGGCCGGCCTGATCGTCTACGAGAACCTGTGGGCCGCGCCGTTCGCCGCCGCATTGCGCCGCGGCGGCGCCCAGCTGGTGGCGAGCGGCCGCATCCCGCTGCAGGACGTCGTCGCCGCGCTGGACGAGCTCGAGTCCGAGGAGTGACCGGCCCGGCGCCGGCACCGGAAGACCGAAGGAGAGAACCATGCCCGGACTGATCCGAGGAGTCGCCCGCACCGCCGTGGTCGCGGGCACCGCCACGGCGGTGTCCAACCGCGTGTCCCGGCGGCAGGCCGGCCGGTGGGCCGAGCAGGAGGCCCAGCAGGCCCCGCCCCCGCAGCAGGTGGTCTACCAGCAGGCACCGCCGCCGCCCCCGCCGGCCGCCGCCCCGGTCAGCATGGACAGCAAGATCGACCAGCTCAAGGAACTCGCCACGCTCAAGGAGCAGGGCATCCTCACCGAAGCCGAGTTCGAGGCGCAGAAGGCCCGGATCCTCAACGGCTGACCGACTCGCTGTCAGACCCCCTGGAGGTGCGGTGAACCGGTGGAAGCCGCTGGTCGTCCTCGGCACGGGCCAGTTCCTCATGGTGCTGGACGCGTCGGTGATGAACGTGTCGATCAGTCAGCTCGTCGACGACTTCGACACCGAGGTCACCGCCATCCAGGGGGTCATCACCCTCTACACCCTGGTGATGGCCGCCTTCATGCTCACCGGCGGCAAGATCGGTGACATGTACGGCCGCCGCCGCACCTTCGTGGTCGGCCTGGTCGTCTACGCGGTCGGCTCCGGCCTCACCGCGATCGCCCCCGAACTGTGGGTGCTCGCGCTCGGCTGGTCCGTGATCGAGGGGCTCGGCGCCGCCCTGGTGCTGCCCGCCCTCGCGGCCCTCGTCGCCGGCGTCTACCGGGGCCGCGACCGGGCCGTCGCCTACGGCGTGATCGGCGGCCTCGCCGGCGCCGGCATCGCCGTCGGCCCGCTGCTCGGCGGCTGGGTCACCACCTACCTCACCTGGCGGCTGGTCTTCGCCGGCGAGGTCGTCCTGGTGGTCGCGATGCTCTGCCTGATCGGCTGGATCCCGGCCGAGGAACCGCCGAAGGAACGGCCGAAGCTCGACCTGGTGGCGGTCGCGCTCTCCGCGGCCGGACTCGCGCTGGTCGTCCTCGCCGTGCTGCAGAGCAGCAGCTGGGGCTGGCTGGAGCCGCGGAACCCGCCGTTCACCGTGTTCGGCTTCTCGCCGACCCTCTTCGCCATCACCCTCGGCGGCCTGCTGCTCTTCGTCTTCGCCCGCTGGGAGCACGGCCGGGAGGCCGCCGGGAGGCCGACGCTGGTGCACCTCGGCCTGTTCCGCGTCCGGTCGCTGCGCTCCGGGCTGATCACCCTGTTCAACCAGAACACCATCCTGCTCGGCCTGTTCTTCGTGATCCCGCTCTACCTGCAGGTGGTGCTGGGCGAGGACGCCTTCGAGACGGGCCTGCGGCTGCTGCCGGTGTCCGCCACCATGCTGGTCGCCTCGATGAGCGGCTCGCTGCTGCTGCGGATCGCCTCCCCGCGCACCATCGTCCGGGCCGGGTTCCTGGTGCTGCTCGCCTCCATCGTCTGGCTGCTCGCCACCATCGATCCCGAGCTGAACGACGCCTCCTTCGCCCTCGCCATGGCGGTGATGGGCCTCGGGATGGGCATGCTCGCCTCGCAGCTCGGCAACGTCGTGCAGTCCAGCGTCGGCGCCGCCGACCGCAGCGAGGCCGGCGGACTCCAGTACACCGCCCAGAACCTGGGCTCCTCGCTCGGCACCGCACTGATCGGCGCGATCCTGATCGGTGCGCTCGCCGCCTCGCTGAGCAACCTGATCAAGAACGACCCGCGGATCTCCGACGAGGTGGCCCGGCAGGCCGGCACCCGGATCGAGGCCGGCCTCACCTTCGTCCCCGCGGACGGCGTCGCCGACGCGCTGGAGCAGACCTCGATCCCGCCCGCGGAGGCGGACGCCATCGTCGACAACTACCGGGACGCCCAGATCACGGGACTCAAGGTCGCCGTCCTCGCCAGCGGCGGCATCGCCCTGATCGGCTTCCTCTGCACCACGGCGCTGCCCGCCCACGTCCGCGGCAAGGGGCCGGGCGGTGAGGACGCGGAGGACGAGGACGGAGAGGACCGCGAGGACGTCGCGGCCTGACGGCCCCCGCGCCGCACATTCCGGCACCGCCGGAATGACCGTGCGGCGGGTTTGGGCGGCGGGCCCGGCCTCGGGCAGGCTGTGGGGCGACCGGCCCGTACGGGCCCCGCGCCGAGAGGAGCCCCGCCATCGCCGCCGCCGCGCACGGCCCGCAGTCGCTCGACCGGGCGCTCGACCTGCTGGACGCCGTCGCCGACGCACCCGGCCCGGTCGCCGCCCGCGACCTCGCCGCCCGGCTCGGCTGCTCGCTCTCCACCGTCTACACCCTGCTCGGCCCGCTCACCGCCCGCGGCCACCTCGCCCGCACCCGCGGCGGCTACGTGCTCGGCCCGCGGATCCCCGCCCTGCACCGGGCGTACCGGCGGCGGGAGCCCGCCGAGCCCGACGTCCGCGACCTGCTGCTGCGGGTGGCCCGCGCGGCCGGCACCCCCGCGTACTACAGCACCTACCGGGACGGCCGGATCGCCGTGGTCGAGAGCACCGGGCCGGCCGCGGCCGACGGCGACCCCTTCGAGGCCGGCACCGAACCGCACGCGCACGCCACCGCCCACGGCAAGGTGCTGCTCGCCGCGCTCTCCCGACCGGCCCGCCGCCGCTACCTGGCCGAGCACGGCCTGCCGCGGTTCACCGAGCACACCATCACCGACCCCGACCGGCTGGAGGCCGAACTCGGCCTCGTCCGCCGACTCGGCCTGGCGGTCTCGGTCGGCGAGTACGACCCCGACTGGATGTGCCTGGCCGTGCCGCTGCCGCCCGCCGGCGACGGCCCCGCCCGGGCGCTCTCCGTCTCGCTGCCCACCGCCCACCGGGCCGCCCGCGGCCGGATCGGCGACGTCCTGACCCGCGCCGCCCGGCAGTTCGGCTGAGCGGCCGTCACCGCCCCACCACCACACCACCATTGAGGAGTCAGCCGTGATCCTGATCAACGTCAAGTTCACCGCCCGCCGCGAGTACGCCGACAGCTGGATGGCGCGGGTCGACGCGTTCACCCGGGCCACCCGCGAGGAGCCGGGCAACATCTTCTTCGAGTGGTCCCGCAGCGTCGACGACCCCCAGGTGTACGTCCTGCTGGAGGCCTTCGCGGACGCCGAGGCCGGCGCCGCCCACGTGAACTCCGACCACTTCAAGGCCGCCATGGCCGAACTGCCGCAGGCCATCGCGGCCAAGCCGCAGATCATCTACGTCGAGGCGCCGGTCGACGGCTGGGGCGAGATGGCCGAACTCACCCCCGCCGACTGACCCCTTGTCGCCGCCACCCCCGGGCCTCACACTCGGAGGGTTCTTCCGTGCGGCAGGCGTAACGGCCGGGTCACCTTGCACGACACCTTCGCGCAACAGGGCCTTCCTACGTTGGACACGGGTGGGAGCGTCCCACCGGGCCGGTCGGCGGGCCTCCGCCACCGCGGGCGGGGGCCCGGACCGGCGGCCACGAGAGGGGCAGCCGTGACGGTGCCGACGCCGCAGCAGGAGACCAGCCGGGTGAGGACGGCCTGCTCGTACTGCGGGGTCGGCTGCGGCATCGTCCTCGACGTGACCCGGGAGGCCGACGGCCGCCGGAGGGTGGTCAAGGCCTCCGGCGACCCGGTCCACCCGGCGAACGCCGGCCGGCTCTGCACCAAGGGCGCCACCCACGCCGACCTGATGGCCGCGCCCGGCCGGCTCGGCACCGCCCTCGTCCGCACCGGCCGCGGCGAGGAGCCGGCCGAGGTCGACGTGGACGCGGCCGTCGCCGCCGTCGCCGGACGGCTGCGCGCCATCGTCGACGAACACGGGCCGGACGCGCTGGCGTTCTACGTCTCGGGCCAGATGTCCCTGGAGGCGCAGTACTTGGCGAACAAGCTCGCCAAGGGTTTCGTACGGACCTCCCGGATCGAGTCCAACTCCCGCCTGTGCATGGCTGGCGCGGGCTCCGGCTACAAGCTCTCGCTCGGCGCCGACGGCCCGCCCGGCTCGTACGAGGACTTCGAGCACGCCGACCTCTTCCTGGTCATCGGCTCCAACATGGCGGACTGCCACCCGATCCTCTTCCTGCGCATGATGGAACGGGTCAAGGCCGGTGCGAAGCTCGTCGTCGTCGACCCGCGCCGCACCGCCACCGCCGAGAAGGCCGACCTCTTCCTGCAGATCCGCCCCGGCACCGACCTGGCGCTGCTCAACGGCCTGCTGCACCTGCTGGTCGCCGGCGGCCACACCGACGAGGCGTTCATCGCCGAGCACACCGAGGGCTGGGAGCACCTGTCCGACTTCCTCGCCGACTACCCGCCCGCCGCCGTCGCCGAGCTGACCGGCCTCGCCGAGGCCGACCTGCGGCAGGCCGCCGAGTGGATCGGCACCGCGGGGGAGTGGACGAGCTGCTGGACGATGGGCCTCAACCAGTCCACCCACGGCACCTGGAACACCAACGCCCTGGTCAACCTGCACCTGGCCACCGGCGCCATCTGCCGCCCCGGCAGCGGACCGTTCTCGCTGACCGGCCAGCCCAACGCCATGGGCGGCCGCGAGATGGGCTACATGGGCCCCGGACTGCCGGGCCAGCGCTCCGCCCTGGTGGAGGCCGAACGGGCCTTCACGGAGGACCTCTGGGGCATCGAGCGGGGCAGCCTGCGCGCCGAGGCCGGCGCCGGCACCGTGGAGATGTTCGAGCGGATGGCCGAGGGCGAGATCAAGGCCTGCTGGATCATCTGCACCAACCCGGTCGCCTCGGTGGCCAACCGGCGGACGGTCATCGAGGGCCTGGAGGCGGCCGAACTGGTCATCACCCAGGACGTGTTCGCCGAGACCGAGACCAACGCCTACGCGGACGTGGTGCTGCCCGCCACGCTCTGGGCCGAGTCCGACGGCGTCATGGTCAACTCCGAGCGCAACCTCACCCTCGTCCAGGGCGTGGTGGACGCCCCCGGCGGGGCCCGGCCCGACTGGCGGCTGATCGCCGACGTCGCCTGCGCCATGGGCTACGCCGAGGCCTTCGGCTACGCCTCCGCCGAGGAGGTCTTCGAGGAGCTCAAGCAGGCCTGGAACCCGACGACCGGCTGGGACCTGCGCGGCGTGACCTACGACCGGCTGCGGGAGGGCCCCGCGCAGTGGCCGTGCGCCCCCGGCGGCCCGGACCGCAACCCGGTGCGGTACCTCAACGACGGCGTCAGCCAGGAGCCGCTGGTCCGCGAGGACGGCTCCCGGCCGCGGCTCGCCTTCCCCACCGGGTCCGGCCGGGCCCGGTTCTACGCCCGGCCGCACCTGCCGCCCGCCGAACTGCCCGACGACGACTACCCGTTCGTGCTCAACACCGGCCGGGTGCAGCACCAGTGGCACACCCTCACCAAGACCGGCAAGGTCGCCAAGCTGAACAAGCTGAACCCGGGCCCGTTCGTGGAGATCCACCCGGTGGACGCCGCCGCGCTGCGGGCCGCCGACGGGGACCGGCTGGAGGTCGCCTCCCGGCGCGGCCGGGCCGTGCTGCCCGTGGTGGTCACCGACCGGGTGCTGCCCGGCACCTGCTTCGCGCCCTTCCACTGGAACGACATGTTCGGCGAGTACCTGGGGATCAACGCCGTCACCAACGACGCCGTCGACCCGGTCTCCTTCCAGCCCGAGCTCAAGGCCTGTGCGGTCTCGCTCACCCGGGTCGCCGCCGTCGCCGACCCGGGCCCGGCCGCCTTCGCCGCCCCCGGGCCCGCCCTCACCTCGGCGACCGCCGAGGGCGGCACCGCGGTCGCGGCCCTCACCCGGCTCTTCGCGCTCACCGACCTGGCCGCCCCGCCCGCCTTCGCCGACCACGAACGCCGCTACCTCGCCGGGTACTTGGCGGGCCTCGGTGTCACCGCCCCGGCCGGTGCGGTGCCGGTGCTGCCGGCCGACGCCCCCTTCGACCCGGCGCACGCGCTGTGGGTGGACGGCGTGCTCGCCGGGATGTTCTCCCGCTCCCCCGCGCCGGCCGCCGGGCCCGCCGCCGAGGCGCCCGGCCGCCGGGTGGTCGTCCTGTACGCCTCGCAGACCGGCAACGCCGAGGAGATCGCCACCGGCGCCGCCGCCCGGCTCGCCGAGGCCGGCCGGAGCGCGACCGTCCTGCCCATGGCGGACTGCGTCCCCGGCGCCCTGACCGCCGGCACCGACCTGCTCGTGGTCACCAGCACCTTCGGCGACGGCGACGCCCCCGACAACGGCGCCGACTTCTGGCAGCAACTGGCCGACGGCGGCGCGGCCCGCCTCCCCGACCTGCGGTACGCGGTGCTCGCCCTCGGCGACTCCAGCTACCACGACTTCTGCGGCCACGGCCGCCGCCTCGACGAGCGCCTCGCGGAACTCGGCGGCGTCCGCCTGCTGCCCCGCGTCGACTGCGAACCGGACTACGAGGAGGCGGCCGCCGGCTGGCTGGAGCAGGTGCTGACCGCGCTCACCGCGGAGCCCGCCCCGGCGCCGGCCGCCCCGCGCAGACCCACCAAGGCCGAACCGTTCACCGCCACCCTCACCGGCAACCGGCTGCTCAGCCTGCCCGGCGCGGCCAAGGAGGTCCGCCAGTTCACCTTCGACCTCGGCGCGAGCGGAGCCCTGGAGTACGAGGTCGGCGACGCGCTCGGCGTCTGGCCGGTCAACTGCCCCGAGCTGGTGGTGGAGTGGCTGGAGGCGACCGGCCAGCACCCCGACACCGAGGTCGAACTCGCCGGCGTCGGGCGGACGACGCTCTCCGAGGCGCTGCACCGGCACCTCGACCTGACCCGGATCACCACCGACCTGCTCCGCTTCGCCGCCGAGCGGACGGCCGACGGCCGGCTGCTCCGCAAACTGCTCCGCCCCGACAACAAGGACGAACTGGCGCAGTGGAGTTGGGGCCGGCAGGCGATCGACCTGGTGGCCGAGCACCCGGTGAAGGCCACCGCCCAGGAGTGGGTGGACGTGCTGAAGAAGCTGCAGCCGCGGCTCTACTCGATCTCCTCCAGCCCGCTGGTCGACCCGGCGAAGGTCCAACTCACGGTCTCCGTCGTGCGGTTCGACAATCCCGCCGGACGCCGCCGCAAGGGGGTGGCCTCCAGCTTCCTGGCGGACGCGGCCCCCGACACCCCGGTGCGGATCTTCGTGCAGCGCTCGCCGCACTTCCGCCCGCCCGCCGACCCGGCGGTGCCCGCCGTGATGATCGGCCCCGGCACCGGCGTCGCGCCCTTCAAGGGCTTCCTGGACGAGCGGCGGGCCCGTGGCGACCACGCCGGCAACTGGCTGTTCTTCGGCGAGCAGCGGCGCGCCACCGACTTCTACTACCGGGACGAGCTGGCCGCCCTCGGGGAGGCGGGCGTGCTCTCCCGGCTGGACCTGGCCTTCTCCCGCGACCAGCGGAACAAGGTCTACGTGCAGGACCGGATGCGCGAGCACGGTTCGCGGCTGTGGGCGTGGCTGGAGGCGGGCGCCCACCTGTACGTCTGCGGCGACGCCGGCCGGATGGCCAAGGACGTCGACCGCGCCCTCCACGAGATCGTCGCCGCCCAGGGCGGGCTGAGCGAGGAGGGCGCGGCCGCGTACGTCAAGCAGCTGGCCGCGGACAAGCGCTACGTCCGCGACGTGTACTGACGGGTGTTCGCTAGACGCCCGGTCAGCAGTTCTTGAAGGCGCCGCAGAGCGGCGCCCCCAGCAGACGCAGGACGGCGGTGTCGTCCTTGACCGTCCAGGCGGCCTTGGGCTTCTTGGTGCCGTAGGGGCCGTAGACGGTCAGCTCGGCGACCGTGGTCGAGGTGGTCGTCAGGTACTCGTGGACGGTGATGCCGCCGCTGCCCTGCTTGAGGGTGATGGTGGCGGCCAGGTACGCCGGGTCCTCGGCGGTGACCTTCACACTGGGGGTGGCGCCGTCCGGGGCGCAGGCCTTGACCTCCGCGGTCAGGGCGCGCAGCAGCGCACCCGCGGACTGCACGGCCCCGCTGGAGGTGCCCTTGAAGTGGACGACCGTCTGCTGGACCTGCCACTCGTCGGTGCCGCCGCTCAGCAGCGACTGCGCGCCGTCGGCGCCGGTGCCGAGGCCGGCGAGGTCCGAGGAGCGGGCCGAGTCGCAGAGCGTCTCGAAGGCGAACGGCTCGCCGTTCTTGACCGCCTTGGCCTTCCCGGCCTGCGCGGGCCAGTGGTAGGCGGAGTTCAGCGGCAGGTCGTTGCCCTTCATCCAGGCGGAGGCGGGAACGCCGTTGACGGTCGGGCCGGTGGCACCGCCGGCCTTGGCGCTGGGGGAGGCCGCCGCGGAGGCGGCGTCCCCGGCGGGCGAGGGGTCGGCCGCGGAAGGCGCGGCCTGGCTCGCGGCGGCGGTGCTCGGTGCGGCGGCCGGCTCGGCCGGGTCGCAGGCGGTCAGCACGCCGACGGCGAGGACGGCGGCACAGACGGCGGTGGCGGCGCGCAGCGCCGTGGTGTGTCGGGACACGGTGAGGTGGCTCTTCCTGGTTTCGACGGCCGGCCGTGCGGGCCGGCGCGGACGGTCAGTAGCCCTGCGGGCCGTGGTTCGGGTTGGCCTGGGCGACCTTGGCGGCCAGGTCGTGGCCGTCCGGTGAGACGTGGTAGCGCGCCATCATGTAGTTCATGGAGGCGCACGCGCTGGCCACCGGGTCGTAGATCTTGGTGGAGGTGCCCGGCTGGTGGTAGGCGGCGAAGGTGTCCGGGATGCACTGCCAGGGGCCGCGCGAGGAGTGCAGCGGCGCGCCGTCCGCCTGGGTCGGGCCCCAGGCGTTGCTGTCGGTCTTGTTCACCAGCCAGTGCGAGTCGTTGTACGAGGACTCGCGCTGGGTCATGGTGAGCAGGCCGCGCATCCAGTTGGCCCGGGCCTGCGGGTCCTTGATGCCCATGGTGTCGAGCGCCTGGTTGACGTAGTCCTCGCAGGCGGCCCGGCCGCTCTTCCACGAGCCGGCGCCGCTGTAGTCGACGTCGGACATCGGGATCTTGCCGTGCGGGTTCGGCGAGGAGGGCATCGGGTGGTGCCCGCCGCTGCCGCCGCCGTCGTGGCCGCCGCTGCCGCCCTGGTGTCCGCCGCCGTGGTGGCCACCGCTGCCGCCGGGCTTGCCGGGCGACTTGGGCGGGGTGTGGTGGCCGCCGCCGGGCAGCTGCTTGCCGGCGTGCTCCTCGGCCTCGCGGTAGTTGTGGGCGCAGTGCCGGATCCCGGCCGCGTCCTGGTGCATCGCCTTCGCGGTGGCGGCGGCGCTCCGCCCGGCGTCCTGGGCGGCCTGTTCGGCGGCGAGCACGATGCCGGTGGAGAGCACGCCGCCGGTGATCAGGGTCTCGATCTCGGCGGTGCGGAACTTGCCCGAGAGCGCGTCGACCCTGGCCGCGACGCGTTCCAGGCGTTCGGCCCGGGCCTGCCACTCCTTGGCGAGCCGGTCGAGTTGTTCGGGCGACACTTTGTAGTGGCTGCCTGACATGGCGGTCCTTCCCCCGTCGGACGGCTCCCCGTCCGCGCTGTCCCCGTCGGGTCGGACGGCCCCGGCGGTGCGGCCGCCGGATCGTGTGCCACCCAATCCCCGGCGGCAGATCATAGTATGAGCGCCTGTCAGTGGGCCCGCCGGACCCCGCCGCGCGGCGGCCTCGTCCGGACGGCGCCGTTCTGGTTCGATGGGGTCCGTCCACCGGTCGGCGGTGGCCGCGGCAGCGAGGAGGACCGGCACAGATGCCCGTACGCACCGAACGCAGCGGACCGGTGACTACCGTCGTGCTCTCCCGCCCCGAGAGCCGCAACGCCGTCGACGGACCCACCGCCGAAGCCCTCGCCGAGGCCTTCCGCTCCTTCGACGCCGACCCCGAGGCCTCCGTCGCCGTCCTGTGGGGCGAGGGCGGCATCTTCTCCGCCGGCGCCGACCTCAAGGCCTTCGGCACCGCCGACGGGAACCGGGTCGCCCCCGAGGGTGACGGGCCGATGGGCCCCACCCGGATGCGGCTCTCCAAGCCCGTCATCGCCGCCGTCTCCGGCCACGCCGTCGCGGGCGGCCTCGAACTCGCCCTCTGGTGCGACCTGCGGGTCGCCGAGGAGGACGCCGTCTTCGGCGTGTTCTGCCGCCGTTGGGGCGTCCCCCTGATCGACGGCGGCACCGTCCGGCTGCCCCGGCTGATCGGCGCAGGTCGCGCCATGGACCTCGTCCTCACCGGCCGCCCGGTCGACGCCGGCGAGGCCAAGAGCATCGGGCTGGTCGACCGGGTCGTCCCCCGCGGCACCTCCCGGCAGGCCGCCGAACGGCTCGCCGCCGAGATCGCCCGCTTCCCGCAGACCTGCATGCGCGAGGACCGGCTCTCCCTCCTCGAACAGGACGGGCTGAGCGAGCACGACGCCCTCGACAACGAACTCCGGCACGGCCTGCGGTCCCTGCCCGAGGCCGGCGAGGGAGCCGCCCGCTTCGCCAAGGGAGCCGGCCGCCACGGCTCCTTCACCGACCGGCACTGACCGCGCCCCTGCGGAAGCCGCGCGGATCCGTGGCGCCTGCACCGGGTAGGGCCCGGGCCGAACAGGTGAACGGTCGGCTGGGTGGCGGGGCGCCGCATGGGGTGGACGGACCGGACGTGGTCCTGGCGGTCGTCCGGCTGCTGTTCGGTGCCGGGCTGGCCGGGCTGGCCGGGCTGGCCGGGGCTGGTCGGTGTCGCGGGGGCGACCGGCACCTTCGTGGTCACCGGATGCTTCGAGGAGCCGGAGGGCAACGACACCCACTGCCGGGGCACGTACACGCCGTTCGCCGCGTCCTCGGCTCCTGAGGGTCTCCTCCGGTCGGCGGGCCGGATTCAGGTCCGGTGGTCCGTCGGTGGGAGACGGCGGAGGGCGAACCACAGCTCCATGCGGACGTCGGGGTCGTCGAGGTCGGCGGCGAGGAGGTCGGCGGTGCGGGCGATGCGCTGGCGGACGGTGTTGCGGTGGAGTTCGAGGGCGGCGGCGGTGCGGTCCCAGCTGCCGTGGTGGGCGAGCCAGGCGGTGAGGGTCTCCCGCAGGACGTCCGGTCCGGGGGCGCCCGCCTCCGCGAGCGGCGCCAGCAGGGCCCGGGCGTGGGCGCGGGCCTCGTCCTCGGCGACCAGGGCGTGCATGCTCAGGGCTTCGTCGCGCTGCCGCGCGGCTCCCCGGCCGCCCGCCAGGGCCCGCCGCAGGGCGCGGTCGGCGTGCACGGCCGCGTTCCCGAGCCCGTCCGGCCCGGTGGGGGCGCTGAAGCCGAGCGTCCAGCCCAACCGGACGGCGGCGGCCGGATCGGGCGCGGCGGGCCCGGGGACGAGGGCCCGCAGTGCGTTGCCGGTGACGTCCAGGTAGGGCGTGCCGAGGGCGGTGCCGAGCGCGGCGACCTGGACGGGGTCGTCCCCGCGTCCTGGCCGGGTGCGCCGTCCGGCGACGACGATCCAGCGGCCGTCCGCGGCGCCGTCCGGTTGCAGCAGGGCGGCGACCTCGGCCGGGGCGGCGCCGAGCAGCAGCCGGACGAGCGCGCCGGAACCGCGGGTGTCGGCGCCGAGGGCGTGCCGGGGGCTGGTGAGCAGGGCGAGCAGGACGGCGGCGACGCCGGTGACCGAGCGGTGGACGCTGCTGGGCGGGGTGTCCGCGGCGATGCCGAGGGCGAGGCCGCCGGGCAGGGTGTGCACGGTGAGGTGGCGTCCTTCGAGGTGCTCGGCGGCGGCCGTCGGCGGCGCGGTCCGGCCGGGCCGGCCGGCGAGCCGGGCCGTGGTGCGGGCGGCCAGCTCCCGCACCTGCCGCGCCGCCGGCGCGGCGGGGCGCTCCCCGGCGGCGAAGAGCTCCTGCCCGGCGGCCTCCAGCAGCACCGTCCAGGAGCCGGTGCGCACGGCCAGCTGGTGCAGCACAGCCTGCAGCGCGTCCGGCCGGGCCGCGGCGGAGGCGAGGGCGGACTGCGCCTCGGAGACCAGCCGCAGGTCGCGGTTGCGGGCCTCGGCCATGAACGCGTACGCGGCCCGGTTGACCGCGACGAACGGCGTCGCCGGCGGGACCCGGACGAGCGGCAGCGCATGCCGCTCGCAGGCCTCGACGAGCACCGCCGGCACCTCGTCGTGGACGGGGGCGATGCCGAAGCCGAGCGCCGCGATCCCGGCCGCGGCGACGCTGCGCACGTACGCGTCCACGGCCTCCGCGGTCGGCGGGAAGCGGACGCCCGCGGTCAGCAGCAGTTCGCCGCCGGACAGGTACGGCGCCGGGTCGGGCAGCTCGGTGGTGCCGATGGTCCCGATCAGCCGGTCGTCACGGGGCCCCGCGATCTGCTCCAGGCCGAGGCCCGGGGCGCCGAGCAGCACCCGCAGCGGCAGGGCCGGCGTCCCCGGCTCGGGCGCGCGCGGAGCCGCCGGTACGGGCGGTGCGGACATGCCCGGCCTCCCTCCGATGGACACTTCCTCCATCCCGAGCATAGAGAATGGACGGATCCGACACTTCAACCGCCCCGGCGCTGCTCGTACCGTTTCGACACGGGCCGAGGACGCCGTCCGGCGGTCGGTGCCCGTACCCGTCCCCCCCCGGCGCCGCGGCAGGCCCCCCTTCCGGCCGCGGCAGCCGTCCCCCACGAGCACCCCGGCCCCGCACCCGCAGCGCGGCGGCCGGATCGGAGGACCACATGGCCATCGACTACGTCGTGATGACCTGCTACCTGGCGGGCATCGTCGCCGTCGGCTGGTGGGGCAGGCGGCGCGCCCGCTCCAAGAGCGACTTCCTGGTCGCCGGCCGCCGCCTCGGCCCGCTGATGTACACCGGGACGATGGCCGCCGTCGTGCTCGGCGGCGCCTCCACCATCGGCGGCGTCCGCCTCGGCTACACCTACGGCCTGTCCGGCGCCTGGATGGTCTTCGCGATCGGCCTCGGCCTGCTCGCCCTGAGCGCCTTCTTCTCCGCCCGGATCGCCCGGCTGAAGGTCTACACCGTCGCCGAGATGCTCTCGCTGCGCTACGGCGACGCCGCGAGCGTCATCTCCGGCGTGGTGATGTGGGTCTACACCCTGATGCTGGCCGTCACCTCCACCATCGCCTACGCCACCGTCTTCGACGTGCTCTTCGACGTGCCGCGCTGGGCGGCCGTGGTGATCGGCGGCACCGTCGTCGTCGGCTACTCCGCCCTCGGCGGCATGTGGTCGATCACCCTCACCGACATGGTGCAGTTCGTGGTGAAGTCGATCGGCGTGCTGGTGCTGCTGCTGCCGATCGCCGTCGTCAAGGCCGGCGGCTGGAGCGCCATGGCCGACAAGCTGCCCGACGGCTACTTCTCCTTCGGCTCCATCGGCGGCGAGTCGATCCTCACCTTCGTGCTGATCTACACCTTCGGCATGCTGATCGGCCAGGACATCTGGCAGCGGGTGTTCACCGCCCGCACCGACCGGGTCGCCTCCTACGGCGGCACCGTGGCCGGCGTCTACTGCCTGGTCTACGGCCTCGCCGGCGCCGTCATCGGCATGGCCACCAAGGCGCTGCACCCGCAGCTCGCCGGCGCCGACAGCGCCTTCGCGACCATCGTGAAGACCACCCTGCCGACCGGTGTGAAGGGCCTGGTGCTGGCCGCCGCGCTCTCCGCGATGATGTCCACCGCCAGCGGCGCCCTGATCGCCTCCGCCACCGTCGCCAACAACGACATCTGGCAGTGGCTGCGCACCCGCGGCGGCAAGGTCCGCCCGCAGGGCGACGACCACGACGAGGTCGGCTCCAACCGGCTGGCGATCATCGTCCTGGGCGCGGTCTCCATCGGCCTGGCCTGCCTGCTCGACGACGTCCTCGCGGCCCTCACCGTCGCCTACAACCTGCTGGTCGGCGGCCTGCTCGTGCCGATCCTCGGCGGCCTGGTCTGGCGCCGCGGCAACCTGCCGGGCGCGCTGGCCGCGATGACCGCCGGCGGCGTCACCGTGATCACCCTCATGGTGCTCAAGGGCACCCTCGCCAACGAGCCCATCTACTACGGCCTCGGCGCCAGCCTGGTCGCCTACCTGGCCGTCAGCCTGGCCACCCGGCCCACCGACGCCCGCCTGCTGGAGCGCTGGCGCGACCGCCTCGACGGCCGCACCCCGGCCGAGCCCGAGGCCGTCCCCGCCGCCGCCTGACGGCACGCCACCGCACCCACCGACCCTCCCGAGGAATCCATGAGCACCACCGAACCGCGCGGCCCGATCGACTCGTCCCGCGTCCCGCGCTACGCCGGCCCCGCCACCTTCGCCCGGCTGCCCCGCCTGGACGAGGTCGGCCGCGCCGACATCGCCGTGGTCGGCGTCCCGTTCGACACCGGGGTCTCCTACCGGCCGGGCGCGCGGTTCGGCGGCAACGCGATCCGCGAGGCCAGCCGCCTGCTGCGGCCCTACAACCCGGCGCAGGACGCCTCGCCGTTCGCCCTCGCCCAGGTCGCCGACGCCGGCGACATCGCCGCCAACCCCTTCAACATCAACGAGGCCGTCGACACCGTCGAGGCCGCCGCCCGCGACCTGCTCGCCACCGGCGCCCGGCTGATGACCCTCGGCGGCGACCACACCATCGCCCTGCCGCTGCTGCGCGCCGTCGCCGCCGAGCACGGCCCGGTCGCCCTGCTCCACTTCGACGCCCACCTCGACACCTGGGACACCTACTTCGGCGCCGAGTACACCCACGGCACCCCGTTCCGCCGCGCCGTCGAGGAGGGCATCCTCGACACCTCCGCGCTCAGCCACGTCGGCACCCGCGGCCCGCTGTACGGCCGCCAGGACCTCACCGACGACGAGAAGCTCGGCTTCGGCATCGTCACCTCCGCCGACGTGATGCGCCGCGGCGTCGACGAGGTCGCCCAGCAGCTCCGCGAGCGGATCGGCGACCGCCCGCTGTACGTCTCCATCGACATCGACGTCCTCGACCCGGCGCACGCCCCCGGCACCGGCACCCCCGAGGCCGGCGGCCTCACCTCCCGCGAACTCCTGGAGATCCTCCGCGGACTGGCCGGCTGCAACATCGTCTCCGCCGACCTCGTCGAGGTCGCCCCCGCCTACGACCACGCCGAGATCACCTCCGTGGCCGCCTCGCACACCGCCTACGAGCTGACCACCCTGATGGCCCGCCGGATCGCTGAGGAGCGCGCATGACCCACGTCCGCAACGGCGGCGACCTGGTCGTCGAGTCCCTCGCCAACCTCGGCGCCGAGACCGTCTTCGGCCTCCCCGGCCAGCACGCCCTCGGCCTGTTCGACGCCCTGCGCCGCTCCCGGCTGCGCTACGTCGGCCTGCGGGTGGAGAACAACGCCGGCTTCGCCGCCGACGGCTACGCCCGCACCGCAGGGACCGTCGCCCCGCTGTTCCTCTCCACCGGCCCCGGCGCCCTCACCTCGCTCGCCGCCCTCCAGGAGGCCGCCGCCGCCTCCGCCCCCGTGCTCGCCGTCTCCTCGCAGATCCCCTCCGCCGGCCTCGGCGGCCGCCGCCGCGGCTACCTGCACGAACTCGTCGACCAGCAGGCCAGCTTCCGCGACGTGGTGAAGTCCGTGCACACCGCGCGCACCGCCTCGCAGATCCCCTCCGCCCTCGCCGCCGCCTGGGAGTCCGCCCTCACCGCCCCCTACGGTCCGGTCTGGGTGGAGATCCCGCAGGACGTGCTGCTCGCTCCCACCACCGTGCCCCGGGTCACTGGCCTGCGCGCCGAACCCCGCCCGCTCGTCCCGCGGGCCGAACTCGTCGCCGAGGCCGCCGTGCTGCTCGCCGAGGCCGAGAACCCGGTGATCCTCGCCGGCGGCGGGGCCGTCCGGGCCGGTGCCACCGACGAACTGCTGCGGCTCGCCGAGTTGGTGCGGGCCCCCGTGGCCTGCACCTTCGGCGCCAAGGGCGCCTTCCCCTGGGAGCACCCGCTCTCGCTGCAGTCCTGGCTGGAGGACCGGCACACCACCGAGCTGCTGGAGAACGCCGACGTGCTGCTCGTCGTCGGCTCCGGACTCGGCGAACTCTCCAGCAACTACCACACGTTCGCCCCACGCGGTCAGCTGATCCAGGTCGAGGCCGACCTCGGCAAGCTGGAGTCCAACCACCCCGCCTTCGGCATCCACGCCGACGCCCGGCTCGCCCTCGCCGCCCTCGCCGACTCCGTCCCCGCACGCGAGCCCGACGGCCGCGCCGAGGCCGCCGCCGCCGACCTGCTCAAGCAGGTCCGGGCCCGGATCGACGGCCAGGGACTGGAGTTGGAACAGCAGGTTCTGGCCGCGGCCCGCGCCGCCCTGCCGGACGACTCCCCGGCCTTCTTCGACATGACCATCCTCGGCTACTGGGCCTGGTCCGCGTGGGACGCCCGGCGCCCCGGCGCCATGCACTCCGCCCAGGGCGCCGGCGGCCTCGGCTACGGCTTCCCCGCCGCACTCGGCGCGGCCGCCGCCCTGCCGGGCCGGCCCGTCCTCGCCGTCTCCGGGGACGGCGGCGCGATGTACTCGATCGCGGAACTCGCCACCGCCCGCCAGCACGACCTGAACGTCACCTGGCTGATCGTGGACGACGGGGGCTACGGCATCCTCCGCGAGTACATGACGGACACCTTCGGCGAGGCCACCGCGACCGAACTCGCCCGCCCCGACTTCCTCCGCCTCGCCGAGTCCTTCGGCGTCCCGGCCGTCCCCACCACCCCCGAGACCCTCCACGCCGACCTGGCCGCCGCCCTCGCCACCCCCGGCCCCACCGTGGTCGTCCTCCCCGCCCTCCTCCGCATGTTCGCCCCCACCCACCTGGAGCCCTGAAGCCACGTCAGGGGCACCACCCCAGGGCACGCGGAACTGAGCGGATCAGCCCAGGGGCGCGTGGGGGCACCTCCCGGCCGAAGGCTGGGGGAGAACTGCGCAGTCCGGGAGCGGCTGTGCGTGCTATCAGGGCCGACCCCTGGTTCGTACGGCAGTCACATCCGAATTGCGCAGTTCCCCGCGCCCCTGTTCTTGCTCGGCTCATCCTGCGAGTGCGGCCGCATCCGGATCGCGCAGTTCTCCCCCAGCCTTCGGCCGGGAGGTGCCCCCACGCGCCCCTGCCGGGCGTGCCCGTACTGTTCGTGGCATGACCGAATTCAGTGTTC
>NZ_JBFBDW010000058.1:0-51435 GCF_040683455.1 Kitasatospora sp. NPDC093679
GGTTTTTTGTTGGCGCCGGCGCCCTGGGCTCGGGTCGCCGTGGGGCGCCCCCTCGGGGCCGCCCCCCCGCCGGTGCGTTGGCGTGTTGGCGGTGCGGGCGGGGCGGGGCAGGGCGAGGCTGACGGCGGCGGCGATCAGCACCAGCACCAGGTCGATCACGCCGACCCACTGGAAGGCGGTGGCGTAGGAGCCGACGCCCTTCGGGGTGCCGAGGGCGGCGAAGAAGACCGAGCCGATCGCGGCGACGCCGGCGGCGCTCGCGAACTGCTGCGCGGTGGTGAGCACACCGGCCGCGGCGCCGGCCTGCTGCGGGCGGACACCGGCCAGCACCGAGCCGACCAGGGCCGGCACGGCCAGGCCGTTGCCGAGGCCGATCAGCACCATCGGGCCGATCAGCCGGGCCGGGCCGGTGTGGTCGCCCGACACGCCCAGCACGATCAGCAGGACGACGAAGCCGACCGCCGCGATCGAGCCGCCGGTGGTGATCATGCGGCTGCCGTACTTGGCGGTGATCCGCTGGGAGGCGATCGACGCGCCGGAGAACGCCAGGCCGAGCGGGGTGAAGACGAACCCGGCGGCGAGCGGCTTCAGACCCAGACCCGACTGGAGCACCAGGGTCAGGGTGAACATGAAGCTGAAGAAGCCGGCGAAGGTGGCGATGCTGACCACCAGACCGCGGCTGAACGCCCGGTCGGAGAAGAGCGACAGGTTGAGCAGAGGCTGGCCGCCGCGCCGGGCCAGGCCGCGCTCCCAGAGCAGCGTCAGGGCCATCGCGGGCACCGAGGCGACCAGGCTGACCCAGGTCCAGGCCGGCCAGCCCTGGATCCGGCCGAGGATGAGCGGGACGAGCGCCAGCGCCAGGCTCACCGGGACGCCGATCGCACCGACCGGGTCGAGCGAGGGCTTCCCGGTGGGCTTGCGGTGCGGCAGCAGCCGCGCGGCGAAGCCCAGCATGACCAGGCCGATCGGCAGGTTGACCAGGAAGATGACCCGCCAGCCGAGGCCGGCGACGTCCGCCTCCAGCAGCGCACCGCCGAGCACCTGGCCGGCGACCGCACCGACGCCGACGGTGACGCCGAACCAGGACAGCGCCCGGGCCCGCTCCGCCGGCGGGAAGGTCGCGGTGATCAGCGCGAGCACCTGCGGCACCATCGCGGCGCCGGTCAGGCCCTGGACGAGCCGCGCCGCCACCAGCTGGCCCGGCGACTGGGCGATGCCGCACAGCACCGAGGCGATGGTGAAGGCGACCGTGCCGGTCAGGAAGACCGCCCGGGAGCCGTACAGGTCGCCCAGCCGGCCGCCGGTGATCAGGCCGCTGGCGTAGGTGAACGCGTAGCCGGCGACGATGAGTTCGAGCGCGGCCTGACCGGCGGAGAGGTCGTGCTCCAGGGACGGGGCCGCGACGTTGACCACGTACAGGTCGAACTGGGCCATGAACATGGCCGCCAGGATCACCGGCAGCATCAGCCAGCGCTTGGCGTAGGGGGCCGGGTCGGCCGCGGGGGCCGCGGTGGCGGCCGGACCGGCGGCGGCCCCGTTCCGGGTGAGAGACATGGCAGTGGGTCCCTTCGGGGGGTTGTGCGACTTCTTCGTGGGGCTGGGTTCGGTTCAGGGGCGCGGGGAACTGCGCAGTTCCCCGCGCCCCTGTCGGTCCGCCTTATGCGGCGGCGGTCTTGGAGCGTTCCTGCTCCAGGCGCCAGTCGATCCGGGCGTACTCGGCCTGGGCGCGGGCGACGGCCTCGTCGACGGTGCAGACCGTCGGCAGGTCGAAGTGGGCGACGATCTTCTCCAGCCGCTCGTGCGGGGTGCCGGAGACCACGAAGTACGGGACCTCCAGCTCGTCGAGGGCGGCGAGGAGCATCGCGTCGCAGGTGGCGCGGAAGCGCTCGTTCATCGGCCGGTGGCCGTCGGCGGAGAGCTTCAGCTCGTTGGTGAGGTGCACGAAGCCGTCGAACGACTCCTTCACGTGCTGCTTGAAGTAGTGGCCGAGCTGGGCGGTGACCTGCTCGAAGAAGGCCATCTCGGCGTCCTGCCGGGGCGGGTGGCCGTTCTCGGCCGCACCCGGGTCCATGCCGAACTCGACCCGGACGGCGGCGTATATCCACTCCTGCAGCGAGGAGCCGTCGGCTATGAAGCTGCCGCCGAGCAGCGCCTCGTTGACGGCCCGGCCGACGTGCCGGCGGACGGCCAGCTGGATGTACTCGGCCGGGGTGACCTCGGTCAGCGCCTTGCCCGGGACGGCGTCCGGCATGATCTCGCGGATGGTCTTCGCGGGCGAGCGGGGGATGCCGGTGAGGTGCGAGAGGGCGATCGCGGTGGAGGTCTTCCCCGCGGAGTAGGTGCCGGAGACGGAGATGCGCATGGTGGTGGCTCCTTGTCGGATGCGGCGGGTGCCGGGGGTCAGCGGGCGGTCGCGGCGATGTGCGCGGGCAGCTCGTGGGCGAAGGAGCAGCGCATGCCGATGCCGGCCAGGCCGCCGCTCAGTTCGACGTTGCGCCAAGTGCCGCCGCGCAGCGGCAGCAGCCGGCGGCCGGTCAGGGCGGCCCGGGTGGTGAACGGCCGGCCCTCGACGAGTTCGACCGCGGGCTCCTCCTCGGGGGCGGTCAGCACCGTCTGCATCATCCAGAGCGTGTTGCTGTCGGCGCGGCTGAGCCCGTCGAGCTCGTACATCAGCACCTGCGCCAGCTGGAGGTTGACGACGAAGCAGTCGATCAGGCTGACGGTGGGACGGTCGCCGGCGGCGATGCCGTCGACCGGGGCGGGCGCGCCGGCTCTGCGGGTGAAGCGGACGAGGGCGGTGGCGCCGTGCTCGCGGTTGTCCACCGCCACGTCGGTGATCTCGTGGTGGCGGTACTTGAAGCCGGCGCCGTAGAAGCGGTACTCGCCGCGGCCGAGCGCCGCGTCGAGGCTGCCGAAGCGGGCCTCCTCGGCGGCCCGTTCGACGATCGGGTGCTCGGTCTCGACGCGCACCCGCAGGTTGCCGACGGCGCACTCGTGGACGGAGCGGTACCGCGCGCCGGCCGGCTCGGTGCTGCGCAGCCGGGCCGAGAGCGGCACGCCGGTGAGGTCCTCCTGCGGGGCGGTGCCGGCCCGCAGCACCACCTTGGCCAGGCGCACGGTGCGCCGCTCGGCCTCGCCGAGGCCGTAGGCGTGCGCCAGGTGGAGTTCGGCGAGCTGGACGCCCAGCACCAGCGCGTCGACGGTGCTGAGGTGCGGACGCAGGTCGGTGCCGTCCTTCTTGCGGGACCAGTCCGCCGGGTAGCTGAGGTCGAGCGTGCCGCGCACACCCGGCTCGGCGGCGGAGGAGCCGGAGGTGGCCGGGGTGGCGTGCAGGCCGTGGACGCGGTACCCCGCCCGTTGGTAGCCGCGGGAGAAGAAGCGGGTCTCGCCGGGGCCGAGGTAGTCGTCGATGGAGTGCAGCAGCAGCTGCTGGTCGGTGGCCACGGCGTCAGGCCCCCGCGGAGGCGGTCGCCGGCTCGGCGCCCAGGGCCACGGTGTAGGCCTGCGCCAGGTCGCCGATGGTGCGCATGTCGGTGATCGAGACGCCCTCCTCGAAGGGGTCGACGCCGAGCTGCATCTCCAGCTCGATCAGCAGCTGTGCCAGGGTCAGCGAGTTGAAGCCGAGCTCCGTCAGGTCCTCGCTGTCGGCGGCGGCAGCGGCGTCGTTGTCGGCGTCGAGCAGCAGGGCGCGGGCCTCGCGCTCGATCAGCTCACGGATCTCGGTGGGGGTCAGCATGTGATACCTCCGTCGATGACGAGGGACTGCCCGGTCACGAAGTGCGCGCGGGCGGAGGTGAGGAAGAGGATCGCGTCGGCGATCTCCTCGGCCGTTCCGAGCCGGCCGAGGGGGGTGCGGTGCTGGATCTTCTCGCGGTTGCGTTCGGTGACGTCCGCGGTCATGTCGCTGTCGAAGAAGCCGGGGACGATGGAGTTCACCCGGATGTTGAAGGTGCCGAGCTCGCGCGCCAGGCTGCGGCTGAAGCCGTCCAGGCCCGCCTTGGCCGCGGCGTACACCGAGACCCCGCGGAAGCCGCGGATGGCGTTGATGGACGAGATGTTGATGATGTTGCCGCCGCCGTGACGGGTCATCAGCCGGGTGCAGGCCTGGGTGAGCAGGATCGGCGAGGTGAGGTTGTTGGTGACGAGCGAGTCGATCTGCTTCGGCGGTGTGGTCAGCAGCAGCTCCTGGTGGAGCACGCCGGCGTTGTTGACCAGCAGGTCGACCCGGCCGAACAGGCGGCCCACGGTGCGGACGAAGACCCGCATCGCGTCCGGCTCGCCGAGGTCGGCCCGCTCCCAGTGGAAGGAGCCCGGGTACTCCTCGGCCATCGCCGTGGTGAAGGCGTTGGCGCTGCGGCTGAACGTCGCCACCCGCCAGCCGTCGGCGAGCAGCCGCTCGACCAGCGTGCGGCCCAGCCCTCGGCTGCCGCCGCTGACCACCGCGACCTTCGGCGCGGCCGGCCCGTCGGACCGCTCCGGCAGCGCGCTCACGCGGCGCTCCGGATCTTCTTGAACCGGTCGGAGTGCTGGTCGGCGTCGGAGATCTCGACGACCACCGGCACCTTGAACGCCTCCAGCCGACGGCCGCAGTGTTCGCGCACCGCCCGGACGACGTCCGCGCGCTCGGCGGGAGCGGCGAGCTTGACGGTCGCCTTGACGACCATGCCGGTCACGTGGCTGGGCCGGCCCGAGACGGTCGCCTCGGCGATGCCCGGGATCTCCAGCAGGACGTTCTCGACCTCGCTGGGGTACACCTTCTCGCCCGCGACGTTGATGATCTCCGACTTCCGGCCGAGGATGCGCACGTACTCGCCGTCGGTCTCCACCGCGTCCTGGGTGTTGAAGTAGCCCTCCGCGTCGAACGGCGCCGGCGCGTTGAGGTACCCGAGCATCGCCATGTCGGAGCGGATCCACAGGACGCCGTCGACGATCCGGTGGTCGAAGCCCTCGCCGCCGAGCTTCACCCAGAGGCTGTCGTCGCTCTTCGACTTGGTGGGCATGATGCCCAGCTCGGACAGGCCGTAGGTCTGCTTGAACCGCACCGCGGGCAGCGCCTTCTTCAGCGCCTGCAGGGTCCGCAGCGGCATCGGCTCGGTGCCGTAGGTGATCAGCCTCAGCGCACCGACGTCGTGGCGCTGGTAGGCACCCGAGATCAGCAGCATGTTGAGGAAGGTCGGCGTGGTGGGCAGCACCTGGACCCGGTGGGCGGCGACGGCCGCGCAGACCGTGTCCGCGGTCCGCTCGGCGACGGTCACCAGCGTGCCGCCCTGGCTGAGGGTGTGCAGCAGGGTGTTGATGCCGCCGATGTGGTCCAGGTTCAGGAAGGCCAGCGTGCGGGCCGGCCGGGTCGGCTCGCCGTACTTGGCGAGGATCCTGGAGAAGTCCAGCACGGTCGCCTTCGACCGGCCGGTGGTGCCCGAGCTGAACAGCACCAGGCCCGGCACGCCCGCGGCGCGCAGCCGGCCGTACAGCTCGTGGCCGGCCGTGCGGCCGGTCCGCTCGAACTCCCGCGAGCCGTCGGGCCGGACGGTGGCGACCGCCTCCACCTCGGCGATCTCGTGGAACTCCGCCCGCTTGGCGGCGGGCAGCGGCGTCAGCGGCACCACCACGGCCGACAGCTCGACCAGGGCGAGCAGGGCCGCACAGGCCTCGACGCCGCTGGCGCCCTCCACCACCACGACCTGCCCGGCGCCCACGCCGTTCCCGGCCAGGTGGGCCCGCCAGTCGGCGGTCCGCTCGGCGAGCTCGGCGTAGCCGGTCGGCACGCCGTTGAAGACGATCGCCTCGGTCTCGCCGAAGGCTTTCAGACGTTCCAGGAACTTGCTCATCGGATCCCTCCCTCAGGTGTTCTCTGACTGTGCGATGTGCCGTTCTCGGTGCTGTCGGCCAGCAACTCCTCGGTCAGAGCGAGGAGTTGCTCGGTCGTCCGGTGGAGGCGCCAGGCGGCGCGGGCGGCCTCGTCGGGGTCGAGCTCACTGCCCCAGCTCGCGCGGTGCAGGGCCAGACAGGTTCTGGTGCGGTCGATCACGGAGCGGTCGGTGCCGTGCATGGCTGCTCCCTGGAAGTGCGCCCCTGTGCGGTCAGCCAGGAGGGGCGGTGGCGTTGGATGCGGTCCCAGGCGGGGCGGTCGGGGACGGGCCGGTCGGCCGTCCGGCGGGTCGCGAGGGCCGCCACCAGGGCGGTGAGTACGGCGAGTTCTTCCGGGTCGGGGTTGCCCCGCAGGACGCGCAGCGCCGCCGGCGACCCGGTCCGCTGCGCCGTCACACCGGCTGGTTGCCGTGCTTGCGGCTCGGCAGGTCGGCGTGCTTGAGGCGGAGCATCGCCAGGGCCCGGGCGAGCACGGCACGGGTGCGCGCCGGGTCGATGACGTCGTCCACGAGGCCGCGCTCGGCCGCGTAGTACGGGTGCATCAGCTCGCTCTCGTACTCCTTGACCTTCTGCGCGCGCATCGCCTCCGGGTCCTCGGCCGCGGCGATGTCGCGGCGGAAGATCACGTTGGCGGCGCCCTCGGCGCCCATCACGGCGATCTCGTTGGTGGGCCAGGCGTAGGAGAGGTCGGCGCCGATGGAGCGGGAGTCCATGACGATGTAGGCGCCGCCGTAGGCCTTGCGCAGGATCAGCTGGATGCGCGGGACGGTGGCGTTGCAGTAGGCGTACAGCAGTTTGGCGCCGTGCCGGATGATCCCCTCGTGCTCCTGGTCGACACCGGGCAGGAAGCCGGGGACGTCCACCAGGGTGACGATCGGGATGTTGAAGGCGTCGCACATCTGGACGAAGCGTGCGGCCTTCTCGCTCGCGTGGATGTCGAGGACGCCGGCCAGGGCGTGCGGCTGGTTGGCGACGATGCCGGCGACGTTGCCGCCGATCCTGGCCAGGGTGCAGATGACGTTGGTGGCCCAGGTGGGCTGGATCTCCAGGTGGTCGGCGTCGTCGACGACCTCCTCGATGACGGTGCGCATGTCGTAAGGGCGGCTGCCGTCCGCGGGGACGAGGTCGAGCAGCGCCTCGCAGGGCCGGTCCTCCGGGTCGGTGCACGGCTCGGCGGGCGGGAACTCGCGGTTGTTCTGCGGTAGGAGGGAGAGCAGGTGCCGCACGTCGGCGAGGCAGGTCTCCTCGTCGTCGTAGGCGAAGTGGGACACGCCGGAGACGCCGGCGTGGACGTCCGCGCCGCCGAGGCCGTCGTGGGTGATCTGCTCGCCGGTGACGGCCTGGACGACGTCCGGGCCGGTGATGAACATCTGCGAGATGCCGCGGACCATGAAGACGAAGTCGGTGAGCGCGGGGGAGTAGGCGGCGCCGCCGGCGCAGGGCCCGAGCATCACGGAGATCTGCGGGATCACGCCGGAGGCCTTGGTGTTGCGGCGGAAGATGCCGCCGTACCCGGCGAGGGCGGTGACGCCCTCCTGGATGCGGGCGCCGGCGCCGTCGTTGAGCGACACCAGCGGCGCTCCGGTGGCCAGGGCCATGTCCATGATCTTGTGGATCTTCTGGGCGTGGGCCTCGCCCAGCGCGCCGCCGAAGATCCGGAAGTCGTGCGCGTAGACGAAGACCGTCCGGCCGTGCACGGTGCCCCAGCCGACCACCACACCGTCGGTGTGCGGCTTCTTCGCCTCCAGGCCGAAGCCCTGGGCGCGGTGCCGGCGCAGCGGCTCCACCTCCTGGAAGGAGCCCTCGTCCAGCAGCAGGTCGATCCGCTCGCGGGCGGTCAGCTTGCCCTTGGCGTGCTGGGCCTCGGTCGCGCGGGGCGAGGGGCCCTCCAGCACCTGGGTGTGCACCGCGGCCAGTTCGGCGGTACGGCCGCGCAGGTCCGGACGGAGCGGCGCCGGCACGTTCGGCCGGGCGCGGGGACGGGTCGTCATGGGATGCCTCCCCCTGGGGCAGGCCCGGCCGGGTCGGTCCGGGCTCGATGGCTCAAACGTACACTCAAGTCCACGGAATGGCTAGGGGGCTAAAAATGTATTCGAGTACATGAGTGCCTGCTGCGGCGGTGGAGGTCCTGTGTGCAGGTCTTCATCCGGCCTGGTCCGGGGCGGTGCCGTCCGTTGACATGGACTTCTCCCTATGTTTGAGTTGGAGCACATCAATGCACTCCAGTGCAGCAGCGACGATGTCATCTGGAGGCCTGTGTGCGTCGACCCTCGGACGCCCCTACGGCCGTGACCTCGCGGCGGGCCCGCAACAAGGAGCGCGCCAGGGAGCGCGTCTACACCTCGGCCAAGACCCTGTTCGGCCGCAAGGGGTATGCGGACACGTCCGTCGCGGAGATCGCGGAACACGCGGACATCGCGCGTGGCACCTTCTTCAACTACTTCCCGCGCAAGGACGCGCTCATCAGCGTATGGGCCGAGGAGCGCAGAACGGAGCTGATGCGCCGTCTGTCCCCGCAGCTGCGGCGCGGATCGGGGGTCGTGGCGGACCTCCGCGCCTGCCTGGCCGTGCTCGGCGCCCTCAACGAGGAGGAGCCGGAGCTCAGCGTGGCGATGCTCACCGCCTGGGTCCAGGCCGGGCGGCCGCTGGAGGAGGAGTCCTACCTCGGCGCGATCTTCGCCGACATCGTCGAGGCCGGCCGCACCCGGGGCGAGGTCCCCGCCGCGGCGGACGCCGAACGGGTCGGCGAGCTCGTGCGCGACCTCTACCTCGGCACGCTGTACCGCTGGAGCCGGAAGGATCCGGCCGACCGGCGCCGCCACTCGCTCGGCGCCGAACTGCAGCAGGCCCTCGACCTGCTGCTCCACGGCATCGCCGCGCCGCCGGGGCCGAACCCCCCGCGGTGACCCGGGGGAGGCCCCGCCTCCCCGCCCCTTCGAACGGGCCGCCCGTGCCTCGCGACGCTCTTGTCGTTGCGCGCACGGGCGGCCCGTTCCGCGTTGTCCGGGGCCGTTCGTTCGTCTGCGTGCCGGTGCGCGAATCGCCCATCGGAGGACGTACCCCGCCAACTCGCGCCGGCCGGGCGGCAGGTCCTCGGAATCGCATAGTTAAACACCGGGACCAAACTTGGCTTCCAGTGTAAGTTTGCATCGCGCTAACAACGAGCGCCCGCTGTCCCGTCCGTCCGGTCGTACTCGAAGAGATTGGACCACCCACATGGAGCACGTGCGACAGAGCCCCGGCACCCCCATCGCCGTCATCGGCATGGGCTGCCGCTTCCCCGGGGCCGACGGGCCGGAGCAGTTCTGGCGGAACCTGCTCGCCAACACCGACTCCGTCACACCCGTCCCCGCCGAGCGCTTCGACATCGCGGCCGACTACGACCCCGCGCCCGGCACCCCCGGCAAGACCGCCTCCCGCCACGGCGGCTTCATCGCCGACGCCTTCGCCTTCGACCACGCCTTCTTCGGCATATCGCCCGCCGAGGCCAGAGCGGTCGACCCCCAGCAGCGGCTGCTGCTCCAGACCGCCTGGGAGGCACTGGAGGACGCCGGCATCCGCCCCTCCGCCCTGGCCGGCAGCCGCACCGGCGTCTTCGTCGGCCAGGCCACCGCCGAGTACTCCGAGGCCTCGCACGCACCCAACGGCCCCGACGTGCGCGACGTCGCCGGCAGCCGACTGCGCGCGGTCACCGCCGGACGGCTGTCCTTCGCCCTCGACCTCCAGGGGCCCAGCCTCGTCCTCGACACCGCCTGCTCCTCCTCACTGGTCGCCGTGCACGCCGCCCGCCAGAGCCTGCTCACCGGCGAATGCGGCCTCACCCTCGCCGCCGGGGTCAACTTCCTGCTCTCCAGCCACGACGCCATCGCCTACTCCCAGGGCGGCATGCTCTCCGCCGGCGGCCGCTGCCGCTTCGGCGCCGCCGACGCCGACGGCTTCGTCCGCAGCGACGGCGTCGGCGTGGTCGTGCTCAAGCGCCTCGACGACGCCGAACGCGACGGCGACCGGATCCTCGCGACCATCCTCGGCAGCGCCGTCAACAACGACGGACGCGGCAGCGGCCTGCTGCTCCAGCCCGCCGTCGACGGCCAGGTCGACATGCTCCGCGCCGCCTGCGCGTCCGCCGGCATCGAACCCCGGCAGCTCGACTACGTCGAGGCCCACGGCACCGGAACGGCCGTCGGCGACGGCGTCGAACTCCGGGCCCTCGCCCAAGCCACCGCCCGGCCCGCCGACCGCCCCCTGCCCACCGGCTCGGTGAAGACCAACATCGGGCACGCCGAGTCCGCGGCAGGCATCGCCGGCCTCATCAAGGCCGTCCTGATCGTCCGCCACGGCACCGTCCCGGCCTCGCTGCACTGCCACCGGACCAACCCGGTGATCGCCGAACACGGCCTGCCCGTCCGCGTGGTGACCCGCAACACCGGACTCGCCGCATCCGGCGACCGCGCCCTCGTCGGCGTCAGCTCCTTCGGCATCTCCGGCACCAACGCGCACGTCGTCGTCGGCGAACACCGGCCCCGCGCCGCGCCCACGACCGCCGGGATCCCCGTGCCGGAGAGCGCCGCGACGGCCGGGGCCGCCGGAGCCACCGCGCCGGAGAACACCGAACACCTGCTCGTGCTCAGCGCCCGCTCGCGCCGCTCGCTCACACTGCTGGCCGGGGCCTGGGCCGACCACCTCGACGGTCCCGGCCGTGACCAGGAACTGCGCGAGCTGTGCGCCGTCGCCGCCCTCCGCCGCGACGCCCACCCCCACCGGCTCTGGGTCCGCGCCGACACCCACCGCACCCTCGCCGCCCGGCTGCGCCGCCTCGCCGCCGGCGACACCCTGGCCGAGGGCGGCATCGCCGAGGCCGGTTTCACCGGCCCGCGCCGCACCGCCTTCGTCTTCCCCGGCCAGGGCTCCCAGTGGCTCGGCATGGGTCGCGGCCTGCTCGCTGCCTCACCCGCCTTCGCCGCCGCCATGGCCCGCTGCGAGACCGCGATCCGCGACGAACTCGGCTGGTCCGTCACCGAGTTGCTCACCCGGGCGACCGAACTGCCCACCGACATCGACCGGGTGCAGCCCGCACTCTGGGCCGTCGGCGTCTCCCTCGCGGCCGCCCTCACCGACCTCGGCCTCGTCCCGGACGTCTGCCTCGGCCACAGCATGGGCGAGATCGCCGCCGCCAGTACGGCCGGCGCCCTCGCCCTCAGCGACGCAGCCGCCGTCATCTGCCGCCGCAGCCGGCTGATGCGCCGCCTCGCCGGGCGCGGTGCCATGCTCGCCGTCGAACTCTCCGCGGACGCCGCGCGCGACTACCTCGCCTCCCGGCCCGGGTCCGCCGCCGTCTGCGTCGCCGCGGACAACTCCCCGAACGCGACCGTCCTCGCCGGACCGCCCGAGGCGATCGCCGCGATCAGCGCCGACCTGGAGGGACGGCACGTGCTGTGCCGCACCGTCCGCGTCGAAGTGGCCTCCCACTCGCCCGACATGGACCTGATCGCCACCGACCTCGTCGCCGCCCTCGACGGCCTCGCCCCGCGCCCCGCCCGTACCCCGCTGATGTCCACCGTGCTCGCCGCCCCCGTCCGCGGCGACGAACTCCTGCCGCAGTACTGGCAGGACAACCTCCGCAAGCCCGTCCGCCTCACCGAGGCCGTGCGCCGGCTCGCCGCCGAGGGCACCGTCTTCGTCGAGGTCAGCCCCCACCCCGTGCTCGCCGCGGCCGTCGAGGAGACCCTCCGCGACAACGGCGCCGACGGCACCTGCCTGCCCACCCTGCGCCGCGGCTGCGACGAGCCCGCCGCACTCCTGGACGCCGTCGGCCGGGCCTTCGCCCACGGCGCGGCCGTCGACTGGCTCCGCTGGTACGGCACCCCGCCGCCCGTCCTCGACCTGCCCGCCTACCCGTGGGACACCGCCGAACTCCGCCGCGAGACCGCCGCCCCGACCCGCACCGCCGTGACGACCGGCGACACCGCCCCGTACGTCCGCGAGGCGGCACCCGGGGAGTGGGGCGTCGGCGAGCGGGGCACCGGCGTCACCGTCCACGGCATCGCCCCGATCGTGCCCACCGTCTACCTGGACGCCGTCCTCGACACCGCCCGCGCCGCCGCCCCCGACACCCGGTTCGCCCTCACCGGGGTCCGGCTCGGCAGCGCGGCGCTCACCCTGGACGACCTGCCGCACACCGCCCTGCGCGTCACCCTCGGCCGGCCCGGGCCCGACGGCGTCCGCCCCGTCCTCGTCCAGGCCCGCCGCGGCGCCGACGGGCCCCTGGAGCCGTGCGCCGAGGGCCGGTTGTGCCCCGTCGGCCCCGCCGACCCGCCCAACCGCCGGGACCTCCTGGACGCCGTCCTCGGCCGCCACCACGGCTACCTGTCCGCCGCCGGGTTCCACGCCGAGGCCGAACGCCACGGCATCGGGATCGGCGCCGGGTTCCGGGCCGTCCAGCACGTCTGGCGCCGCGGCAGCCACGCCGCCGCCCGGCTGCGGCCCGCCCCCGCCGCCTCCCGCGCCGCCGCCTGGGAGTCCGGCCTGCTCGCGCTGATCGCCGCGTACCCGGCCCGCACCGCCTACACCCCGCTGGCCTTCGGCACCGTCCGGATCCACGGGGACCTCGCCGAGGAGTTCTGGTCGCTCTGCCGGGTGCGGAGCGCGCCGGGCGGCCGGACCGCCCGCGGCGACGTGATCTTCGTCGGCGCCGACGGCACCGTCCTCGCCGAATTCCTCGACATCGACCTGCGGGCCCTGGACCACCGCCCGCCGCAGCGGCTGGCCTCCTCCCTCGCCGCGGTCCGCTCCCGGCTGCTGCCCCCGGCCGGGCGCGGGCACGTCCGCACCGCACCCGTCGTGGTCGATGCCGCGCTGCCGACCGTGGCCGCCGGCCCCGCGCCGGGCGGCCGCGGTCCCGCGCCGAGCGGCCACGCGTCGGTGGGTGCCGGCCCGGAGCGGTCCCGCTCCGCGGCGACGGCCGCCGAGGCCCTCGTCCAGCGCGTCGCCCGCGTCCTGGAGATCCCCGAGGACCAGCTCGACCGCCGCCGCCCCCTGCGCGACCTCGGCCTGGACTCCCTGATGGCCACCCAGCTCCGCGCCCACCTGCGCACCGACTGGGGACTGGACCTCACCGCGGGCCGCCTGCTCGGACCGGAGAGCCTCAACGGCATCCTCGCCACGATGCCCTGACCGAACCCCGGTCGATCCTGCGGGCGGCCGACGTCGCCCGCCCGCAGGCCACGACCCCCGGGCACCACGGAGAAGGGAAGCGATGGGCAACCTTCCAATTTTGACTGCAAAACATAGTTAAACTGTGGTGCATCGACCTGCGGGGAGGATGCCTCCCCGATCCCACCCGGCAGATCGGAGACACCGGTGAACACCACACAGACCGCCCCGGCCGAGCAGACCGCCGCACCCCTCGGCCGACGGGAGCGCAACAAGATCAGGATGAAGGAGCGCCTCTACGACGCGGCCCTCGCCCTCTTCACCGAACAGGGCTACGACGAGACCTCCATCGACGAGATCGCCGAACGCGCCGACGTCGCCCGCGGCACCTTCTTCAACTACTTCCAGCGCAAGGAGGACCTCCTCGGCACCTGGGGCGAGAAGCGCCGCGCCGCCCTCACCGCCGCGCTCGTCGACGACGGCCCCGACATGGACACCGCCGCCGGACGGCTGCGCCGCTGCATGACCACCCTCGGCCGGATGAGCGAGGAGCACCAGAAGGAGACCGGCGCCATGCTGATGGCCTGGGTCCGCGCCGGCCACCCCCTGGTCGAGGAGCCGTACCTCGCCGACCTCTTCGCCCGGATCGCCGCCACCGGCCTCGAACGCGGCGAACTCCGCACCGGCATCGCCGCCGAACAGATCGGCAACGCCCTGCGCGACCTCTACCTCGGTACCCTCTACCGCTGGTGCGGACGCCCCACCGACCCCACCGGCGCCCTCACCGACGAACTGCTCACCACCCTGGACCTCATGCTGTACGGCGTCCTCACCACCCCCGCCCCCGAGGAGGCCGCCGTGCGCTGACCGCCCCGTCCCCGGCGATGCCCCGTCAGAAGATCCTCGGCTCCTCCTCGCGCTGGCGCCGGGCCATCATCTCGTCCCACCAGGCGTCGTCGCCGGAGGGCTTGCGCCGCGGCTTCGGGCGGTCGTCGCGGGGCGTGAGGAGACTGCGGGGCGTCGGGTACTTCCGCTCCATCCGCGTCTCGTGGACGATCACCGTCACGACGAAGGCGGCAACGCCCAGGACGAGCAGCGGGATCCACACGCCGGACTCGAACAGCCAGTACAGGGCGCCCGCCGTCGCGAGGAGCACGACGACGCGCCCCGGCACCGGGAGCCGCTTGAACAGCCGCTTGTACTGCTGCTCCGGCCACGCGCTCGCCCGGATGAGCCGGCCCAGGAACTCCATCTCCTCCTCCTGTCGGGAGCTCCACGCCGACCGCCGTTGCGGCGGCGGGGCACTCCTGGCACTCCTGGCGGACCTGGCGGACTTGGCGGCTTTCGCCGACTTGGCGGAGCCGCCCGGCCTGGCGGGCCGATTCCCGCCAGCCGGGGCCTGCTTGCGCGGCGGCCGGCCGCCGCGCGACGGAGGATTCTGCGAATGCGGGGCCACCGATCACCTTTCCGGGGGTGGTGTGCGGCCGGCGCGGGGCTCCCCGAGCCTTCCCGCCCGTCGGCGCACCGTGGTTTCTCCCGGCCACGAGACCGCATCCTAGGGTCGCCGTGTCCACCCCCGCCCGCATCGACCGAAATGCCCCCTGCTCGGACAACTCCGGTCACTCGTAACGTCGTTCCGGTCGTTCCGTGATCGAGTCGGCCGCCGGAACGCGCCCTTCGAACTGCCGGCGCAGCCCCGACGGATCGGTCGCCCGTCAACGTGTCCGGCAGGCGAGTGCGAAAAGCCCGACTCGCTGCCCAACGGCCGAGAATTCCCGGACCGGTGTATTAGAGTCCGCCCCTAGCATCACTCGATCGACCGCTGCTCACCCAATCGATAGGAAGCCCGATGATCGGCGTGCTCGTGACTTTCACGCGGACCGAAAAGTTCGACCGTTCAACCGTCGCAAAGATTGCCGGCGAACTGCGAGGACCGTTCGAAGGCATGGCCGGCCTTCGCTTCAAGAGCTTCATGCTCGACGAGGACGGCGTCCACGCGAGGAACTTCTACGTGTGGGACGACGAGGACAAGGCCCGCGCCTTCTTCACGGAGGAACTCGTCGAGATGGTGACGGGGATCTACGGCGCCCCGCCCACAATCGAATACCTCGACATCGTGGGGTTCGTCGACAACTCCGGCACCTGATTCTCCGGGGCCGTCGCGCAAACCCCTGCCGTCCGGGCCGCCCACGAGAACGCCGCCTTCCGGGTGATCCGCGTACCCCGGGGGCCAGGTCGTCGCCGCCGAGGACGAACTCTTCGGCGGTGCGCCGTTGGCCGGCCGGAGCGGGCCGTGGGACCGACACGATCGCGAAGACGCACCGAAGGACCTGGAGCCGTTCAGAGCCACGTGGTCGGCGGTGCGAGGGCCTGGCGCGCAGCATCGCGCACGATCGCCTCCCCGTCCGTCGTGAGCCGTTCGAGTGCGGCCCGGACCTCGGGTGCCTGCATCCCTTGCAGTGCCAGTGCGGCCCAGTACCGGACGAGGCCGTCGGCGTCGCTCGTGCAGGCGACCACGGCGTCGGCGGCCGGCCCTTCCGGTGGCTGATGGAGGGACCGCACGGCTGCTCGGCGGACCTCGGGTGCAGCGTCGGAGGTGCCGGCGATCCGGATGGCCAGGGCACGTGAGGGATCGCCCAGGCCGAAGCCGGAGCCGAGGGTGGTCATCACGTCGGCGCGTACCTCGGCAGCCGGGTCGCAGGCCGCGTCGGCGACCAGGTCGAAGTACTCCGTCCCGAGCAGGTCGAAGAAGCACACGCCCCGGAGGCCGACTCTCCGCAGGCCCGGATCGTCGGAAGCGGTGCAGTCCACGGACAGCTCGAACGCGGTCTCGGGCCATGCCTCGAAGAGATCGAGGACGTCGGCATGCAGCATGTCCCCGTCCTCGTTGCGATCCGTCACCATCGCGCGCAGCAAGGCGGGCAGGGCCTCCTGGCCACAGGCGCCCGCGAGGGCGTGGGCCGTCCGGTCCCGCGCGAAGGAATCGTCCGCGGCGACGTGACGGGCGAGTCGCCGCTCCAGCTCCGGCCGCAGGAACGCGGCTGCCGGTGTCCGCAGCTTCTCCACCAGGGGCTCGAACCGACGGTGGGCCCCGGGCCCGCGCTCGGCGCTTGCAGCCAGCCGCGCGTCCAACTCGTCCAACGCGCGGCGCAGCGCGGCCCGCTTCGTGCGGCCTTCCTCCCGATCCGTCCCTGCCATGCCGCTCACCCTACGGGGAGCGGTGTCACCATCAGCACCCTCCGGGAGGGAGGCAGTCCGCCGGGACGGGGATTCCGTGCGCCGCCCGTGCGATGGCCGTCAGCAGGCCGGACGCGCCCGCGCCACGACGAGATGCAGCCGAAGGTCTACGCTGTGGCCCGCGGTCGCCGACCGGTCGTCGGACTGCGCGAAGCGATGATCCACGGGTGACCGCATTCGCGCCGCCCACCCCGTTGGTCCGAAGTCAGGGGTCTCGGCGTTCGCCGAGGAGGGAGCTCATCATGCGGTCGGGCGGTCCACAGCCGATGGTCCGGCGTTTCGTCTGCGCGGTCGGTGCGGGGGCGGCCCTGGCCGCGACCTCGGGCTGCACCGTTCCCGTCGATGCCGTCGCGGGCATCTCCGTGAGCGGTGACGGCCATCTGCTCGGCGTCATGATGGTCTGCGGACACCGGATCGACGGGGCGACCCTCTACGTGCGAAGCGCCGACCCCGACGAGACGGTCGCATCGTGGACCGCGGACCAGGCCCTCAAGCCGGGCCTCACCACCTGGACCCTCGACTCGCCCGCGGCCGGCTGGGTGGCGACGGGCCCTTCGGTTCCGCTCACCGCCGGGGCCCACTACACGCTCTACGGCTGGACCAAGGACAACTCCTGGTCCTCGGCCGGTGTCTCCTTCACCCTCGCCGACCGGGACCTGCTCACGCCGGGGAACGTCCGCTACGTCGACCTCTCGGCCGACGGTCAGGCCTCCGCGGTCACCGTCCCCGTCGCGGAGTTCGAGGCCAAGGCCTGCCGTCGCTCGTAGCGTCCTCGGGGCGGGCCCCGTGGGCGGTCCGACAGCCGTTCGGTAGTGGAGCGTTAGTGGTGCCGTCGACCGTGGGACCACGCCGTACGGAGCGGCGGTCGACGAGGAGGCGTGATGTTCCGCAAGGGGAGTGCCGGCAGGCGCGGCGCAGGGGCGATGCGAGGGGTCGGGGGAGCGGCCGTCGTGGCGGCGGTGAGCGCGGTCGTGCTGGCGGGTGCGCCGGCGGCGGTGGCCGCGGGCGGGCAGGGGGCCGCCGAGGGGCCGGCCGCGCTGCGGTCGGCGCGCAGCACCAGCGTCTCGCTGTACAACGGCACCGCGGACGTGATCTACCGGAACTACAGCGGGCTCTCGCACGGGGTCTGGGACGACTCGACCCCGCCGGAGTCCGTCGGGCACGCCGCGACGGCGTACTGGGGTTCGCACTCCTCGGGCTTCATGACGGGGACCGAGGGCGAGGCGCGCTACCAGCTGGCGGGCGGCGAGGCGGTGATCCACTGGAACAACCCGTACGCGGGCGGCAACTCGTACAGCTGCTCCGTTCCGCGTGGCTACACCTGCTCGTGGAGCGGCGGAGGCGGGAACAACGCCTCGGTGGCGTTCACCCTCGGCGGCAGCCCGGCCCTCGCGGGCGCCGCCGCCGAGCGGCGGGCCCCGGCCGTGCAGGCGGCCGCCAGGAGCACCCACGTGGCGCTGCAGAACCGCACGACGTCGGTGCTGGAGCGCACGTCCTCCGCCCTGCAGCACGGCACGTGGACGGAGAACATGCTGCCCCCGGACGCGGTGTACCCGATGTCCAACGGCGCCTGGCAGTCGGAGTCGAACGGCTTCATGACCGGCACGGAGGGCCGGGCCGTCTACAACATGTACGGGGTGGGGAACGTCTCGATCTGGTGGGACAACCCGTACTCCGGCAGCAACAAGTACGGCTGCGACGTTCCGGAGGGCTACACCTGCAGCCGTGACGGCGGCGGTGGCGACAACGCCTACGTGGCCTTCACCGTGCGGAAGGGCTGAGCCGATGACCCGCATCCTGCGCACCCCGCCCGGCACCCGGGCGCTGGTCGCGGCCGCACTCGCCGCGGCGACCCTCCTGCCGCTGGGCACCGCCGGGGCCGCCACCGCGGCCACCACGAGCAACGCGGTCGGCGCGCCGGCCCCGGGCCCGGCCGCGCTGTCGGCGATCAGCGACGGCCAGCACTACGTCCTCGCGCCGCAGCACGCACCCGACCAGTGGCTGGGCGAGGTCAGCTGGAACAGCATCGTCGCCCGGGCGAGCAGGCTCTGGTACGGCAACCAGTACCACCACGCGCTGTGGACCGCCCGGGTCGCCGGTGACGGGAGCGTCGAGCTCCAGAACGTCGACTTCGGCGGCAGCCTCCAGGACGACAACGGGGCCGTCGAGGCGAACTGGGGCCAGGGCGGCACCTGGGACTGGACCGCGGTCGCGGGCCCGGGCGGCACCGTCGCGCTGCGGAACCGCGTCACCGGCCGCTACCTCGCGCTGAACGCGGCGAACGTCGCCGTCACCGCGGCGACCGCCTACTTCTGGTACGTCGTCAACGCCCACGTGTAGCAGCCCCGTGGTGCCCGTGCCCCCGATCGCCCGGTGTGATCGGGGGCACGTGTATGAACACGGTCAAGTCGGGTAGCTCCCCACCGTTCAGCGGACGAACCGTGGGGAGAACGCGTTGCTCGACTTCCGCCTGCTCGGCCCGGTGGAGGCGCACTGCGACGGAACGGGCGTCGACCTCGGGCCGCCGAAACGACGCACCGTCCTCGCGATGCTGCTGCTCGCCGACGGCGCACTGGTGACCACCGACCGGCTGAGCGAGGCACTCTGGCACGAGCAGCCGCCGACCCACGCCAGGACCGCCGTCCAGGGCCACATCTCGCAGCTGCGCCGACGGCTCCACCCGACCGGCTGCGCCGCGATCGTGACGGCCGGCGACGGCTACCTGCTGCGCACCTCGACCGACCGGGTCGACGCCCGCCGCTTCCGCACCGGCGTCCAGGAGGCCCGGCGCCACCACCGCGGCGCACCCGCGTCCGCCGTGCCCGTGCTGCGCGATGCCCTGCGGCTCTGGCGCGGACCCGCCCTCGCCGGACTCCGCCCCACCCCGCTGATCGCCTCCCTGGCGGCCGAGTTGGAGGAATCCCGGCTCATCGCCGTCGAGGAGCTCGGCCAGGCCCTGACCGCCGCGGGCCTCGCCGAGGAGGCCGTCGGCCTGCTCCGCGGCCCCGTCTGCCGGCACCCGCTGCGCGAATCGCTGGTCGCCCCGCTGCTCGACGCCCTGCTCGCCACCGACCGGCAGGCCGCCGCCATCGCGCTCTACCACGACACGGCCCGGCGGCTGGCCGACGAACTCGGCGTGGACCCGGGCCCCGCCATGACCGGCGCCTACGCCCGCATCCTCGCCGCACCCGGCGCGCCAGCGGGCACCGGCACGGGCCCCGGCGAGCACACCGAAACCCCCGCCGGCCCCGCCGAAGCCGTCGACGGCCCCGCCAGGTCCGTCGACGCGCCGCCCCCGCTCCTGCTGCCCCGCAGCCCGGCGGGATTCACCGGCCGGCCGCGCGAACTCGCCGCGCTGGACGCCGTCCTGGCCGCACCCGCGGACGCCCCCGTCTGCCTGGTCACCGGACCGGCCGGCGTCGGCAAGAGCGCCCTGGTCGCCCACTGGGCACAGCGCGCCGCCCACGCCTTTCCCGACGGAGTCCTCTTCGCCCGGCTCGGCGGCTTCGCCGGTACCGTGCCCGCCGCCGACCCGGTCTTCGTCCTGCGGGACTTCCTCGTCGCCCTCGGCATCCGGCCCGACGACGTCCCCCGCAACCCCGTCGCCGCCGAGAGCCTCTACCGCACCCTGCTCCGCCACCGCCGCGCGCTGGTCGTCCTCGACGACGCCCTGAACCACGACCAGGTACGGCCGCTGCTGCCCGGCGCCGCGGGCTGCGCGACCGTGGTCACCAGCCGCGACCGGCTGGAGGGCCTGATCGCCGGCGACTGCGCCCGACCGCTGCTGATCGACCGCCTGGGGCCCGAGGAAGGCGCCGCGTTGCTCGCGGGTGTGCTCGGCACGCACCGGGTGGCCGCCGAACCCGACGCCGTCGCGCACCTGGTCCGGCTCTGCGACGGCCTGCCGCTCGCCCTGCGGCTGACCGCCGCCCGGCTCGCCCTGCGGCCGGAGCGGCCGCTGCGCCGAGCCGCCGAGGAACTGCACGACGAACAGCAGCGGCTCGCCCTGCTCGCCGCCGGGGACCTCGACCTGGCCTCGGTGCTGCGAGCCGGTGTCGCCCAGCTGCCGGCCGCCGCCGCAGAGCTCCTCGGACTGCTGGCCCACCACCTCGGGCCCGACATCGACCTCGGCGCGGCGGCCGCGCTGGCCGCCGCCGCACCGGGGGAGACCAGGGCGGCGCTGGAACGGCTGGTCGCCGCCAACCTGCTGGAGGAACGGGCGGACGGCCGGTACGCCCTGCACGACCTGGTCCGGCTGTACGCGCGCACGCTGCGGCCCGCGCCCGACCCCCGGCGCATCCTGCCGCTCCTCGACCACTACCTGTGCGGCGCACTGGCCGCCTCCGCGGCCGCCGTCGCCGGCAGCCAGCCCTGCTGCGCGCTCCCCGCGGACGTCCACCGGCCGGCTGCGGAACCGGACTTCGCGGACCGGGCCGCCGCGATGGCCTGGTACGCGACCGAGCGGAGCACGCTGGTCGCGGCCGTCGGGGCGGCGGCCGACGCGCACCACCACGACCGGGCGTGGCGGCTCGCCGTCCTGCTGTGGCCCCTGGTGGTGCAGCAGCCCGAGGCGCAGTGGGACGGGCCGCTGGGCCGCGCGCTCGACTCGGCGGCCGAACTCGGGGACGCCGACGCGGAGTCACGGGTGAGGACGCTGCTCGGCTGGGTGCTGACGGAGCAGGGCCGGCACGAGGAGGCGGTCCGCCACCTCGAGTCCGCCCCGGACCTCGCCCGGCGGGCCGGCGACACCGAGGGCGAGGCCATCGCCACCGCCAACCTGGCCCAGCTGCACGACCGGCTCGGCCACCCCGCCCGGGCCGGCCGCGGATACGAGCGGGCGCAGCTGCTGGCCCGCGACGCCGGCAGTCCGCAGACGCACATGCTCACCACGTACCACCTGGCCCGTCACCACCTGAACGACGGGCGCCCCGCGGAGGCGCTCGCGCTCGCCCGCCACGGACTGGACCTGGCCCCGGCGGAGCAGGTCCCGGCCCGCCGGGCGATGCTCACCGACCTCTGCGGGCAGGCCCTGCTGAGGCTGGGTCGGCCCGGCGAGGCCGCCGAGCACTTCTCCTGCGCCGCGCGTCTCGCCGAACAGGACGGCTTCACCGCCGACGCGGCCGAGTACCGCGCCCGTGCGGCCGAGACGGGGCGCCCGGGCCGCGCCTGAGGCCCGGTGGACGGAGCCCGCCGGCCGCACACGGTACGCGGAGCGTCTGCCGTGGCAAACACGGAGGCCCCGTCCGGTCGTCGGGACCGGGCGGGACCTCGTCATTCGTTCCCGGGCGGACCCGGGAGCACCTGCCGTCGTCGGGGGACGGGGTGTCGGCGTCAGGCCTTGCGGGCCTCGGCGCGGGCGGCGGTGCGGTTCTTGCGCTGGGCCGCGCGGGCGAGTCGGTGCTGCTCGGCCTGCCGGAGCCGCTCGTCCATCGTCGCGCGTGCCGCATCGAGCTGGTAGCCCATGGTGGTCTCCCCCTTGGTGGGCGGCTGTGGGCATCACCGTGATGCCGGTCCTGGAGGCCGCCCTCGCATCTCAGATTCTACACCCACCCGGGCGCAGTTGCTTTCGTTTAATTGGCGTTCACCGATAAGTGCCTTTCTATCGAAGGTCCAAAGGGGTGGTGGCCTGCGGGTGTGGGCGGCCGTGAGGTCCGTCCGGATCAGGCCGGATCGGGCCGGATCAGGCCGGGGAGCCTGGGCCGGGCGGCAGGTGGACGGTCATGACCAGGGTGCAGGGGCCGGTGCCCGCCCCGCGGTAGGCGTGGGCGGTGTCGCCGTCGAAGGTGGCGGTCTGCCCGGCCTCGACGGTGTGCTCGGCGCCGTCGACGACCAGCGTCATCCGTCCGGCGGTGACGCTGACGGTCTCCACGGCGCCCGCCCGGTGCGGGTGGCTGGTGTACTCCTCGCCCGGCTCCAGGCGCCACCGCCACACCTCGACCGGGGCCGGGCCCGAGGTCGTCAGGACGAGCCTGGCCTCGCCCCCGTGCTCGCCCGTCCACAGCGGCGCCGCGGCGTCGGCGGAGACGATCCGCACCCGGCCCTCGGGCGGTCCCTGCATCAGGTCGGACACCGAGATGCCGAGGGTGTCGGCGAGCCGGACGAGGGTGGCCAGGTTGGGATTGCCCTGGGCCTTCTCGAGGGCGACCAGGGCGCCCTTGCTCACCCGGGCGCGCCGGCCCAGCTCGTCCAGCGACAGGCCCGCCCGCGTGCGGGCCGCCCGGACGTTGTGCGCCACCGTCCGCAGAGCCTCGGTCGCGTCCGCCACCTGGTCACCATCCCCTCGTTCGGGCCAGCAGAGTGCACTGCGAGGTCACTCCATTGGACCATGTCGGTCGATCCGATGTACGTTCCAGTCGTTCCACTGACATCGTAGGAATGAACCGTGATCGCTCTGCTCCTCGCCCTCGGCAGCTCCCTCGCCTACGGCTGCGCCGACTTCCTGGGCGGCCTCGGCTCCCGCAAGGCCCACGTGCTGCGCACCGTGCTGATCGCGGCCCCCGCCTCGCTCGCCGTCGAACTGCTGCTCTGGCCGGTGCTCGGCGCCACGTTCGGCCCCGGCGCCGTCGGGTGGGGCGCCGCCTCCGGCGTCGCCTCGGCCGCCGCGTTCGCCCTGCTCTACCGCACCCTGGCGATCGGCCCCATGAACGTGCTGTCCCCGGTGACCGCCCTGGTCTCCGCCGCCCTGCCGGTCGCGGTCGGCCTGCTGCAGGGCGAGCACCTGACCACCGCCGGAGTCCTCGGCCTGCCGCTCGCCCTGCTCGCGGTCGTCCTGGTCAGCGCCGGCCCCGGGACAGGCGCGGCCCGCCCCTCCCGGGCCGCCCTGCTGCTGGCCCTCGGCGCCGGCGCCGCCATCGCCCTCCAACTGGTCTTCCTGCACCAGGCGCCGAACGACAGCGGCATCGCCCCGCTGATCGTGGGACGGGCGGTCTCCTCCGCGGTCGTCCTCGCCGCGGCCGGCCTGCTCCGCCGCAGGCTCGGCACCGAACGGCCCGCCTACGCGATGTCCGCGGGCGCCGGCGTCCTGGACTCCGTGGCCAACCTGCTGTTCCTGCTCGCCGTGCGCAGCGGGGACCTCACCGTCGTCGCCGTGATCACCGCCCTGTACCCGGCCGGCACCGTCCTGCTCGCCCGTGCCGTGCTCGGCGAACGCATCCACCGCGGCCAACTCGCCGGTCTCGGCGTCGCCGCGCTCGCCGTCAGCCTGCTGGCCCTCGCCTGAGACGGCCGACCCGTGCGGCGCGTCCGCCGGACGCCCCGCCGTCGGCGGGCGCTGGCGCACTCCGGCCGCACACCCGTCTGCCTTTGCGGCACGCCGGTGGCGGGGGGACGCTGGACGGGCGGACGGCCACCGTCCGCCGAGTCGAGGAGGCCGTACGTGACGTTCATTCAGATCATCGAGTACAAGACCAGTCGGATCGACGAGTTCAACGCCCTGCTGGACGCCTGGGTGGAGAAGAACGAGGGCAACCGGGTGGCCACCAGAGCCGTGCAGGCCAAGGACCGCGACGCCGAGAACACCTACCTGAACATCGTGGAGTTCCCCTCCTACGAGCAGGCCATGGAGAACTCCCGGCGCCCGGAGACCGGGGAGTTCGCGGCGCAGGCCGCGGCGCTCTGCGACGGGCCGCCGGTCTTCCGGAACCTCGAGGTGACGAACGAGCGGGGCTTCGAGGGCTGACCGCCCGCACCGTTCGGCCGGGACGGCCGCCGCGAAGGTGCGGCGGCCGTCCCCCGTGGCCGGTCCGCGGGCACGGTCCGGAGGGCTGGGCCGTGCGGGTGGGAGGCGGGGCGCTCGTGGTGTGGTGCCGGTGCCCGGGCGGGCGGCCGTAGCAGGCTGGAGGTACGGCGGCAGGCGGGAGAGGGCGTGTGAGTGTGCGCAGCCCCGGCGGCAGGGTGGGCGGGGACGTCGACCGGACCGCCGGCGGGGAGCGGCCGGCCGCCGACGCCGGTGTGCTGGGGACGGCCCTCGGCGTGGTGCTGGCGTTCTCGCTCGCGGAGGGCTCCTGGCAGTGGTTCTCCAGCTACCTCGGGGTGACGCTGCTCGCGGTGGTCCTCTCCTTCGGCCGGGTGCCGGAGCCCACGCCCGGCCGCCGGAGCGCCTACCGGTGGAGCCTGGCCGCCTACTCGCTGGTCGTCGGCCTCTGCGTGGCACTGGCGCTCGCGCCCGCACTGCAGCGCTGGGACTGGCTCTTCCCGATGCCCGGGACCCGGCAGGCCTGCGTGCAGTCCGGCCGGTACCAGAGCCTGCAGGCGCAGGCCGCCCTCGGCGACCTCGCCGGTCGCGATGCCGCCGCGCTCGCCCGCGTGCAGCAGAAGCAGGGGCAGGAGGCCGTCGACGACTGCCTCGCGGCGACGACCACCCGCTGGCTGCCGGCGTACGCGCTGGGAACGGCGCTGCTCGTCGGCGCGGCCGCGTGGTCGCGGGGCCGGGCCCGGCCGCGCAGCACGGCGCCCGCGACCGCGTGAACGACCACCTGACGACACGGAGCCCCATGACAGCCGACGGTACGACCGACAGCACCACCGACAGCACGACCGACAGTGCGAACGCACGCACCCGCCGGGCCCGGTTCGAACGGGGCATAGAGGTGCTCTCCCGGATCGACGGCGAGGCGGGCGAGCGGGTGGTGGCCGCACTCTCGGACGTCTCCCCGGAGATGGCGCACCAGATCGCCGCCTGGGGGTTCGGCGAGATCTACTCCCGGCCCGCCCTGCCGCCCCGCGACCGCCAACTCCTCACCCTCGGCATGCTCACCGCACTCGGCGGCTGCGAACCCCAGATCGAGGTGCACGTCCACGCCGCCCTCAACGTCGGCCTGACGGCCCGGGAGATCGTCGAGGCGCTGCTCCACGCGGCCGCCTACTGCGGGTTCCCGAAGGCGATCAACGCCACCCTCGCCGCGAAGCGGGTCTTCGCCGAACGCGGACTGCTGCCCGTGCACGACGACTGACCGGCACCACCCACCCGCCGCCGCCGGGTCACTTCGGCGGTGCGGTGTTCAGCGTCGACCAGGGGCCCTGCCCGAGGAAGTCGATCCGGCCCGATCCGTCGACGCGGACGGTGAAGACGTTGCCCTTCCAGCCCAGGGCGCCCGTGTCCGGGCGGCCCGCGGCATGGGCGGCGAACAGGCCGGTGAGGTCCGCGGGGGTCGCGGTGGCGGGCCGGTTGTCGGGGCTGAGCAGGTGGACGGCCGCGCCGGCGACGAGGTGCAGCGTCCTCACCCCCGTCCCGCCGGCGCCCTCCACCACCGGGTCGAGCCCGTCGGGGCTGCACGTCACCCTGGTGTCGGAGACGACGAGGTCGGCACCGCCGTCGGCGGTCTTCGCGGCCGAGGACACGAACACCCAGGCCGCGCCGGCCGGAGCACCGCATGTTCCGCCGGCCGCAGCCGCCGCCACGCTCGGAGCACCGGTGGGGGCGCCGGTCGGACGAGCCGGGGCGCTGCCGGATGCGGGAGCGGACGGAGCCGCCGGTGCCGCCACGGACGAACGCGCCGGAGCGGGCTCCGCCCGGCCGGGCGCGGGCTCGGGCGAGCCGCAGGCCGTGAGTGCGAACAGGAGCGAGGCGGCCGCCGCGCCGAGGAGCGGGGCGCGGTGCACGGAAACGGAGTCGTTCATGGAATCCCCCTGAGGAAAGCTGTGCCGGTTCGGCACCTCTCACAACGCGCTGACCGGCCGTCAGGTCGCACGGCGATCCGCCCGGGGCAGCCGCGGGGGCGGCACTAGTCGAGAACCAGCCGACTTCCTTGTGCAGCAAGGCTGGTGGAGTCCGCTCACGGACTGCGGATTCTCTTGACAACCGGGAGTCAACGGGCCGACGCTCGGAACTGCTCGATTCCGTTGGATTCAGTGCTTTTGTGTGCTGATCGCGTCCCGGAGGCCATGCATGACCCTGATCCCCCACAAGATCCGACACCGGGCCGTCGGAGTGGCCACCACCCTGGCCATGCTGTGCGGCGGCGGCACCCTGGGCGCCGCCGCGCTGGTCGGCCTTGAGGTGGCGGGCGCCGCCCCGGCCGCCGCGCTGCAGAACTCCCAGGCCGTCACCCCGCAGATGGGGTTCAACAACTGGAACTCCACGCACTGCCGCGCCGAGTTCAACGAGGCCATGGTCAAGGGCATCGCCGACATCTTCGTCTCCAAGGGGCTGAAGGCGGCCGGCTACACCTACGTCAACCTCGACGACTGCTGGGCGATGCCGACCCGCGACGCCGCCGGCGACCTCGTGCCCGACCCCGTGCGCTTCCCGAACGGCATCAAGGCGGTCGCCGACTACGTGCACGCCAAGGGGCTGAAGTTCGGCCTGTACTCCAGCGCCGGCACCAGGACCTGCGACGGGCTCGGCTTCCCCGGCGGCCTCGGCCACGAACAGCAGGACGCGAACCTCTGGGCGTCCTGGGGCGTCGACTACCTGAAGTACGACAACTGCAACAACCAGGGCGTCGACGCGAAGCAGCGGTACAAGGCCATGGGCGACGCCCTGAAGGCCACCGGCCGCCCCATCCTCTACAGCATCTGCGAATGGGGCAGCAGCCGGCCCTGGACGTGGGCCCAGGAGACCGGCAACTCCTGGCGGACCACCGGCGACATCTCCGACTCCTGGTCGAGCATGATCTCCATCGCGCACGAGAACCAGGCCCTCGCCCCCTACGCGGGCCCGAACGCCTGGAACGACCCCGACATGCTGGAGGTCGGCAACGGCGGCATGACGGACACCGAGTACCGCACCCACTTCAGCCTCTGGGCGGAGATGGCCGCGCCGCTGCTGATCGGCTCCGACCTGCGCACCGCCGGCGCCGCGACCATGGCCGTCCTCACCAACGCCGACGTCATCGCCGTCGACCAGGACCCGCTCGGCCGGCAGGGCGCCGTGATCTCCTCCGGCGACGGACTGGTCGTCATGAGCAAGCCGCTCGCCGACGGCAGCCGCGCCGTCACCCTGACCAACGAGACCGCCGCCACCAGGACGGTCGCCACGACCGCCGCGGCCGCCGGCATCGGCGGCGCCGCCTCGTACACCCTCAAGGACCTCTGGTCCAAGCAGACCACCACCACGACCGGCGCGATCAGCGCCTCCGTCCCCTCGCACGGCACGGTGATGTTCCGGGTCACGCCCGCCGCGCCGACCGCGCTGCCCACCGGACTCCACTGGCTCGGCGACCTGGCCTGGTCCACCGCGCCCGCCAACGCCTGGGGACCGGTCGAGCGGAACCACAGCAACGGCGAGACCGCACCCGGTGACGGACGGACCCTCACCGTCGGCGGCACCGCCTACGCCAAGGGCCTCGGCGTGCACGCCGGTTCGGACGTCCGCTACCACCTCGGCGGCACCTGCACCGGACTGGTGGTCGACGTCGGCATCGACGACGAGGTCGGCAGCAACGGATCCGCGGTCTTCCAGGTCTACCGCGACGACACTCTGGTGGCCGACAGCGGAATCCGCCGCGGCACCGACCCGGCCCTGCGGCTGACGGCCGACCTCACCGGCGGCAGCGACCTGCGGCTCGTCGTCACCGACGCCGGCGACGGCAAGGACTACGACCACGCGGACTGGGCCGGCGCCCGCATCGGCTGCGGGACGGCGCCGGCACCCGGCACCCACGCCCTCGGCGACCTGGCGTGGACCGCCGCGTTCAACGGCTGGGGCCCGGTCGAGCACGACCGCAGCAACGGCGAGGCGGCGGCCGGTGACGGACGGACCCTCACCGTCGGCGGCACCGCCTACGCCAAGGGCCTCGGCGTCCACGCCACCTCCACCGTCACCTACTACCTCGGCGGCCGGTGCACCGCCCTGAGCACCGACGCCGGTGTGGACGACGAGGTCGGCTCCAACGGCTCGGTCACCTTCCAGGTCCTCGCCGACGGAGTGAAGGTCGCCGGGAGCGGCACGGTCACCGGCGCCGGCGGCGCCGTCCACCTCGACGCCCCGCTCACCGGCGCCTACGAACTGACCCTGGAGGTCGGAGCCGCCGACAACGGCAACACCTACGACCACGCGGACTGGGCCGCACCCCGGCTGACCTGCGTCTGACCGGAACCCCGACCGGTCCCGCCACCCGCGGCGGGACCGGCTCCGCCCGGCCGCTCCTCCGCGGCCCACCCGGCGTCGGCCCCGTCCACCACGGCGGCCCCCGGCGCCGCCGCCGGCGGACGGAGGACCCTGCGGACGGCGTCCCGGAGCCAGCGGTGGCCTCCGTCGGCCGTGTGCCGGGGGTGCCAGGCCATGCCGATGGTGACCGGCGGCAGGGACAGCGGGAGGTCGAGCAGGTGCAGTCCGAGGGCGACGGCGTCGGGGGTGAGGGGCGAGGGCGCGGCGCCGGGGAGCGCGGGCGGGCACCAGGCAGACGACGTCGCTGCGGGCCGCGAGGGCCATCGCGGCCAGGCGGCCCGGGAGGACGACGCCCACCCGCCGGCGGAGGCCGAGCTCGGCCGGCGCGGTGTCGAGGGGCCGGTGAACCGGCCGCGACGGCTGACCACGACGTGCTCCGCGGCGGCGAGCCGGGCCGGGGTCAGCGGCCCCTCGGTGAGCGGATGTCCGGGCCGGACGGCCGCGACCATGCGCAGACCGACCAACTGCTCGACCCGGGTCTCCGGGTACGTGCCGAGAACGGCTACGCGCGGACCTACGGCCTCGAACCCGCGGCGATCGTCACCACCTGACGCGCCGTTCGCCTGCGGCACCGGCCCGGGGGTCCCGCCCGCCTCGCACGGGTGCCCGCTCAGGCGGGTTGCCACAGTTCGATCCGGCGGCCCTCGGGATCGGTGACCCAGCCGAACCGGCCGACACCCTCCATCTCCTGGGTCTCCCCGGACACGTCGGCGCCCTTGGTCCGCAGCTGTGCGAGCATCGCGTCCAGGTCGCGGACCCGGAAGTTGAGCATGGTCTGCTGGGTGGGGGACCCGAAGTAGTCCGTCCCGGAGTCGAACGCCGCGAACACCGTCGGCCCGGCCTCCTGCTGCCAGAGGCCGTACTCGTCCGCGTCCAGCCCCAGGCAGTCGCGGTACCAGGCGCTCATGGCCGCCGGGTCGGCCGCCCGCAGGAAGTACCCACCGATTCCAAGCACACGTTCCATGGCGCCATCCTGCCAGGGCCGGTCCCGGAGCGCGGGCAGCACCGCCGACCGGCGCCGCGGGCCGTGGCCGGGACGCAACGTCAACTTGGCAGCTGAGAAAGAGAGGTGACGGAACGAAGGCGCAGCCGTCCGCTCCATGGTCACAAGCTGGTCTCGACGATCCCGCCCCCTTGACGGTGCCATGCAACACGGGTGTCATATGTTGCATACCGTTTGAACGTGTTTGTTCTTGATGGAACTCGGGACGTCTGCTGCGGCGGCCCGAGCGCACCCGCCGCGCCGCCGCCGGCGCATGCCCGAAGGAGCTCCCATGTTCCGCACCACCACCCGTGCCGCCGCCGCGGCGGGCCTGCTGCTCACCCTCGGCCTGACCACCGCCTGCTCCACCGGGCAGGAGTCGCTGAAGGGCGACGCGGGCCCCACGGCGCCGGTGAACGGCAGGATCTCGCTCACCTACCTGCAGAAGCAGGGCGACCAGGAGTACTTCGTGGGCGAGGCCGCGGGCGCCAAGGCCAAGGCCGCCGAACTCGGCATCGACCTCAAGGTGGTGAACCTCGGCAACGACGCCAACAAGACCGTCAGCGAGGTGCAGTCCGCCGTCGCGCAGAAGACCGACGGCATCATCATCGTCGTGCCCGACCCCGCCGTCGGCCCGTCGGTCGTCCAGGCCGCCCGGGACGCCAAGGTGGCGCTGCTGACCTCCGACGACCAGATATGCGCCACCGGCCCCGACCCGGCGGCCTGCAGCAAGGACGACCTCGTCGCCCGGATCGGCTTCTCCGGCCGACAGATGGGCACCGAGGTCGGCAAGCGCGCCGCCGAGGAGTTCAAGAAGGCCGGCTGGAACCCGGCCGAGACCCGGATCGTCTCCGCCTGGAAGCAGGACGTCACCGTCTGCGGCGACCGGGTGAAGGCGGCCGAGGAGGCCTTCGCCGCCGGGTCGGGAGCCCAGGTGCAGAACATCGACGTCGCCACCGACAACACCCCCACCGGCGCCCAGGACAAGATCGCCGCGACGGTCACCGCCAACGCGGGCGTCAAGCACTGGGTCGTCTGGGGCTGCAACGACGAGAACGTCCAGGGCGGTGTCACCGCCATGGAGAACGCGGGCATCGGCCCCGGCGACGTCATCGGCGTCGGCCTCGGCGCCTACCTCGCCTGCAAGGACTGGAGCGGCGGCAAGCCCTCCGGCATGAAGGCCGCCCTGTTCATCAACGGCAAGGACGTCGGCGCGCTGGCCGTCCAGACCATGTACGACCGGCTCAAGAACGGCAAGGACTTCCCGAAGGAGGCGTTCGCGCCCACCACCATGGTCGACCCGACCACCTGGAAGTCCGCCGGCGTCAGCTGCAGCTGACGCCCCGCCGGTCGATCCCCGGTACGTCCGAGGGCCGGGCCGGCGTCGGCCCCTCCTTTGCGCAGCTCCGCGAACCCTCCCCGCACGAAACGAAGGTGACCCCATGAGCCGAGCCCACGACGAGAAGCCGGATCCCCGTCCGCCCACCGCCCCGGCCCCGGGCGGCGCCGGAGTGCGGAACCTCTCCAAGCGGTTCGGCGCCGTGCAGGCCCTGTCGGACGTCACCCTGGACTTCCCCGCCGGCCGGGTCACCGCGCTGATGGGCGAGAACGGCGCCGGCAAGTCGACCCTGCTGAAGATCCTCACCGGCGACCACCGGCCCACCGGGGGCGGCGTCCTCGTCGACGGCGCACCCGTCCAGCTCGCCTCGCCGACCGACGCCCACCGCGCCGGCATCCGGATCATCCCGCAGGAACCCGAGATCGTCCCGCACGTCTCCGTCGCCGAGAACGTCTACGTGGGTGCGCTGCCCCGAGCCGCCGGCCGCCGCCTCGACCGCGCCGAGCTGCGCCGCAAGATCACCGCCGACCTCGTACGCCTCGGCTTCGACAAGGTCCTCGACCCCGACCTGCTCGGCTCCGAGCTCACCCCCGCCCAGCGCCAGTTGGTCGAGATCATGCGGGCACTGACCGGCGAGGCCAAGGTCATCGCCTTCGACGAGCCCACCTCCTCGCTCTCCGAGCACGAGGTCGAGGCGCTCTTCGCACTGATCCGGCGGCTGCGCGCGGACGGCGTCGCCGTCGTCTACGTCTCCCACCGGATGCAGGAGATCTTCCGACTCGCCGACCGCATCGCCGTGCTGCGCGACGGCGCGCTCGCCGGCATCGAGGACGCCGCCGCCACCAGCGAGGGCGAACTCGTCCGGCTCATGGTCGGCCGCGACCTGTCCGCCGTGTTCTCCCGCCCGCACGTCGCCACCGACCGCCTGGTGCTCGACGTCCGCGGCCTCACCACCGACGACGTCCGCGACATCGACCTGCGGATCCACGCCGGCGAGGTCGTCGGCCTCGCCGGACTCATCGGCGCCGGACGCTCCGAGCTCGCCCTCGCCCTCGCCGGCGACCTGCCCGTCCGCTCCGGCACCGTCACCCTCGACGGGCGGCCGCTGCCCACCGGCCGGCCCGGCGCCGTGATCCGCGCCGGACTCGGCCTCGCCCCCGAGGAACGCAAGGCCCAGGCCCTCTTCCTGCACCGGTCGATCCGCGACAACACCTCGACCGTCGTCCTCGAACGCCTGCGCCGCTTCCGCTTCGTGCGCCGCTCGGCGGAGCGGCAGCTGGCCCAGGAGTACGCGGACCGGCTGCGGGTGCGCGCCCCCTCCATCGAGCACGAGGTCCGCAAGCTCTCCGGCGGCAACCAGCAGAAGGTCGTCCTCGCCCGCTGGCTCGCCCGCAGGCCGAAGGTGCTCATCCTGGACGAGCCGACCCGCGGCATCGACGTCGGGGCCAAGGCCGAGATCTACCGGATCATCGCCGACCTCGCGGCGGAGGGCGTCGCGATCCTGGTCATCTCCTCCGAACTCCCCGAGGTCCTCGGCCTCGCCGACCGCATCGTCGTCATGCAGAACGGCCGCATCACCGGCGAACTCGACCGCGCCGACGCCACCGAGGAGGCCGTCCTCAGCCTCGCGATGGCCGACGACATCGCCCCCGCCACCCCTGGAGCCGCCGCATGAGCACCACCACCGACACCCCGCCGGCCGGCACCGGCAGCACCGGGACGCGCAAGGGCGGCAACCCCGCCGCGGTCCTCGCCTCCGTCGGCGGGCAGAACCTCAGCCTGATCGGCGCACTGGTCGTCGTCCTCGCCCTCTTCGGCGCGCTTAACGACAACTACCTGAGCATCTCCAACCTCCAGGTCATCGCCGAGGCCGCCACCATCACCGGCCTGCTCGCCGTCGTCCAGACCGTCGTCATCATCTGCGGCGGCCTCGACATCTCCGTCGGCTCCCAGGCCGGCGTCGCCTCGGTGGTCAGCGCGATGGCCTTCACGTCGGCGGGCTCCAACGCCCTCGCCGGCATGGCCGCCGCCGTCGGCACGGGCGTCCTCATCGGCCTCCTCAACGGACTGGTCATCGTCTACGGCCGGGTCAACCCGACCATCGCCACCCTGGCCGGCCTCGCCGCCTACAAGGGAGTCGCCCAGCTGATCTCCAACGGCCGGGCCCAGGGCTACGTCCTCAACGACGACGTCTTCGTCTTCCTCGGCCGCGGCAGGATCGCCGGCCTGCCCGTCATGGTGTGGATCCTCATCGTCACCGCGCTCGCCGTCCACCTGCTGCTGAAGTACACCGACATCGGCCGCAACGTCTACGCGATCGGCGGCAACGACACCGCCGCCCGGCTCGCCGGCATCGACATCAACAAGTACCTGGTGGCCGTCTACGCCCTGATCGGCACCGTCGCCGCGGTCGCCGGCATCCTGCTCACCGCCCGCACCGGCAGCGGCCAGCCCACCTCCGGCAGCGAAGGACTCGAACTCAAGGCCATCACCGCCGCCGCCCTCGGCGGCTGCGCCCTCAAGGGCGGCAAGGGCGGCATCGGCGGCACCCTGCTCGCCGTCGCGCTGCTCGGCTGCCTGGAGAACGGACTGACCGTCGAAGGCATCAACTCCTTCTGGCAGAACGTCGCCCAGGGCGCCCTGCTGGTCATCGCCGTCGTCATCCAGCAGCGCCGCAGCGGCGAACGCGCCATCGGCCTGCCCGCCTGACGCCGGCCCCCGGTCGGAGTCCTCCGGGCTCGACCCGTAGCCCGGACCGGCAGGCCGCGGGCCCGCACCCCGGGGGAGGGGGTGCGGGCCGCACCTATCGGCGACGGACCGTCAGGCGGCCCGGTGGACGACCTCGCCGCCGAGCACGCCCAGCTCCACCCGGGCGTCGAGGAACGCCTTCGGTTCCAGTTCGAACAGGTCGTCGGAGAGCATCACCAGGTCGGCGAGCTTGCCGGGGACGACACTGCCGAGCTCGTGCTCCAGGTGGACGGCGTACGCGCTGCCCAGGGTGTAGCCGCGCAGCGCGGTCGCCAGGTCGAGCCTCTCCTCCGGCATCCACGGCTCGCCGCCGGCCAGGCCGCGGCGGGTCACCGCGGTGTACAGGCCGACCAGCGGGTCCATCTCCGCGACGTTCCAGTCGCTGGACAGCGCGAGCACCGCGCCGGACTCGTGCAGGCTGCGCATCGGCCAGGCCTTGTTCCAGCGGTGCTCGCCGACCGCCTCGGCCCAGTCCCGTCCGGGGCCGGCGATGTCCGGCGAGCAGTGCCGCGGCTGCATGCAGGCGACGACGCCGAGTTCGGCGAAGCGCGGCACGTCGGCCGGGTCCAGGCACTCCACGTGGACGACCTGGTGCCGGGCGTCGTTCGGCCCGTTGACGGCCCGGGCGTGCGCCACCGCGTCCAGCACGGTGCGGATCCCGCGGTCCCCGGTGGCGTGCACGAAGGCCTGGAAGCCGGCCGCGTCCAGCCCGGCCAGCACCTCCGCGAACTCCTCCGGCGGGTAGAAGGTCCCCCCGCGGTGGCCGTGGTGGCCGGCGTACGGTTCCAGCAGGGCCGCGGTGTGCGGCTCCACCACGTCGTCGATGTAGAGCTTCAGCGGCCCGACCCGGAACCGGTCGGAGGCGTGGCGCCGGGCGGCCGCGGCGAACGCCGCCAGGTCCTCCGGGGTGGTGCCGCGCGGGTGGAACAGCCCGGCGACCAGCCGGGACCGCAGCCGGCCCTCGGCGAGCGCCCGCTCGAACAACGGCAGGTCGTCGAGGGAGTTCTGCGGCTCCACGACCGTGGTGATCCCGTACCGGGCGGCCATGTCGAGGCTGCCGGCGAGCCGCCGGTACTGCCGGTCCGGGTCCGCCCAGGGCACGCCGGCCGCCCGAAGCGCCCGGTGGCCGTCCCGGGAGAGCCCGCGCACCGCGAAGTCGGTGAGGAAGCCGGTCGGTTCGCCCGTCGCCGGGTCCTTCCGCACGGTGCCGTACGCGGTCTGCGCGGTGTCCCGGTCGATGCCGAGGCGGCGCAGCGCCGCGGTGTTCAGCCAGGCGGTGTGCACGTCGTAGCTGAGCACGAAGGCCGGCCGGTCCCCGGTGAAGCGGTCCAGGTCGGCGGCGGTGGGCATCCGGCCGCCGGGGATCGCCGAGTAGTCGAAGGCCTCGCCCTCGATCCATGCGGCGTCGGGGTGGCTGCGCAGCCGGTCGGCGATCCGTGCGCCGATCTCGTCGAGGGTGCCGGCCCCGGCGAGCTGGACGCAGTCGGCGTCGGAGCCCAGCCGGACGTGGTTGTGGCTGTCGACGAACCCGGGCAGCACCAGCCGGCCGCGGGCGTCGACGGCCTCGGTGTCCGGGCCGGTGAACGCCCGCCAGCCGTCGCCGTCGCCGACCCAGGCGATCCGGCCGTCGCGGACGGCGACCGCCTCGGCGTGCGGACGGGCGTCGTCCACGGTGTGCACGTGGGCGTTGTACAGGACGAGGTCGGCGGGGCGGGTCACGGCCGGGCCCCGTTCAGCGGGGCGGCGGCGCCCCCGGTGCCGTCGGGATCGGGGGTGCCGGGGTCGGCGCCGTCGGGGTCGCCGACCACGTCGGCGGGCAGGCTGAGCACCCAGTGGGTGGCGCTGCGCGGACGCAGGTAGGCGAACCAGTAGCAGGTGCCGGCGAGCAGCACGCCGCCGGTGATCAGCAGGTCGCGGCCGGTCTGCCGGGTCAGCGAGTAGCCGAGGACGGCGATGGTGACGAGCGGCACGGCCGGCCAGAGCGGCATCCGCCAGGCGGGTACGGCGCGGTGGCGGGCGCGCCGGGCGGTCAGCGCGGCGCACCCGAGCAGCAGGTAGATCACCGCGACCACGACGCCGGTGAAGCCGAGCAGGGCGTCGATCGGCACCGCGAGGGCGAGCACCACCCCGGGCAGGCCGATCGCCAGGGTCGCGGCCCACGGCGAGCCCCAGCGGGGGTGCAGCGAGCCGAGCACCCGGTTGACCGGGTCGGGCCAGGTGCGGTCGCGGGCCGAGGCGTACAGCACCCGGCCGTTCTGCAGCACCATGACGATGACGGCGTTCAGGACGGCGGCGGCGATGCAGAGGCTGACGAAGGTGCCGACGGTGCTGCCCGCCCAGGAGTCGACGATCGCGACGAGGTCGCCCTCGGCGAGCCGGTCCGGCGAGTCGACGCCCAGGCAGATCGCGGCGACCGGCACGGTGATCAGCAGCACGCCGGCCAGCAGCGACCAGAGCACCGTGCGGGCCACCGTGCGGCGGGGGTCGCGCAGGTCCTCGGAGAGGTAGACGGCGGTGCCGAAGCCGTTGTAGGTGAACAGGGCGACGGCCAGGCCCGAGACCAGCAGGCCCGCGGTGAACGGTCCGGTGCCGCCGTGCCCGTCCGGGACGACGGCGTGCACCAGGCTGCCCAGCGGCCGGTGGACGTGGGTCAGCCCGAGCACGCTGACCACGGCCGCGGCGAGCACCTCCAGGCCGAGGAAGAGGCCGGTGATCAGCGCGTTGGACTTGATGTCCAGGACGCCGACGGCGACGGCGAGGGCCATCACCACGGCCCCGGTGACCGCCGGGTCGAGGGCGGCCACCGAGGACAGGTAGCCGGCCGTGCCGAGCGCGATGATCGGCGGGATCACCAGCAGCGACACCACCGAGATCACGAACACCAGCCAGCCGGCCAGCCGGCCGAGCAGCTGCCCGACGATCGAGTACTCGCCGCCGGCGCTCGGGACGAGCGTGCCGAGCTCCGCGTAGCAGAAGCCGACACCGAGCGAGAGCAGCGCGGCGATCAGCAGGGTGAGGACGGTGCCGCTGCCCTGGGTCTGCAGCAGCGGCGGCACCACGATGAACAGCGAGGAGGCCGGGGTCACGCAGGAGAGGGTCAGCAGGACGCCGCCGAAGACGCCGAGCGAGCGGGGCAGCGCGGCGACGCCGCTCTGGGGGGATCTGGACATCAGCCGTCCCGACAGGGTGGGGGAGAGGGGGGCGCCGGTCATTCAATGCCCGGCGAAAACACCGCGTCAATGACCTGCGGATACATTTCCGCAGGCAATTCGCCTCTGATCCTGCGATTCGTAAACGGGTAGTGCTTGCGGCGATCGATCCACCGGTCAGGCCGGGAGATCGTAGCTGTACGTCTCCTTCACGATGTCGAGGTGGTACCAGGACTCGGCGCGGACCACGCCCGGCAGGGCGCGCAGTGCGTCCAGGGCGCCGAGCAGGGCCGCCCGGTCCGCGGCGTCCACCCCGCAGACCACGTCGAAGCGACCGTGGCCCGCGGCCACGTAGTTCACCCCCGGCAGTCCGACGGCGAGCGCGGCCGCCTCCCGGGCGGCGCCCCGCACCCCCAGCCCCACGCCGACCGCCTCCCGCACCCCGAGCGCCTGCGAGGCGACCAGCCCGGTCACGTGCACGGCCCCCGACTCCAGCAGCCGCAGCACCCGGGCGCGGGTCGCCGGCTGCGACAGCCCCACCCGCTCCGCCAGCGCCGCGAACGACGCCCGCCCGTCCACCTGCAGCAGGCCCAGCAGCACCCGGTCCGTCTCGTCGACCGGCGGCGGAGGCCCCTCGGCCGGCCGCGGCGCCGCCGGGCCGCCCGGCAGCGGCGAGTACGCGTCCCGCAGCAGCTCCGCACAGCGGAACACCTCGATGCCGTGCACCCCCGGGACGCCCCGCAGCGCGGTGAACTCGCGCTCCAGCGCACGGTCGTCCGCGACCCGGACCTCGGCCACCACCGCGCCGCCGCCCGCCGTGCACGACACGAACGACGTGGCGGGCCGGGCCGCCGCCGCCTCGGCCACCGGCCGCGCCGGGCCCTCGACCGCCAGCGACACATGCGCGACCGCCGTGATCCCGACCACCGACGGCCGGACGATCCCCACCACCCGCACCGCGCCGGAGGAGGTCAGCCGGTGCACCCGCGCCCGCGCCGCCTCCCGCGAGACCCCCAGCAGCTCGGCCAGGCGCTGGTAGCTCGCCCGCCCGTCCCGCTGCAGCTCGCGGACCAGCGCCGCATCCAGCCTGTCCAGCACCGCCGCCACACCCTTCCCGCCGACCGGCCGGCGACGACGCCCGCCACCGCCCCGCCGAGCCTATGGCGTGTCCGCAGAGCGGGTGTGTCGTGGCCCGGTGCGTGCCGCGTCGTCATGAGCCGACCGACGGGTCGTGGGCGGCGGTCGAGCCGTGTCCGGTGCCACGGCGGACGGGCCGTCCGGTCCGGGACCGTCGGCCTGCGACCGCCGCAGCCCGCTGCTCGCCTCCGCACCCACTGGTGGGACCCCCGACGACCGCACCCGCTGCGAAGCGGCCGTGCACCGCATCGGTGCCGCGCCGCGGCCCGGGCAGGCCCGGGAACCGGCGCGGCCGGGCCGGGGCCGACAGGGCCCACTCGTGCGTCAGGATCCGCGCCCGGGGCCGCTCGGCGCCGTTCCGGCGGATCGGCGGGCTCCCGGAGGGCGGGGTGGGGCGACGCGCCGCGGAGCGGTGGAACGCCGTCGACCGGGTGGCGCAAGGACGGCCCTTCCGGCGCGCAGCCTCCCGTGCACGGTGATTGTGTGGCGGCCGGACTTCAGACGCGGCCGGGCGCGGAGCGAGGAGGGAGCCAGCTGTGGGGACGGTGACCGACGACGTGCCTCCTGCCCGTCCGGCCCGGTGCGGCGGTCCGTGCGAGCCGGTGGCGTCCGCCCGGAAGCGCCTGACGGCGGGCGCGGTCGTCCACCGCCCCGGGCGCGGGGAGGCCGGGGGAGCGGCGGGTGTACGGGACCGGATCGGCCCCGGGCCTTCTCCGCGGCCGGGAGGGGCGGGCCCGTCGTGACCCAGGAGCAGATCCTCCTGGGCGCCGCGCTGACCGTCGCGCTGGCAGTGGGCTCCCAGATCCTGGCGAGCAAGCTGCACGTCCCGTCGCTGATCGTGCTGCTGCCCGTCGGATTCGCCGCCGGGGCCCTCACCAAGGTGGTCCGCCCCGACAACCTGGTACCCGACTTCACGGCCCTGGTGTCGCTCGCGGTGGCCGTGATCCTCTACGACGCGGGGCTGGGACTCGATCCGCAGCAGATGAAGGGCGAGACCAGGAGCGTGGTGACCCGGCTGATCGTGCTGGGGATCCCCATCACGGCCGGAGCCTGCCTGGGGCTGGTCGTCGCGCTGTTCGACGTTCCGGTCGCCGTGGCGCTCATGCTCGGCGTCATCCTCGTCGTCTCCGGGCCGACCGTCGTCGGTCCGCTGCTCGAGCATGCCAGGCTCGCCGACCGGGTGCGCTCCGTCCTGACCTGGGAGGGGACCCTCGTCGACCCCCTCGGCGGCATCCTCGGCGCCGTCGTCTTCCACCTCATCGTCCGGTTGCAGGACAAGGAGGGCTACCGGGTCGGCCTGTTCTTCGGAAGCATGGCCGTCGGGCTGGCCGGCGGCGCCGTCGGCGTCGCGGTGCTGTGGCTGACCCTGCGCAAGCTGCGGCTCGGCGGGACGCTCGGCACGCTCGCGCAACTGGCCACGGTCGTCGCGGTGGCGGCGGGCTGCGACATCGTCCTGGACGACACCGGGCTCATCGCGGCGATCGTCACCGGCATCGGGGTGGCGAACCTGCCCGGATTCGACATGCCGGCCCGCCGCCCGTTCTTCGAGACGGTCGTCCAACTGGTCATCGGCCTGCTGTTCATCTCCATCTCGGCCTCGGTCGCGCCGAAGTCCGTCGCGTCGGTGCTGCTTCCGTCGCTGGCGCTGACCGCGGCGCTCGTCCTGGTGGTGCGGCCGCTGGTGTCCGTGGTGGCGACCGCCCGGACGGACGTCGGCTCCGGGGAGCGCGCCGTCATCGGCTGGATGGCGCCCCGGGGCATCGTCGCCGCCTCCACCGCCGCGACGTTCTCCGCCTCGCTCGTCCACCGGGGCCTGGCGGGCGCCGACAAGATCCTGCCGGTCACCTTCCTGGTGATCGTCGGAACCGTCCTGGTCTACGCACTGACCGTCAGGCCGGTCGCCGCACGGCTGGGGGTCGGCGAGTCGGCACGCTCACGGCCCCTGCTGGTCGGCGGCGCACCGTGGGTGATCGACCTCGCGCGGTCGCTCCGTGCGGCTGGCCTGGACGTGCTCATGTGGGCCGGCCTGCCCCGGGAGCGGGACCGGATCAGGGAGGCGGGGATGGAGCTGGCCCCGGGGGAGCTCCTGGCCACGGCGACCGACCCCGGGGCCCGCCTGGAGGGCGTCACGACCGCGCTGCTGCTCACGGACGACGACGACCTGAACGCGCTCGCCTCGGTGGTCGTGCAGGACAGCCTCGACGGTCCGGTGTACCGGGTCGGCCCGCACCCCGGAGGTCAGGGCATCGTCGCCCCGTACACCGGCGGCGGCGTCCTCTTCGGCCCCGGCCTCGTCCGGAGCGTCCTGGAGGACCGCCACGAGCTCGGCGCGCGCTTCGTCGTGCGGCCGGCCGCCGACCCGCTCCCCCCGGGCCACGAGCTGCTCTTCGTCGTGCGGGCCGACGGCCGACTCGAACCCGTCACCGAGGCCCGGGACGTCGTTCCGGCGGCCGACGACACGCTCGTGCTCCTGGGCCCCGTGCCGAACGCCTCGGTCGCAGGCCGTGCTTGAACGCGTCGGACTCCTGGTCCAGGGCCCGCGACAGCGCCGAGAAGCCCAGCGGCACGACGATGGCGAGGGCGGCTGCCCCGGTCGATGCCCAGGGCGACGCTGACGATCGCGTTGTACTCGGGACCGACCACCGTGGCGGCCACGATGAGGATCCGGGAGTTCGACATGATGCCGACGGCCCCGATGATCCCGGCGACGGCCAGGAAGAGGTAGAAGGAGGGCAGGTGGGTTCCCTCCGACCGGATGTGCGCCTCGACCGCGGCCCACAGCGGGGTGTGGACGAGCGTGTCGGGCTGATCGGCCGCGATCCGCTCCGCGTGCCGCGAGAACATCATCTCGACGTCGTCGACGGAACCTCGATCGTCGCCCTGGAACCGGGCGCCCGGCACACCATGCGCTGGGGCGTCACCCCGGGACTCACGCGTCGCAGCGGGACCGGAGAAGACTCCTGCGAGGCGGTGGGCCGTGCCACCGGTCAGGCGCCCGTGGCGCAGGACGGCACGACCTCGGCACGTGGGTTCGACGCACCAGGGACAGCGCGGCGACGGGTCGACCGCCCGGGAAGGGCCGCCGGCGCGGCGCGCCCGGGGACGAGTCGGACGTGCCACGCCGGCGGTGTGCCCGGACCGGTGGCAGCCGACGGTGCGGGCGCGGCGTCGCTCCATCAGAAAACCCCACACACCAACAGAATCGAACGCGCGGCATCATCACACCGCAGCCCCGGACGCCGCGTCAAGAACCGCACCGGTCCGCCGGCCGGGTGGCCCGCGCGCCCGCGCGTTCCCTGACGCACCCCTGCCGCGTTCTTGCTGTCGAACCGTCCCGCGCTCCACGCCGATGTCCCGCTCACGTCCCGCCCACGTCCGCCGCCCGGGCCGTGGTCGGGGCCGTGGACGGGGGAGCCCAGAACCGCCCCGAGGCCGCCCATGTCCCGTCCCCCGTTCCTGTCCACGCCCTCGTGCACCGTCGCCGTCCTCGCCGCGATCGCGACGCTCGGCGCCTGCACCACCCAGGGCCCCGAGATGCACCGGACGGCGCGGATCTCCGTCGCCTACATCCAGAAGCAGGGTGACCAGCAGTACTTCCGGGACGAGGCGGCCGGGGCGCGGGCGAGGGCCTCCGAACTCGGCGTCGACCTGGACGTGGTGGACGTCGGCACCGACGCGGCCCGCACCCTCGACGCCGTCCGGTCGGCCGCCGCCCGAGGGGCGAACGGCGTGGTCGTGGCGGTGCCGGACCCGGCGCTCGGACCGCAACTCGTGCGGATCGCGTACGACGCCCGGATCGAACTGCTCGCCTCCGACGACCAGATCTGCGCCGACCTCGACGACCCGAGCGTCTGCGCCCGGCAGAAGCTCGTGCCCAGGGTCGGCTTCAGCGGCAGCCGGATGGGCGAGGCCGTCGGCCGCCGCGCCGCCCAGGAGTACCGCACGACCGGCTGGAAGGCCGCCGACACCAGGATCGTCGCCGCGGCGCGGATGGACCTCAGCGTCTGCCGCGAGCGCATCGACGCCGCCAAGCTGGCGTTCCTCCGGGACGGCGGCCAGGTCCGCACCCTGAACGTCAGCACCGACAACACGCCGGACGGCGCCCGCAGCGCCGTCGCCTCCACCACGGCCGCGGAGGCGGGGAACCCCGAGCACTGGGTGGTGTGGGGCTGCAACGACGAGAACGTCGAGGGCGGCATCGCCGCACTGCGGGCCGCCGGCGTCGCCGAGGCCGACGTCATCGGGGTCGGCCTCGGCGGCTACCTCGCCTGCCGGGGATGGCAACACGGGGAGCGCTTCGCCATGCGCGCCGCCCTGTCGATCAGCGGCCGGGAGGTCGGCGCCCTCGCCGTGCAGACCATGTACGACAAGGTGCGCAGCGGCAGGCCCTTCCCCGCCGAGGCGTTCGCCCCCACCGCCATGGTCGACCCGGAGACCTGGCGGGCCTCCGGCGCCACCTGCGACTGACCGGCCGTCCCGGTGGCCCTCCCCCGGAGGGCACGGCCTCAGCCGTGCCTACCGTCCGTCCTCGTCCTCGCCCTCGCCGCCGCCGGACGCGGGCAGTTGATCCCGGATCAGCTCCATGACCGAGCTGTCGGTGAGGGTGGTGACGTCACCGAGACTGCGGTGCTCCGCGACGTCCCGCAGCAGCCGGCGCATGATCTTGCCCGAGCGGGTCTTCGGCAGCTCCGGCACCACCAGGACCTCCCGCGGCCGGGCGATCGGGCTGATCTCCCGGGCGACGTGCGCCCGCAGCTCGCCGGCGACCTCCGGGCCGCCCCCGCCGGCGTCGGACCGCAGGATCACGAACGCCACGATGCCCTGGCCGGTCGCCTCGTCCGCCGCACCGACCACCGCCGCCTCCGCGACCTTCGGGTGCGAGACGAGCGCCGACTCCACCTCCGTGGTCGAGATCCGGTGCCCCGACACGTTCATCACGTCGTCCACCCGGCCGAGCAGCCAGATGTCGCCGTTCTCGTCGCGCTTCGCGCCGTCCCCGGCGAAGTACAGCCCCGGGAACCGCGACCAGTAGGTGTCCAGGTAGCGCTGCCGGTCGCCCCACACCGTGCGCAGCATCGCCGGCCACGGCTCCGTCAGCACCAGGTAGCCGCCCGCGCCGTCCGGCACCGGATCGCCGTGGTCGTCGACCACGTCCGCACCGACACCCGGCAGCGGCCCCAGCGCCGACCCCGGCTTGCAGGTGCTCACCCCCGGCAGCGGGCTGAGCATCTGAGCACCCGTCTCGGTCTGCCACCAGGTGTCCACCACCGCGCACCGGTCGCCCCCGATGTTGTGCCGGTACCAGATCCACGCCTCCGGGTTGATCGGCTCGCCCACCGAGCCGATGATCCGCAGACTGCTCAGGTCGAACGCGGCCGGCACCTGCTCGCCCCACTTCATGAACGCCCGGATCGCCGTCGGCGCGCAGTAGAGGATGCTCACCCGGTACTTCTCGACCATCTCCCACCAGCGTCCCCGGTGCGGGGTGTCCGGGGTGCCCTCGTACATCACCGAGGTCGTGCCGTTCGCCAGCGGGCCGTAGACGATGTACGAGTGGCCGGTCACCCAGCCGATGTCCGCCGCCGTCCAGAACACGTCCCGCTCGGGCTTCAGGTCGAAGACCGCCCAGTGCGTCCACGCCACCTGCGTCAGGTAACCGCCCGAGGTGTGCAGGATGCCCTTCGGCTTCGCCGTCGTCCCCGAGGTGTACATGATGTACAGCGGGTGCTCGGCGTCGAACGGCTGCGCCTCGTGCTCCGCCGACTGCCGCCCCACCAGCTCGTGCCACCACAGGTCCCGACCCGCCGTGAACGGCACCTCCTGACCCGTGCGGCGGACCACCAGCACGTTGCGCACCCCCGGGCACTCGGCCACCGCCCGGTCGACCGCGGGCTTCAGCGCCGCCGCGGAGCCCTTGCGGTACCCGCCGTCGGCGGTGATCACCACCCGGGCGTCGCAGTCGACGATCCGGTCCTTCAGCGCCTCCGAGGAGAATCCGCCGAACACCACGGTGTGCGGCGCCCCGATCCGGGCGCACGCCAGCATCGCGACCGCCGTCTCCGGGATCATCGGCATGTAGATCGCCACCCGGTCGCCGGCCGCCACCCCGAGCTCCGCCAGCGCGTTGGCCGCCCGGCACACCGCGTCCTTCAACTCCGCGTAGGTGATCGTCCGGGTGTCGCCGGGCTCGCCCTCCCAGTGGAAGGCGACCCGGTCGCCGTGCCCGGCCTCGACGTGCCGGTCCACGCAGTTGTAGGCCACGTTCAGCCGACCGCCGACGAACCACCGCGCGAACGGCGCCTGCGACCAGTCCAGGACCTCCGTCCACGGCTCCGCCCAGCTGAGCCGGCCCGCCTGCTCGGCCCAGAAGGCGAGCCGGTCCTGCTGCGCCTCGCGCACCGTCCGGTCCGTGGCGTTGGCGGCCGCGGCGAGCTCCGGAGGGGGCGGGAAACGGCGCTCCTCGTGCGACAGGTTGGCCAGCGTCCGCTCACTCATCGCCACTCCCCGGGGCCGCCGCGGCGGGAGGGCCGGCGAGCGGCCACACCGGTAGCAGCGTCCGTTTGAAGGTGGCGTTGGCGACCGTCGCGAACGAGGCGTACCAGGCGACCACCGCCGTCACCAGCCCGGCCCATCCGCCGACCTCCGTCCAGGTGTCGGACCGGGCGAACGCGCCGACGGTCAGGAAGAGGAACGTCAGGCTCAGCGTGACGAACACCGAGAGGACCGCGACGGTCGTCCGCAGCGCGGCCACCGTCATGTAGACCGTGAAGATCGTCCAGGCCAGCAGGAACAGCCCGGTCGCCTGGTAGAGCTGGTGGACCCGGAGCAGGTGGGGCACCACGGTCTCCACGAACCCCCAGTACGCCAGCCAGAACGCGCCGAAGGAGGCGAACGCGGTCGCGGCGAAGGTGTTGCCGCGCCGGAACTCCCACATGCCCGCGAGGATCTGGACGATGCCGCCGTAGAACAGCGCCAGCGGCAGCACCACGGCGACCACGGACTCGTTGACGAGCGAGGCGTTGAAGCAGCTCAACACGAAGGTGGTCATCGCGAACGCGGCGAGGCCCAGGGCGCCCGGATCGGCGATGACGGCGGGTGGGGCGGGGGAGACCGGCGGCGCCGGCGCCTTCGGGGGAAGCACGGGACCTGCCACGATGACTCCTCTCCGCGGCGTGCCGGACGTGCTCGCCCACCCGCGTCCGACGACCGGACACGGCACCGGGACGAGACAGCGTGTCTTCCGGCACCCGCTCGTCGGCGGGTCGCGCCGCCGGCCGTCGGATGCACCCGCCGGCACGGCAGCCCGTCGCACGGGCGCGCCTATCCCGTCCACCCCACCGCAAACCGGCCGCCCGGTAGGCTGCTCGTCCGTGACCGAACCGGACTTCCTGCGCGCCACCCGCGACTCCTACAACGCCGTCGCGGCCGACTACGCCGGCCACTTCCGCGCCGAGCTCGCGGCGAAGCCGCTCGACCGGGCGCAGATCACCGGCTTCGCCGGCCTCGTGAAGGCGTCCGGCCTGCCGGGCCCGGTGGCCGACGTCGGCTGCGGGACGGGCCGGGTGACGGGGTACCTCGCCGAGCTCGGACTGCCCGTGCTCGGCATCGACCTGTCCGCCGCCTGACGCGGAGGCTGCTTCACCGAGGCCAGCTTCGGCTGAGGGACGGCGGCGCAGGAGGGGCCGCCGGCAACGACCCGGCGCCCGGCAGGGTGAGGCGCGGGCCGGGCCGCTACCTGAGTAGGGGCAGGGCGGCCGGCCGGCGCAGGAGGGGCGGTGGCCCCTCCGTCCCCGACGTTACGGGGCGGCCGGCGGGACGGGGGCAGGCGCGCCGCGCGTCGCGCGGGTTCACCCGTCGGCACCCGGTGGCCGGACGGACGCCCGTCAGGCCAGCCACGTCCTGAGGACGGCGGCGAGATCGGCCGCGGTGGATCCGCGCCGCCTCAGCTCCTCGGCCACCGCGGACACCCGCTCCTGGTCGAGCTTGACCGAGACCCCGCTGGCCAGCAGGTAGCCGTGCGCGACGGCCACCGCCACCCGCAGGTTCGAACGCTCCAGCCACGGCAGCCGGCCGAGCGTGTGGGCGAGCGCCGCAGCCCGGGTGAACGGCCCGTCGTAGACCTCCTGCCCGGCGACCACGGCCCGGTGCCGCTCCACCGCGGAGATCGCCACCCCGTAGTCCACCGGTGCCGGGTCCCCGACCCCGGCACGCTCGGCGACCTCGAGGATCCAGGCGAGATCGACGTGGAGGATCACGCGGCCTCGATCCCGTCGAGCAGGTCCCCGTACTCGTCCAGCACTTCCTGCGCACCGGCCAGGAAGACCTCGCGCAGCTTCTCGTTGTCGTCCCGGATCAGCTGCGCCACGTAGTCGTTGACGGGCATCCGCCGGGTCTCGGCCGCGTGTCTGGCCATCTCGGCGACGGTCTCGTCCATGCGGAGGTTCACCTGGGTCTTCGCCATACCCCGAAGATAGCAGGTGATAGCAGGGTCGCGTCAGGGCGTTCACTGCCCGTGATCCCGGTGCGCGCCGCACCGTTGGCGGCCGTCCGAGGGCTGTCGGCGAGGTGGCGTAGGCTCATGGTCGAAGATCATCAGGGGGAACGGGGGAGCGGGGCATGGGGACGACGGCGTGGCGGCCGGACGGATTTCCGGCGCGGGTGGCGGAGTACGGGGAGGCGTTGTCCGAGGTCGCCCGGGTCTACGGGACGGAGGACGGGGCCGGACCGGAGGAGTGGGCGGCGAGGCTGCGGTTCGCGGCCCTGATGCGGGGTGACCGGGCGCTCGCCGACTGGCTGGACGGCCTCGGCCTCGCGATGCCCTGGCGGGTGCTGTGGGCGCACTGGCGGCCGATCGAGGTGTGGGACACCGGCACCGTCGCGCCGGGCTGGACCGGCCCGGTCGCGCTGCACGGCTTCCGGGCGGGTGGCAGCGAGGTCTGCCTGCAGTCGCGCTACGACCACACCTACCGGTGGTACGCCCTGGCGGACGGTGCCCCGCTCGGGGAGCCGTCGCCGGACGAACCGGCGCAGGAGGAGCCGCCGGCCGCGGTGGCCTCCGCGCTGGACACCGGTGACCCGCTCCACTCGATGGTCGAGGTCACCGTCACCCGGGCCGGAACGGCCTCCGTCCACGCGCTCTACCCGGTGGCCCACGACGACGACATCCAGGTGCTGCCCGGCGACCGGGTGCTGATCGCGGGCTACAGCGGCGCCGCACTGTTCGACTTCGGCCCGCCGGCCACGGCCGCACCGGCAGCCGCACCCGCACCCACGGCCGCGCTCACCGGTCAGGACGCGGTCGCCGGCGCGCACCACCGGGTGACCGCACCCAACCTGCTGCCCCGGGAGGCCTGGTGGGACGCCGCACGGCTCACGCCCGAGGACGTGCAGACGTACTACAGCGGCGTGGTGCTCGCCGATCCCGGGCAGCTCGCCGCGGCGACCGGCGACGCGGCGACGGCCCGGGCGCTGGCGACGCTGGGGCTGCCCAGGATCTCGGCGCTGGGCTGGCTGGACACCGACCGGGCCATGAAGGAACTCACCGTCACGGACGGCCGCCTGGTGATCGCCGAGGTCCACGGCGAGCCGGCCCTCCGGCTCGACCTGGCCACCGGCCGGGTGGTCGACTCGTACGGTGACACGGTCAACACCTCGCTCACCGCCTTCGCCGCCTGCCTCGCGATGAGCGACTGGGCGCTCTGCCTGTCGGTGGGCCGTGCGACCCGTGGCGACGACGGGTTCGGCGAGCACTACGCCTTCCTCGCCTTCGTCCGCTCCTCGCTCGTGCGGATCGATCCGGAGGCGGCGGCCGCCGCGGAGGACGACGACTGGTGGTGGCTGGAACAGACGGAGGACCACTGCTACTCCCTGGGCGCCTGACGACGCCCGCGGGCGCCGCACCGTCAGCGGGCCCCGCACGAAGTCAGGGCAGCCGCACGAGGTGGCCGGCGATCGCGGCGAGCAGGCCGTCCGCGTCGGCGGGGGTGCCGTCCGTGGCCCAGCGGACGTAGCCGTCGGGGCGGATCAGCACGGCCGCCGCAGCGGGCCCGTCGGTGCAGGTGGCGCGGACGAGGTCGACCTGCGGCGGGAGCGGGAGACCGGCCGGGACGGCTCCGGCGAGGTCGAGCAGGACGGCGTGCCCCGCGGCGAACAGGGCCGACAGTCGGACGGTGCCGGTGCCGAGGGTGAGTTCGGTGTCCGGGACGCGCCGACCGGTGAGCGGGTGGTGCCGCGGGTGGCCGTCCTGCGGCGGGTAGTGCAGGGAGAGGCCGGACATCAGCCCGGCCAGGTGGCGGTTGGCGTCGGGCAGGCGCAGCAGGTCGGTGACGATGTCGCGCAGGGCGGCCACGTCCTCGCTCGGGTTCGGGTCCGCGAGGACGCGCTGCGCCGAGGTGTGGTGCAGCACCTGGGCGCCGACCGGGTGGCGTTCGGCGTGGTAGCTGTCCAGCAGGCCGTGCGGTGCGCGGCCCCGGACGGTGGCGGCGAGCTTCCAACCGAGGTTGAAGGCGTCCTGGATGCCGAGGTTGAGGCCCTGGGCACCGAGCGGCGGGTGGACGTGCGCGGCGTCTCCGGCGAACAGGACACGCCCGGTGCGGTACTGCTCCAGCTGCCGGGTGGCGTCGGTGAACCGCGAGGAGTTGTCCACCGTGCCGAGCGCGGTCTCCTCGCCGTACACGGCCCGCAGCGCCTCGGCGATCTCCTCGCGGGTGACGGGGGAGTCGCGGGAGGCGTCCTCCTGGTCCGTGCGGTCCGTCCCGTCCGTGCGGTCCGTGCGGTCCGTGCGGCCGAAGGTGAAGCGGTAGCGGTCTCCGCCGAGCGGGGCGAGCATCGCCCAGTGGTCCTCGGCGCGGCGGATCAGGGTGCTCATGTGTCCGAGCTGCTGCGGCACCAGCGGGGACGCGGCCGACAGGCGGATGTCGGCCAGCACCGCCCGGTGGGTTCCCGGCCGGCCGGGGAACGGGAGGCCGAGGAGTCGGCGCACCGTGCTGTGCGCGCCGTCGCAGGCGACCAGGTGGCGCGCCCGCACCTGCAGCCCGTCCGCCGTGACGACGACGCCGTCCTCGTCCTGGTCGACCGCGCAGACGGCCGTGCCGCGCAGGATCCGCGCGCCGAGGGCGGTCGCCCGCTCCTCCAGCACCTCCTCGATCTCCCACTGGGGGAGCACGATCGGGAAGGGGTACCGGGTCTGCCAGGGCGTGCAGTCCAGGGGGACGGGCAGGGCCGCGAAGTGGCCGCCCACCGGGTCGCCGGGGGTGGTCCGGCGCAGGACCGGCTCCAGCAGTCCGCGCAGCTCCAGCAGTTCGGCGGTACGGGGCTGGATCGCGCCGCCCTTCACCTGCTCGACGCGCCGGGGCAGCCGCTCCAGCACCAGGGTGTCGATGCCCGCCAGGGCCAGTTCGCAGGCCAGTGCCAGCCCGGCCGGGCCGGCACCGACGACGACCACCTCGGTCCCGGCCGCGGTCCAGGTCTCGTCGACGGTCCCGTTCTCGGTCTCGTTCTCGGTCAAGGTCCTCGCTCCGCTCTGTTTCTCGCCTCGGGGCAAATGTATACCAGGTGCAGAAATATCCCGGGAGAAGCCCTCTGCTAGGTTGGTCGCCGTGGACGGCACGCCAGGGCTGCGGGAGCGGAAGAAGCAGCGGACCCGCGCGGCGATCTCCGACGCGGCGATCGCCCTGTTCCTCGAACACGGCTTCAACCAGGTCTCGGTGGCCCAGGTCGCCGAGGCGGCCGAGGTGTCCAAGCGCACGCTCTTCGCCTACTTCCCGACCAAGGAAGACCTCGTGCTGCACCGCCTCGCCGACCACGAGGCCGAGGCCGCCCGCGTCGTCCGCGCCCGCCCGCCGGGCACCGCCCCGCTGGCCGAACTGCGCGCGCACTTCCTCCGCGGGCTGCACGAACGGGATCCGATCACCGGACTCAACGACCACCCCCACGTGCTGCGGCTGACCCGGATGATCCAGGACGCGCCCTCCCTCGCCGCCCGGATGGACCGTTTCAAGGCCGGCGCCGAACAGGCTCTCGCCCGGGCCCTGCAGGAGACGGCCGGCACCCCCGAGCTCACGGCGCGCCTCGCCGCCGTCCAGATCGTGGGCGTCCAGTGGGTGCTGGCGCAGGACAACGCCGCCCGCCTCGCCGCCGGCACGCCCGCCGACACCCGCCACCCGGGCGCCGTCGCGGACGCGGAACAGGCGTTCGCCCTCCTCGCCGACGGGCTGCGGGACCTGACGCCGCGCCGGTGACCCGGGGCTGCACCGGGCCCCGGGGGTGCCCCGTGGGCAGGGGGCGCCCGCCCCGGGCGCCGCGCTGTGCGATCAGCTGATGATTCGTCCGTCGAGGGGAACCGTTCGCGTGGGAACCGGCCGCCCCGCTCCGCACCGTCCGATGATGCAGGCGTCACCCGCACGGGCCTGCGGTCCCCAGCCCCGTCCCGCGGCTGCTGCGGCCCGTGCGTACCCGAAGGAGGTAACCCCTTGTCCGACCAGGACGAGAAGGCGGAGCAGAGCGTCGGCGCCTTCACCCTCGCGGCCCCGCTGGACTCCACCGCCCCCACCCCGCTGCCGTACCCCGTACCCACGCCCGACGAGGAGTGGCAGCTCCCCAACGGCTTCGCCCACGTCTTCTACGGCGAACGCAACCAGGGCATCACCCACCCCGTGATCATCGCCGACGGCTTCAACCTCGGCCGCAGCGACCTCACCTGGCTCTACGCCGGCCTCGACCGCGACTACCCCTTCCTGACCGAGCTCCGCAGCCGCGGGCGCGACGTCGTCCTGCTCGGCTTCGACGAGCGCTCCGCCTCCATCACGGCCAACGCCGAGGCCGCGATCGCCTGCATCATGCGGACCAACGCCGAGCAACTGGGCTCCGCCGGGCTGACGGTCGGCGGCTTCAGCATGGGCGGCATCATCACCCGCTACGCCCTGGCGAGGCTGGAGATGCAGCGGATGGACCACCGCACGCGGTTGTACTTCTCGTACGACAGCCCGCACCGCGGCGGTGTCGTCCCGATCGGGCTCCAGGCGTTCTCCCACTTCATCCCCGTGCCCAACGACTTCGCGCGGCAGATGGACAGCCCGGCCGCGCGGCAGATGCTCTGGCGGCACTACGACCCCGCCACCGGGACGATCGGCGTGGCCCCCGAGCGCACCGAGTTCCTGCAGCAGCTGGAACGGCTCGGCGGCTGGCCGCGCCTCCCGCGCCTGATCGGCGTCGCCAACGGCCGCGGCGACGGCACCGGCCTCGCCGTCGAGCCCGGCGACATCACCCTCACCGTGAACCGGATCTACCCCGGCACCACCTTCTACGCCCAGTCCCAGGGCGACAACGCCGTCGTCGCCGAACTCAAGCGGCGCTTCCCCCAGGCCGAGAAGACCGTCACCACCAGCGGATTCCCCGAGCTCGACGGCGCCCCCGGCGGCACGCTGCGCTCCTACGGCATCCTCGCCGACATGCTCGAGAAGTTCGGGGCCCAGGTCGACCTGCGCCACGAACACGTCTGCTTCGTCCCCTCCGTCAGTGCGGTCTCGATCCGCGACCTCGACGACAACAAGGCCCTGTACGCCGACATCGACGACCTCGACCCGTCCGAGAGCGACCTCGACGACTTCCTGTGTTCCAGCACCACCACCGAACACACCGCCGTCACGCGTGAACTCGGCGAATGGATCCTGGACCGCCTCCCCGACTGATCCGGACGGACGGCGGCGGGGGGGGCGGC
>NZ_JBFBDW010000059.1:0-51351 GCF_040683455.1 Kitasatospora sp. NPDC093679
ATGTCGCAATCCACACCTGGCCAGAAGGCCCTCACTCATTTCAAGATCACACCGCCGTGAACCCCGTCACCAACCTCCGTGGTCAGAACACCTAGGGCTGGTGCTCGGCGCCGGTCGGGGGCGGGGCCTGGGCGGCGAGGAGTTCGGCCTCGGTCTCGGTGAAGAGGCGGGAGCGGAGCAGGAAGCGGACGCCTTCGGGTGCCTCCAGGGAGAATCCGCTGCCGCGGCCGGGGACGACGTCCACGGTGAGGTGGGTGTGCCGCCAGTACGCGTACTGGTCGGCGCTGATCCAGAACGGGGTGTCCTCGGCGACGCGGCCGAGCAGCAGGTCCGAGGCGCCGACCCGGAACTCGCCGCGGGGGTAGCACATCGGTGCGCTGCCGTCGCAGCAGCCGCCGGACTGGTGGAACATCACCGGCCCGTGCACGGCCACCAGCGTCCTTAGCAACTCCTCTGCCGGACCGGTGAGTTCGATCCTGGCGGGGGCCGGCTTCATCAGAAGAAGCCGAGCTTCTGGCCGGAGTAGCTGACCAGCAGGTTCTTGGTCTGCTGGTAGTGGTCGAGCATCATCTTGTGGGTCTCGCGGCCGATGCCGGACTTCTTGTAGCCGCCGAAGGCCGCGTGCGCCGGGTAGGCGTGGTAGCAGTTGGTCCACACCCGGCCCGCCTTGATGGCCCGGCCGAGGCGGTAGGCAGTGTTGCCGTCGCGGGTCCAGACGCCTGCGCCGAGGCCGTAGAGCGTGTCGTTGGCGATGTGCAGGGCCTCCTCGACGGTGTCGTAGGTGGCGACGGAGACCACCGGGCCGAAGATCTCCTCCTGGAAGATCCGCATGTCGTTGCTGCCGCGGAAGATCGTCGGCTCGATGTAGTAACCGCCCTCCAGGCCGGGGACGGTGCGGGCGCCGCCGCCGGTGAGCACCTCGGCGCCCTCCTGCCGGCCGATGTCCAGGTAGGAGAGGATCTTCTCGTACTGGTCGTTGCTGGCCTGGGCGCCGATCATGGTGGCGGGGTCGAGCGGGTCGCCGGCGGTGATCGCCTCGGTGCGGGCGATGCAGCGGGCGATGAACTCGTCGTAGATGGAGGCGTGGACGAGCGCGCGGGACGGGCAGGTGCACACCTCGCCCTGGTTGAGGGCGAACATCACGAAGCCCTCGACGGCCTTGTCCAGGTACTCGTCGTCGGCGGCCATGACGTCCGGCAGGAAGATGTTCGGGCTCTTGCCGCCGAGTTCGAGGGTGACCGGGATGATGTTCTCGCTGGCGTACTGCATGATCAGGCGGCCGGTGGTGGTCTCGCCGGTGAAGGCGACCTTGGCGACCCGGGGGCTGGAGGCGAGCGGCTTGCCGGCCTCCACCCCGAAGCCGTTGACCACGTTGAGGACGCCGGGCGGCAGCAGGTCGGCGATCAGCTCGACGACCAGCAGGATGGAGACCGGGGTCTGCTCGGCCGGCTTGAGGACGACGCAGTTGCCGGCCGCGAGCGCCGGGGCGAGCTTCCAGGTGGCCATCAGGATCGGGAAGTTCCACGGGATGATCTGGCCGACCACGCCGAGCGGCTCGTGGAAGTGGTACGCCACGGTGTCGGCGTCGATCTCGGCGATGCCGCCCTCCTGGGCGCGCACCACGCCCGCGAAGTAGCGGAAGTGGTCGACGGCGAGCGGGAGGTCGGCGGCGAGGGTCTCCCGGACGGGCTTGCCGTTCTCCCAGCTCTCGGCGACGGCGAGCTTCTCGAGGTTCTGCTCGATCCGGTCGGCGATCCGGTTGAGGACGTTGGCGCGTTCGGTGACGGAGGTGCGGCCCCAGGCCTCGGCGGCGTTGTGCGCGGCGTCCAGGGCGAGTTCGACGTCGGCCGCCGAGGAGCGGGCGACCTGGCAGAACGTCTGCCCGGTGATCGGCGAGGGGTTGTCGAAGTAGCGGCCCTCCACCGGGGCGACCCACTTGCCGCCGATGAAGTTGTCGTAGCGGGGGGCGAAGCTGACGATGCTGCCTTCGGTTCCGGGCCGGGCGTAGACCATGGGCGGCTCTCCTCGTCGGAAGACGCGTACGGGTGGCGTCCGACGGCCGTCGTCCCAGGACCGGCCGCCGTGGACGGTGGCCACTCTCACCCCTTCGGGTTGGTGAAAGGTTGGCACCGCCCGGCGGACCCCGGTCGGAACGGTCGTCAGTCGCGCAGGGCGGCGTGCAGCCGGCTGAGCGCCACCGCACGCCGTCCGTCGCCGGGGGCGAGCAGCCGCAGCGCGTGTTCGTGCACCTCGGCGTCGTACCGGGCGAGTTCGCCGTACCGCAGGGCGGGCGCGGGGTCGGCCGCGGCGAGGACGGCGGCGCGGACGGCGACCTCCAGGTAGGTGCGGTGCTCGACGACGGCGGGGGCGTCGGAGTGCGGCAGCAGCGGGCCGGTGTACAGCCGCACGGCGGTGGCGGTGTCGCCCGCGGCGAGGGCGCGGCGCACCTCGGCCGCGTCGCACTGCACGGGCGTGGTGAGCCGGTAGCGGCGGGCGGAGACGGCGCCGCCGAGGTCGCGGCGCAGGTGGGAGATCTCGGCCTTGACGGTGGTGGCGGTGACCGGCCGGTCGCCGTAGACGGCGGTGCGCAGCCGTTCGGCGGTGAATCCGTCGGCCTCCAGGGCGAGCAGGGTGAGGATCTCCAGGCGGCGCGGCGGCAGGTGCAGCGGGACGCCGTCGCGGGTGGCCTGTTCGCGGCCGAGGCAGGTGAGGCGCAGTCCCTCGGGGCGGGTGGTGGTGCCGGGGGCCGCGGGCAGGGCGGCGCCGACGGCGGCGGCGAGGGTGCGGACGGTGGACAGCGCGAGCGGGTGCGAGCGGTCCCAGGTGGTGGAGAGGTCGAGGGTGCCGGCGATGCTGCCGTCCGGGCGGCGGATCGGCGCGCAGTAGCAGACCCAGCCGTGCAGGACGGAGACCAGGTGCTCGGCGGAGAAGACGGTGGCGGCGCGGCCGCTGCTCAGGGCGAGCGACAGGGCGTTGGTGCCCATCGCCTGCTCGTCCCAGCGGGCGCCGGGCGCGAAGTTGACCCGTTCCGCCTTGCGCTGCATGGCCGGGCCGCCGCAGGTCCACAGGATGGTGCCGGCCTCGTCGGTGACGGCGGCGATGAAGCCCGCGTCGTCGGCGATGGCCCGGAGTTCGTCGGCGACGGCGTCGACCGGGGCGCGGAGCGGGGAGTGCGCCCAGTCGGGGCCGTGCGCGCCGGGGTCGGAGGGCGGGGCGGCGGTGCGTGCGGGGTCGACGGTGGTCAGCGAGCGGAGCCAGGAGTCCGCGACCTCGGGGCGCACCCCGGTGCCGTCCGCGGCGTGCTGCGGCCGGGCCGCCCGGTGGGGCACCCAGCGGGACCACTCGTCCTCCAGCGCGGCCCTGCGCCGGCGAAGATCTCCACGCACAGCATCGACCCCTTCGACCTCGTCGTCGACGGCGGGCACGGCCGGCCCCGCCCGTGGGGCCGCCCGTCCCGATCGGGCCAGTGTGGCCGACCCCCGGCGGGTGCGGCCAGCACGCCGCACCGCGAAGTCGGGATGCCCCGGGCCGGCGGGGCCGACCCGTTCCGGTGGGACCGACCCGTTCCGGTGGAGCGCGCCCGTGCGAGCGGGGTGCGGCCCGGGCGGACGGGTCGGGGCGGGGCCGCGCGGCTCGGGACGGGGGCGGACGGGTCGGGACGGGCTCCCGGGGCCCCGGCGGCGGGCGGTGCGAGGGCCGCGCCAGGCGTTCAGCCGGTCCACATCTGCGCTCTGTCGGGCGGCCACCTCGATGCCGACCTGCCACGGGAGACATACGGGTGACCCACCCGTCATGAACGTGACGGGACAAGGGCCGGTCCGGAGCGCAGTGCGTCCAGTCCCGTCCACGAGCAGGGAGAGCCGAGATGACCACCGCCCCCGTCCTCACACCGTCCGTCCCCGACCGGGCCGCCGCTCCCCAGGCCGCCCGGACCCCGCAGGCTCCCGTGCCCGTCGGCTACAGCGTCGCGCTGGCCCAGGACGAGGGCGACGTGCGGGCCGCGCAGCGGCTGCGCCACCGGGTGTTCGCCGAGGAGATGGGCGCCGTCCTGGACAGCCCGCTGCCCGGCCTGGACGTCGACGCCTTCGACGACCACTGCGACCACCTGCTGGTCCGCGAGAACGGCACCAACGAGGTGGTCGGCACCTACCGGCTGCTGCGCCCGGAGGCGGCGCGCCGGGCCGGCCGGCTGTACTCCGACACCGAGTTCGACCTGTCCCGGCTGGCCGGGCTGCGGGACGGCCTGGTGGAGGTCGGCCGCTCCTGCATCCACCCGGACCACCGGGGCAGCGGAGCCGTCATCAACCTGATGTGGGGCGGCATCGCCCGCTACCTGACGACGACCGGCAACACCTGGGTCGCGGGCTGCTGCTCCGTCCCGCTGGCGGACGGCGGCACGGAGGCCGCGGGCGTCCGGGACGCCGTCCTCGCCAAGCACCTCGCCCCGGAGGAGTACCGGGTGTCGCCGCTGCGCCCCTGGGACCACGAGGGCGTCGCCCGGCCGGCCCGCGCCGCGATCCCGCCGCTGCTCCGCGGCTACCTGCGGCTGGGCGCCTGGGTGTGCGGCGAGCCCGCGCACGACCCGGACTTCGGCGTCGCCGACCTGTACGTGCTGCTGTCGCTGGAGCGGACCGACCCGCGCTACCTGCGGCACTTCCTGTCCGCCGGGCCCGCCTTGTGAGCGCCTGGCTGCCGACGGCGCCCTGCACGCCGGAGGACTGCGTGGCCGCCCCCGACCCGGTGGTCGGCCCGGGGCGGCAGCTGCTGCGCGCCGCGTCCTGCGCGGGTCTGCTGCTGGCCGGGGTGGCGCTGGCACCGGTGGTCCGCGGCTGCTGCGGGCCGGCGCTGCGCGAGCGGCTGGTGCAGCGCTGGGCACGGCTGCTGCTCGCCGCGTTCGGCGTGGAGCTGCGGGCGGGCCCGGCCCCCCGGACGGACGGCGGCGTGCTGGTGGTGGCCAACCACGTGTCGTGGCTGGACATCCTGCTGGTGGCGGCCGTCCGGCCGGCGCGGATGCTGGCGAAGACGGAGGTACGGACCTGGCCGCTGCTCGGCCCGCTGGCGGCCTGGGCGGGCACCCTGTTCCTGGACCGGGACCGGCTGCGCGCGCTGCCGGCCACCGTGGACGGGATCGCGGCGGCGCTGCGCCGCGGCGAGCGGGTGGCGGTCTTCCCCGAGGGCAGCACCTGGTGCGGGCGGCGCGGCGGACGGTTCCGGCCGGCGCTGTTCGAGGCGGCCGTGCGGGCCCGCGCGACCGTCCAGCCGATGGCGCTGCGCTACCGGCTCGCGGACGGGCGGACGGCGACCGTCGCGGCGTTCGTCGGCGAGGACGGGCTGCTCGCCTCGCTGCGCCGGGTGATCGCCGCCCGCGGGCTGGTGGCGGAGGTCCAGTTCCGTGCGCCGCTCCCGGCGGGTGCGGCTGGCCGCCGCGAGCTGGCCGCGGCGGCGCAGGCGGCGGTGTTCGGCACCCCGCTGCTGCCCGCCCCGGCGGCTCCCGTCGAAGGTGTCCGACACACGGCCGACCGGCTGCCGGCCGCCGCCTGAACGCAGCGCGGCGTCGGTGCGGTAGCGGGGGCGCCGGGCGTGCACGTGCTCGCGGGCGCGGTGGGCGGTCTGGCGGACGGCGGCGGGGGTGCGGCCGGACCAGGCGAGCCAGGTCTCCTGCAGCACGTCCTCGGTGTCGGCGACGGTGCCGAGCATGCTGTAGACGATCGAGAAGAGCAGGTCGCGGTGGTCGACGAAGTCCCGGGTCGTCCCGTCGCCGTCGTCCGTGCCGTCCGTGCTGCCGGTCGCTGCGGTGCCGGTCATGGTGTGCCTCCCGTGTGCGGTCACCGATCGAGAGCAGCACAGGGGGCCCGGGTGTGACATCCACCCCGCCGGATGTGACCCGGGTCTCACCCGGCCACCCCGCGCGGCGCCCGGCGGGCCGATACTGGCGGGGTGGACGAGGCGGTGGTGGACGAAGGTCCCCGGGTGCGGCCGACCGGGGCGATGGCGCGGTACGCGGCCCGGTACTCCGGGTACCGGCAGGCCGGTCTGCCGCCGGGCCGGCACCGGGGCCTGCCCTCGCCGTGGCTGACGCTGATCTTCACGCTGGACGACCCGCTGACGGTGGCGGTGCATCCCGAACCCGGCCGTGGGCCGCAGGACTACACGGCGCTGCTGGGCGGGCTGCACACCACGCCCGCGCTGATCACCCACCCCGGCCGGCAGTCCGGCATCCAGGTGGCGCTGGACCCGCTGGCCGCGCGCCCGCTGCTGGGTCTGCCAGCGGGCGAGCTGGCGGGTCTGGACCTGCCCGCCGAGGACCTGCTCGGGCCGCTCGCCGGGGAGGTCCGGGAGCGGCTGCTCGCCGCGCCCGGCTGGCCGGAGCGGTTCGCGGTGCTGGACGCGCTGCTGCCGCGCCTCGCGGAGCCGTACGGCGAGGCGGCGCCGGAGGTGCGGCGGGTGTGGGCACTGCTGCGGCGCAGCGGCGGGCGGCTGCCGGTGTCGGCGCTGGCGGCGGAGGTCGGCTGGAGCGAGCGGCACCTAGCGGCGCGGTTCCGGCGGGAGACGGGGCTGTCGCCGAAGGCCGCGGCCCGGGTGGTGCGCTTCGACCGGGCCCGCCGGATGGCCGCGTCGGACGGTGGCCGGCTGGCCGAACTCGCGGCTCGGTGCGGGTACTTCGACCAGGCGCACCTGGCCAGGGAGTTCCGTGCGCTGGCCGGCGTCGCGCCGAGCGTGTGGCTGGCGGAGGAGTTCCGATTCGTCCAAGCCCGGGTTCCGGCCGCGGTACAGGCTGGGGTGTGACGGCACGGGGTGCGCGACGGCCCCGGGTGCGACCGGCACCGGCCGACGCGGCACGGAGGTGGAGTGATGGGTACGGCACAGGCCCCGGACGGGGCGCCCGCACCGCAGGTGTGGCCGACGCTGCGGTCGCACGACGCCCGCAAGCTGATCGCCTTCCTGGTGGAGGCGTTCGGCTTCGAGGAGACGGTGGTGTACGGGGAGGGCTCCGTGGTGCACCACGCGCAGCTGAGCTGGCCGGAGGGCGGCGGGGTGATGCTGGGCTCGGTCCGCGAGGACCCTGGCGGTGCCGACGGCGCGCGGGGCAGCGGTCCGACCCCGCCGGGCAGCCTCGGGGCGTACGTGGTGACGGCGGACCCGGACGCGGTGCACGCGCGGGCGGTCGCCGCGGGCGCCGAGATCGTGGACGCCCTGCACGGGACGGACTACGGTTCGCGGGACTTCGCCGCCCGCGACCCGGAGGGCAACCGCTGGTACTTCGGCACGTACCGCGGCGAGCCGCGCGGCCGTGGCTGAGACGGCGGGCGAGGGGGAGGCGGCGGGCGAGGCTGCGGGCCGGGACGGGGCGGTGCTGCGGGCGGCGTTGGAGCGGCTGCGCGGGCTGTGCCTGGCATTGCCCGGAGCCGAGGAGCGGCCGAGCCACGGGGAGGCGGCCTGGTTCGCGGGCCGGCCGATGTTCGCCGTGACCTCGGACCGGCACCACGACGACCGGACGGGCTTCTGGGCGGCGGCCGCCGCCGGGGTGCAGGAGCACCTGGTGGCGGCCGATCCGGACCGGTACTTCCGCCCGCCGTACGTGGGCGGCCGCGGCTGGATCGGGGTGTACCTGGACGTCGAGGTCGACTGGCGGCAGGTCGAGGACCTGGTGCTCGACGCCTTCCTCCTGGTGGCCCCCGCACGGCTGCGCGCCATGGCCCGGGAGGGCACCACGGAGGCTGGGCCCACCGGGTGAATTTGACGTCTGCGCAGGTCACAGGTGATACAGACGCCGAGAGCGGTGGAGCGTACGGGCGTACGATGGTGCCCAGTTCCTGCCCTTGCGGCCCCGTCACAGCCTCCGGGCTGGAGAGAGGGGGTGGGTCCGGTGTCGATGCCTCCCGGCAATCAGACTCCTTCCACCGCACCCCGTTCGACCGGCTCGGGTGCCGGCGAGAAGGGTCTGAAGACCGGCGCGCTCGGCCTGGTGTCGTCCGTCGCCATCGGCCTGGCCTCCACCGCCCCCGCCTACAGCCTCGCGGCGACGCTGGGCATCATCGTCGTCGGGGTCGGCCTGCAGGCGCCGATCATCACCATCCTGGCGTTCATCCCCATGCTGCTGATCGCCTTCTCCTACAAGGAGTTGAACGCCTCCGACCCGGACTGCGGGACGACGTTCACCTGGGCGGCGCGGGCGTTCGGCCCGCGCACGGGCTGGATGGGCGGCTGGGGCATCATCGTCGCCGACATCATCGTGATGGCGAACCTGGCGCAGATCGCGGGCGTTTACGGCTTCCAACTGTTCGGCCTGGACTCGCTGGCGAACTCGACGACCTGGACGACCGTCGCCGGCGTCGTCTGGATCGTCGTCATGACCTGGATCTGCTACATCGGCATCGAGCTGTCCGCGGCGCTGCAACGATGGCTGTTGTGCATCGAGGTCGTGATGCTGGTCCTGCTCTCGGTGACGGCGCTGGTCAAGGTGTACGGCTCGAACCCGCCGTCCACCGCCATCACGGTGGACGCCTCCTGGTTCAACCCGTTCGAGGTGTCCTCGTCGACGGCGTTCACCGCGGGCATCCTCTCCGCGGTCTTCATCTACTGGGGCTGGGACACCGCCGTGTCGGTCAACGAGGAGACGGCGGACGCCGCCCGCACGCCGGGCCGGGCCGCCGTCATCTCGACCGTCCTCCTGCTGCTCATCTACGCCCTGGTGTCGACCGCGGCGATGGCCTTCGCGGGCGTCGGTACGAAGGGCATCGGGCTCGGCAACGAGGACAACTCGGGGGACGTGCTGTCGGGGCTGGGTGACGCCGTGTTCGGCACCACCGGCTTCGGCGGGTTCCTCAGCAAGCTGATGATCTTCATGGTGCTGACCTCGTCGGCGGCGTCCACCCAGACGACCATCCTGCCGACCGCGCGCACCAGCTTCTCGATGGCCGCCCACAAGGCGCTGCCCTCGCACTTCGGCCGGGTGCATCCGCGCCACCTGACACCGACCTGGTCGACCATCGGCATGGGCATCGCCTCGATCGCCTTCTACGTCCTGCTCACCGCGATCAGCGGCAACGTCCTCGCCGACTCGATCGCATCCGTCGGCCTCGGCATCGCCTTCTACTACGGCCTGACCGGCTTCGCCTGTGTCTGGTACTACCGCAAGGTGCTGACCCGCAGCGTCAAGGACTTCGTCCTCAAGGGCGTCGCCCCGCTGTTGGGCGGCCTGATGCTGCTGTACTTCTTCTGCTACGGCGCCTTCGACGTGTACGCCGACCCGGACTACGGCTCCACCTCGATCGACCTGCCGATCTTCGGCAAGACCGGCGGTGTGACGGTCATCGGCATCGGCGCGCTGGTGCTGGGCGTGATCCTGATGCTCGTGCAGTGGGCCGTGCAGGGCTCGTGGTTCCGCCGGCCGGACGTGCCCAAGGAGGCGGCGGACCCGGCCACCGCGCCCTGAGGGCCGGCACCCCTCGTCAGCGTCGTTGCTCGTCAGCGTCATTGCTCGTCAGCGTCGTTGCTCGTCAGCGTCGGCGCTCGTCGTGGTCAGTCCTCGCCGTCGGTGAAGCGCCAGCGGGTCGGCGAGCCACGGAAGTCGGTGTGCAACAGGCCGATGGCCTGCGCCGGGCGGACCCGCACGGTGGCGTTGACCGCCGGGTCGAGGAAGTCGACGCCGTACGCCACCGAGTACTTGGCGTTCAGTGCCGCCAGGAAGCCCGCGATCTCGGCCCGGTCGGCGGTCGGCTCGGCCCGGCCCTCCAGCACCACCGGGTCCCGCGGGTCCTCGGTGGTGACCACGCAGTCCGGCCGCTCCGCGAGATTGCGCATCTTGCGGGAGGAGACGCTGCTGGAGAACCAGAACGCGCCGTCCAGCCACACGCCCCAGACCGGCATGGTGTGCGGACGGCCGTCGGGGCGCACCGAGCACACCCAGTAGTCGTGCGACCCGGTCAGACGCTTCTCGGCCCACTCCCAGCTGAGCAGACCGGTGCCCTCGTCCGCGGGCCGGATGCCGTACCCGGGCATGTGCGGGCGCCCGGCGGTCGGCTCGGTCATGGCGGCCTCTCCCTCCGACGGTGGCGGGTCCTTCCTCCAGCCTAGGGGTGTCCTCGGGGCGCACGGTGGTCGTACCGGGGCACCCCGGTGTCGGGGGCGGATGGCAGGATCCCGGGCATGGCGGGCACGGCGGGTATGGCAGGCATGGCGGGGGCGGAGAGCACGGAGACCGGGGAGCTGACCCTGCGGGCGTGGCGGGGCGGCACGGACGGATGGCGGGGCCGGGTGCTGCGGACGGCCGCAGAACGGCTGGCGGCGGACGGCTGGGCGGTGGCGCCGGACGGGACCGCGACCGTGGTGCTGCACGGGCGGGAATTCGCGCTGGTGCCCGGCGGCGAGGTGCGGCTGGGCTTCGACGCCGCCGCCTTCGAGGCGACGCCGGAGCAGGCCGCCTCGTACGCGGAGAGCTGCCGCGGCTTCGGCTTCCCGGCGGAGCTGCGCACGCACCTGACCGCGGTGCTGAGCCCCGTCCGGACGGTGCGGCTGCCGACGCTGCTGGTGGGCGTCGAGGCGGTCGACGTCGGGGAGGTGGACTTCGAGGAACACGGCTGGCGGCTGCCCACCCCCGACGAGTGGGAGTACGCCTGCGGGGCGGGTGCACCGACGCTCTTCCGCTGGGGCGCCACCCACCCGGACACCGACGACCCGTTCAGCGCCCCGGACGGCCCGCAACACCGGCCGAACGCCTTCGGGCTGCGCATCGCCCGGGACCCGTACCGGCCGGAGGTCACCGCGGATCCGGGCGTGATGTGCGGCGGGGACGGCGGGTCCGCGACCTGCGGCGGCTACGGCTCGTTCCTGGCCTGGCTGCCGCTCGCCACCGCGTACCGCGACCCGGAGCTCGCGGAGCTGCTCGACGACGACGGCTGGTGCGACGAACTGCTCGGCCGCCCGGTCGTGGCGCTCTGACGCACGAGCGCGCCGACCGGGCGGCCGCGGTGGCTCACCAGCGGTCGTGGACCTGCGGGCGGATCCGGCGGTCGTAGAGGTCGCGGACGGCCGTCAGGGTGGCGTCGGAGAGCGGCGGCAGCGCGGCGGCCGCCGCATTGGCGCGGGCCTGCTCGGGGTTGCGGGCACCCGGAATCACCGTCGTCACGCCCGGCTGCTGGACGATCCAGCGCAGCGCCGTCCCGGCCGGGGTGGCACCCTCCGGGGCGAGCGCCGAGAACTCGACGGCCGCCTCGACGCCCGTCGCGAAGTCCACCCCGGAGAAGGTCTCGCCCTGGTCGAACGCCTCGCCGTGCCGGTTGTAGGTGCGGTGGTCGTCCGCCGGGAAGACGGTGTCCCGGGTGTAGCGACCGGAGAGCAGACCGGAGGCGAGCGGTACCCGGGCGAGGATGCCGACGCCCGCCTCGGCGGCGGCCGGCAGCACCTGCTCCAGCGGCTTCAACCGGAACGCGTTGAGGATGATCTGCACGCTGGCCACGCCCGGCCGGGCGATCGCCGTCAGCGCCTCGGCGCACGTCTCGACGCTGACGCCGTACGCGGCGATCCGCTCCTCCGCCACCAGCGTGTCCAGGGCGTCGAAGACCTCGTCCGAGGAGTACACCGGGGTCGGCGGGCAGTGAAGCTGCACCAGGTCGAGCCGGTCCACACCCAGGTTGGTCCGGGAACGGTCCGCCCAGGCACGGAAGTTGGCGAGGTTGTAGTGCTCCGGCCGCTGCTCGACCCGGCGGCCGAACTTGGTGGCGACGAACACCCCCGCGTCCGGACGCTCCTTCAGGTGGCGTCCGATCAGCTGCTCGCTCCGACCGTCGCCGTAGACGTCGGCGGTGTCGAACAGGGTGACACCGCTCTCGACCGCGGCGTCCAGCACGGCAAGGGCGTCCTGCTCGCGGACGTCGCCCCAGTCCGCACCCAACTGCCAGGTACCGAGGCCGACGACAGAGACGGGACGGCCGGTCCGGCCGAGGACACGCTTTTCCATGGGGAGCCTCTCAATGACCAGCGGGAAGGAGGTGCACGATCACCGTCCACCGTACCGAGCGACCGGGCGGTCGGACGGCGGGCCGGGCGGGCGGACGGTTTCCCGGGGTGATGTGCGGGGTGGCGGGCGCTGTGCGGAGCGGCGGGCGCCGTGCGGGGCAACGCGGGGCAGCACAGCAGGGCAGCGGGCGGTCGCGTGGACGGTCAGGGGGGCGGTCAGGGGGGCGGTCAGGGGGTGGCCGGGCCGCGGGCGAGCAGGAGGACGACGTCCAGGCCCGCGACGGCGATGGTGGCGAGGAAGGGGATCCGGCCGGGCGCGACCGGGGCCAGCAGGGCGGTGGCAACGGCGACGGCCAGCGCGACGCCCTCCGCCGGGGGGACGGGCCGCCCGGGGCCGAGGACGAGGACGGCGGTGGCGGCCGAGGTCGCGGCGGCTGCGACCGCGGCGGACGGGCGGCGGCCCAGGCGCTGGGGCAGTCCGAGGACGCCGGCGGCGCGGTCCGCCGGAATGTCGGGGAGGACGTTGGCGAAGTGCGCCCCGCAGCCGAGCAGCGCCGCCGCGCCCGTCACCCACCAGGGCGGGACGTCGGCCGCGGCGAAGGCCGGCAGCGCGCCGAAGGCCACCGCGTACGGCAGCCAGGAGGCGGCGGTCCGCTTCAGCCGGAGGTTGTAGGCCCAGCCGGCGGCGACGCCGGTGAGGTGGGCTGCCCCGGCCCGGGTGCCGCAGGCGAGCGAGAGCGGGACGACGGCGGCGAGGGCGGCGGCCGCCGCGGTACCGACCGTCCTGGGGGTGAGGGCCCCGGGGGTGAGGGCTCCGCGGGTGAGGGCCCCGCGGGCGAGCGGCTTGTCGGCGCGTCCGGCGGCGGTGTCCCGAGCGGAGTCGATGCAGTCGTTGGACCAGCCGATGGACAGCTGGCCGGCCGCCGTGGCGGCTGCGGTGAGCAGGACGGCACCCCTGCCGCGGCCCGCGGCGGCGGCGAGCCCCGCGGCGAAGGCGGTGACGGCGGCGGCCGGGGCCGGGTGGCACGCGGCCAGCAACAGGGCCGGCCGGCGGATCCACCGCCCGGCCGCCGCCGCGTCCATCCCACTGGACATGCCGTCAGGTTAGGGCCTCGCCGACGGTTCGCCCCGCAACGGCACGCGGGAGCGGGGTGGGGCCGGGCCAAGCCGGGCCGGGCGCGCCGCGGTGGTCGTAGCCCGAGGAAGGCGGGCTCGCGGGGCGGACAGGCCGTCCCTCCGGTTACACGCCATCACGGTGGCTACGGGCTGAGGGACGGGTGCCGGAGGCACGCCGCGTCGAGAGGCTCTCCACTCGGTTACACACCATCACAAGAGCAACTGGCCGTTCCGGCGCGACAGCGGACCACACCACAGGCACCCCGTCACTCCAGTTACACAGCATCACATCAACAACGGTTACACGCCATCGCTCCCGCAACGGCGACTCCCCAACGCCAGAGCGTGGCACACACCGCCCAACACCACCTTCCGGCAGTGACACGGCATCACCTACGCGACACGACCTCCGAACAGCGAACTGGGCGCGCCCAAGAGTCCCTCTTTCGCCACATAAGGCCGAATCCTCCCTATCCTGAACCGATGACCCGAATTGTGGCGGTGAGCGGGGTGCTGCCGGTCCACCGCTACCGGCAGGAGGAGATCACCGAGGCGCTGGCGGCGCTCTGCCTGCCGCCGGACGCGGACCGGGCGGTGCTGGAGCGGCTGCACGCCGGGGCCGGGGTGGCGACCCGTCATCTGGCGCTGCCGCTGGAGCGGTACGCGGGCATCGACGGCTTCGGGCAGGCCAACGACGCGTTCATCGCCGCCGCCCTGGAGCTCGGCGAGCGGGCCGCGCGAACGGTGCTGGCGGAGGCCGGGCTGGCCGCCGAGGAGATCGAGCTGGTGGTGTCGACCTCGGTCACCGGGATCGCGGCACCGTCGCTGGAAGCCCGGCTGGCCGGCCCGCTCGGACTGCGGCAGGACGTCCGCCGGCTCCCCGTCTTCGGGCTGGGCTGTGCGGCGGGCGCGGCCGGACTGGCCCGGCTGCACGACTACCTGGCGGGCCGGCCCGGCCATGCCGCGCTGCTGCTCTCCACGGAGCTCTGCTCGCTGACCCTGCAGCGCTCGGACGCCTCCACCGCCAACCTGGTGGCCTCGGCGCTGTTCGGGGACGGTGCGGGCGCACTGCTGGCGGTCGGCCCGGAGCATCCGCGCTTCGACGACTCCCCCGGCCCGCGGGTGGTGGCGACCCGCAGCCGCCTGTACCCCGGGACCGGGCACCTGCTGGGGTGGGACATCGGCGACCGCGGGTTCCGGATCGTCCTCGGCGGAGCGCTGCCGGAGCTGACCGGACTGCACGTGGCCGAGGAGGTCGAGGCGTTCCTCGCCGAGCACGACCTGAAGCCGGACGAGGTGGCCGCCTGGATCTGCCACCCGGGCGGGCCGAAGGTGCTGGACGCCCTCGGGGAGGCGCTGGGCCTGCCGGAGTCCGCGCTCGCGCCGAGCCGCCGCTCGCTGGCTCGGGTGGGCAACCTGTCCTCCGCCTCGGTGCTGCACATCCTGCGCGACGTCCAGGCGGACGGCCCCCCGCCGCCCGGCTCCGCCGGCCTGGTGCTCGCGCTGGGGCCCGGCTTCTCGTCCGAACTCGTCCTGCTCCGCTGGTGATCGAGGTCCGATGTCCTGGTACTCCCTGCTCGTCCTGCTGGTCGCCGCCGAGCGGCTCGTCGAACTCGTGGTCGCCCGCCGCAACGCCGCCTGGAGCCTCGCCCGCGGCGGCACCGAGCACGGCCGCGGCCACTACCCGCCGATGGTGCTGCTGCACAAGGCGCTGCTGGTCGGCTGCCTCCTCGAACCGGCTCTGCTGGCAAGGCCGTTCGTGCCCGCGCTGGGTGTGCCGATGCTGCTGCTGGTGCTCGCCGCGCAGGGGCTGCGCTGGTGGTGCATCGCCTCGCTCGGGCCGCGCTGGAACACCCGGGTGATCGTGGTGCCGGGCCTGCCGCTGGTCACCCGCGGCCCGTACCGGTGGCTGCGGCACCCGAACTACCTGGCCGTGGTGGTGGAGGGGGCGGCGCTGCCGCTGGTGCACTCGGCATGGCTGACGGCGGGCGCCTTCACGGTGCTGAACCTGTGGCTGCTAGGGGTGCGCATCCGCTGCGAGGAGGCGGCGCTCGGCGGGGTGGCGCCGGCGGTCGCCCGGTGATCGACCTGCTGGTGGTGGGCGGCGGCCCGGCCGGGCTGGCCACCGCCGTGCACGGGGCGCTCGCGGGCCTGGAGGTGGTGGTGGCCGAGCCGCGTCGGCCTCCGGTGGACAAGGCCTGCGGGGAGGGTCTGATGCCGGCCGCCGTCCGGGCGCTGGCCGGGCTCGGCGTGGCGCCGGAGGGCCACGCCTTCCACGGCATCCGCTACCTGGAGGCGACCGGGACGCGGGCCGCCGAGGCACGGTTCCGCACGGGGCACGGTCTCGGGGTGCGGCGCACGGTGCTGCACGCGGCGCTGGCAACGCGGGCCGCGGAGCTCGGCGTGCGGGTACTGCCGCTGCGGGTCGGCGCGGTGGACGTCGGCCCGCACGCGGTGCGGGCGGCCGGACTGACGGCCCGGCACCTGGTCGCCGCGGACGGGCTGCACTCCCCCGTCCGGCGCGCACTCGGCCTGCACCGGCCGCCGCCGCCGGGCCGCGCCGTCCGGTACGGGCTGCGTCGGCACTACCCGGTGGCGCCGTGGTCCGGGTCGGTGGAGGTGCACTGGTCGGCGCGGGCGGAGGCGTACGTCACGCCCCTCGGCCCGGAGCTGGTGGGTGTGGCGCTGCTGACCTGCGACCGGGCGCCGTTCGACGAGCAGTTGGCACGGTTCCCGCTGCTGGCGGCGCGGCTGCCGGCCGGGGCGGGCACGACGGTGCGCGGCGCGGGGCCGCTGCACCAGCGGGTCCGGGCGCGGGTCGCCGGGCGGGCGCTGCTGGTGGGCGACGCGGCGGGCTACCTGGACGCGCTCACCGGGGAGGGCCTGTCGGTGGCCCTGGCCTGCGCGGACGAGCTGGTGCGTTGCGTGCGGACGGGCCGGCCGGAGGCGTACGAGCGGGCGTGGCGGCGCGCCTCGCGCAGCTACCGGTTGCTGACCGGCGCGCTGCTGTGGGCGCGGCAGCGGCCGGTGCTGGCCCCGCGAATCGTGCCGCTCGCGGCCCGACTGCCGCGGGTCTTCGAGGCCGGGGTGAACCTGCTGGCGTGAGCCCGTCCGGGACGGGTGTCCCGTGCGCCGCCCGGGCGGTGTCTGGTCGCCCGGGAGGCGGGTGGTCCGCACCGCCCCCGGGCGCCCCTCAAGGGGACGGCATACGGCGGCCCCCGGGCCAGGCGCAGGGAGCGGAGCACGGAAGCGCGGGCCCGGCACAGCGGGGGCGCGGTACGGCTTCGCGCCCGGCGACTGCACGGGGGCCGGATCGTCAAGGGCCTCACCGGCAGCCCGCACCATCCGATCCCCGACAAGGGCGTCCACGCGACCGGCACCGTGACCGCCGACATCGACACGCACCCGGATCACGGGAACGCCCGGCTCCACCGACCCGCCCCGGACCGCCTCCCGGCGGGCCCGGAGGCCGCCCGGGCGGGCCCTGCGGCGTCGCCGGGGCGGCGGGAGAATGCCGGGAGGGGGCCGCCCGGCCAGGGAGTACGCCATGGCGCAGCACCACGAGAGCTGCCCGCACTGCGGGCACCCCACCGACTGGCGGGCCGGGCTCACCGAGGAGGAGCTGCGCGGCATCGACCGGCGGCGGCGCCGGGGCCTCGGCGTGCTGGTGGTGTGCTGTGCGGCGCTGCTGCCGTGGATCGGCTTCCTGGCGGCGACGTTGCCGGTGCACTTCGAGGCCCGGCAGTGGCGGCTGGCCTGGGTCGGCTTCGACCTCGGGCTGCTGGTGGCGCTGGCGGCGACCGCCTGGTTCGGCTGGCGGCGGCGCCGGCTGCTGGTGCCGTGGGCGCTGGCGGCGGCCGTCCTGCTGATCTGCGACGCCTGGTTCGACGTGATGCTCTCCTGGGGGACGGACGACGTCTGGGCGAGCGTCGGCGCGGCCCTGCTGGTGGAGCTGCCGCTGGCGACGCTGCTGCTGCTGCGGGTGCGGAGGATCCTGCAGGTCATGCTGCGGCACTACTGGTACCTCGCCGACCTGCCCGGCGAGCCGCCGCCGCTTCACCGGGCGCCGCTGCTCACCGAGGGCGCGCCGGAGCGACCGCGGCACCGGCCGGCCTGAGGTCACCGTCGCGGCAGCGGCCCGCCCGGGGGACGTCGTCCGGGCGGGGACCGGGCCGGTCGACGGGCCGCGGTGTGGGCCGGTCGGAGCAACGGGGGGTCCGGCCCGGGGCGCGGCCGGGCCGCTCGGGTCCGCGACGGGTGACACTGGGGGTATGGCAGCGTCACCGGAGCAGAGCGGCGGGGACATCTTCACCCCGCCCGTCGTGGTGCGCCCGCCCACCCGGGGCGTCCGCCCGTACCGCCGGGTCGAGATCTACGGCCGGCTGGTGGGCAGGGCGTACGGCGAGGAGGACGTGGCGGAGTTCATCCGCCACGCGGGGGTGTCCGAGCCGGACCTGGACGACCCGGACCTGGTGGGCTGGCGCGGCGGCGACCGCACCGTCTGGACGGCGGACTGACGCGGGCCGCGCGCAGCGGGCAGCCCGCCCGCGTGCGGGCGTCCACCCGGGCGGAGGCGGCCATCCAGGGCAATCGGGCCACTCCATCCGCCGAGGGGCGGGCCGCTGGAGTGGCCGGGCGGGCGGCGCGGGGCGGTAGTGGTAGCTGACCGCTCACGTCGGGTGAAGGAGTCCGCGATGCCCAAGGTCCGTCCGGCCGCCGTTGTCGTTGCCGCCCTGCTGGCCGCCGTCTGCCTCGGCTGCGCCCCGGGCGACCCGAACCCGGCGCCGCTGCCTGGCCGGCCGGCGCAGCAGGAGCCGTCGACGGAGTCCCCCGCCCCGAGCGCCGAGCCCGAGCCGTCCGCGACCCCGACCCCGGCCCCGGGCACCCAGGTGTCGCTGGCCGACGGTGCGGGGTTCGGGCCGATCCTGGTGGACGCCCGGGGCCGCACCCTGTACCTGTTCGCGGGTGACACCTCCACGCAGTCGACCTGCTACGGCGAGTGCGCGACGCAGTGGCCGCCGCTGACCACCACCGGCTTCCCGGTCGCGGGCGCCGGCGTGGACGACGGACTGCTGGGGGTCGGGAAGCGGACCGACGGGGTCGGCCAGGTCCTCTACAAGGGGCACCCGCTGTACTACTTCGCGGAGGACGCGGCGCCCGGCGACGCGGGCGGCCGGCAGCTGGACCAGTGGTACGTGGTGGACGCGCTCGGCGACCGGGTGACGGCCGGCTGAACCCCGCGCCGGGCCCGGATCGGCAGCGCCCGAACGGCGCTGAATGGTGGTCTGCACCATTTTCGAGGTCTGCATAGTCTTGCACAACGGGTCCCAGGAATCTCCACCGGTCCGCCTCATCATTATGCACTGCGGCGGGTGGCGATGCCCCGACCGTCAATTCCTCAAGAGAAGCTCAAATTTACAAACCTTTGCCCTACCTGCACATACACCAACTCCCCTAAATTCCAAGGGTTTTGACGAATACTCATGATCATTCCCGTTCGAGCCAGATAACTATTCGGATTCATGGGGTTCTGTTCGACAAATCACTCCGCCTAGCCTTGGGCAACTCTCAACCCCTGCCATTTCATCGAGAGGTCAATCCCACCCATGGCTTCTGTCGACCAGCTCGCCCCGTCCTCCGCCCCGCCGACCGGCTCAGGCAGCCGATCACTGCGGCGCGAGGTCGGGCTGATCGGCCTCCTCTGGGCCTCCGTCGGCTCGATCATCGGCTCCGGCTGGCTGTACGGCGCCAAGAACGCCGTCATGGTCGCCGGCCCGGCGGCCCTCGTCTCCTGGGGCATCGGCGCGGTCGCGATCGTCCTGCTCGCGTTCGTCCACGCCGAGCTCGGCGGCCTCTTCCCGGTCGCCGGCGGCACCGCCCGCTACCCGCACTACGCCTTCGGCGGACTCGCCGGCATGTCGTTCGGCTGGTTCTCCTGGCTGCAGGCGGCGACGGTCGCCCCCATCGAGGTCGAGGCCATGATCGGCTACGCCGGTCACTGGGAGTTCGCCAAGGGCTTCCTGAACGACAACGGCACCCTCACGGTCAGCGGCTTCGTCGTCGCCGTCCTGCTCATGGGCGTCTTCGTCGCGGTCAACTTCCTCGGCGTCCGAGTGCTGGCGCACACCAACTCGGTGGCGACCTGGCTGAAGATCGCCGTCCCGCTGGCCACGATCCTCGTGCTCGCGGTGTCCAACTTCCACGGCGGCAACTTCACCTCGCACGGCTTCGCGCCGTTCGGCATCAAGGGCGTGCTCGCCGCGATCAGCACCAGCGGCATCATCTTCGCGCTGCTCGGCTTCGAGCAGGCCATCCAGCTGGCCGGCGAGAGCAAGAACCCCAAGCGCGACATCCCGCGCGCGGTGCTCGGCTCGGTCGCCATCGGCACCCTGATCTACGTCCTGCTGCAGGTCGTCTTCATCGCCGCACTGCCCGGCACCGCCTTCGCCAAGGGCTGGGAGAACCTGGACTTCCCCGGCATCTCCGGCCCGTTCGCCGGCCTCGCCACCGTGGTCGGCCTCGGCTGGCTCGCCTGGGTGCTGTACTTCGACGCCATCGTCTCCCCCGGCGGCACCGGCCTGATCTACACCACCTCCACCTCGCGCATCTCCTACGGCCTCAGCAAGAACGGCTACGCCCCGCAGCTGTTCGAGCGGGTCGACAAGCGCGGCGTGCCGTGGTTCGGCCTGATCATCTCCTTCGTCACCGGTGTCATCTGCTTCCTGCCCTTCCCGAGCTGGCAGGAGCTGGTCGGCTTCATCACCTCCGCCTCGGTGCTGATGTACGCCGGCGCCCCGCTCGCCTTCGGCGCCCTGCGCCGCCGCCTGCCGGACCGTGAGCGCTCCTACCGCCTGCCGTTCGGCGAGGTGATCGCCCCGCTGTCCTTCATCGTGGCGAGCCTGATCATCTACTGGACCGGCTGGCACACCCTGGCCCGCCTCGGCATCGCCATCGTCATCGGCTACGTGCTGCTCGGCAGCTACGCCGCGTACGCCGTCCGCAAGGGCCTGCCGAACGCGCCGCGCCTCGACTGGCGTCCGGCGCAGTGGCTGCCGGCCTACCTGGTCGGCCTCGGCCTGATCTCCTGGCAGGGCGGCTTCGGCGACGGCACCGGCACCATCCCGATGTGGTGGGACATGCTGCTCGTCGCGGTCTTCGCGCTCGGCATCTACCACTGGGCGATCCGCGTGGCGCTGCCCGCCGACGCGATCGACCAGAACATCGAGGACGTCGAGGTCGTCGACGAGGGCGGCCACTGATCCAACCCTCCGGGCAGCACCGGTCGGGTCACCGAACGGACCTGCCGCCCGCCCCACCCGAGGAGCCCGGCCGCCCCACAGCGGCCGGGCTCCGCCGGTCTCCGGGCCGCCCGTCCGCCCTGCGAGGCCCCGCCCTCCCCACGAGCCGTCCCGGCAGCGCCGCCGCGGACGGCTCGCGGCGTTCCCGGGGCGCAGCCGGAGCGCGGTCGCGGCACACCCCCGGGGCCGTGCGGGCCGTTGACAAGGGGAGGGCGTCGCAGCGAAGCTAAGCAAGCGCTTAGTCAGCACTCTCCGTCAGTGCTTCCCGTCAGTGCTTGATCCGATCAGTCCTTCCCGAGGCGAGGGCCCATGAGCGACACCCCCGAGACCCCACCCGGTCTCGACCTGGACCGGCTGCGCGAGCGGCTCGACGCAGAGCTGCCGGGCACCGTCACCGGCCCGCTGCGGGCGAAGCTGTTCGAGGGCGGCAAGTCCAACCTGACCTACCTGCTGGAGGACGGCACCGGACGGTGGGTGCTGCGCCGGCCGCCGCTCGGCCACGTCCTCGCCACCGCGCACGACATGACCCGCGAGCACACCGTGCTGGCCGCGCTGCACCCCACCCGCGTCCCGGTGCCGCGCCCGCTGCTGCTGGTCGAGGACACCGAGGTGATCGGTGCGCCCTTCTACCTCATGGAGTACGTCGAGGGCACCCCGCACCGGGACGCCGAGGCGCTCGGCGCGCTCGGCCCGGAGCGGGTGCACGCGCTCGGCCTCCACCTGGTCGACACCCTGGTCGACCTGCACGCCGTCGAGCCCGCGGCGGTCGGCCTCGACGCCTTCGGCCGGCCCGAGGGCTTCCTGGAGCGCCAGCTGCGCCGCTGGGGCAAGCAGCTGGACGCCTCCCGCAGCCGCGAGGTGCCCGGCATCGACGAGCTGCACGAGCAGCTCGCCCGCACCCTGCCGGTCTCCCCCGCGCCCGCGCTGGTGCACGGCGACTACCGGCTGGACAACGTCCTGGTCGGCCCGGACGACCGGATCCGCGCCGTCCTCGACTGGGAGATGTCCACCCTCGGCGACCCGCTCACCGACCTCGGCCTGCTGGTGATGTACACCGAGCTGGCCCGCCGCTTCAACGGCGTGCTGCCCGGCGCCGCCCTCGCCGAGGGCTTCCCGCGGACCGCCGAACTGGTCGCCCGGTACGCCGGCGGCTCCGGCCGGGACGTCTCGGCGCTCGGCTGGTACACCGGCTTCGCCTCGTTCAAGCTCGCGGTCGTGCTGGAGGGCATCCACTACCGCTTCACCCAGGGCGGCACGGTCGGCGCCGGCTTCGACCGGGTCGGCGAACTCGTCCCGCTGTTCGTGCAGTTCGGCCTCACCGCACTCAAGGAGCGCTGATCCGTGGACTTCTCCTTCGACACCCGCACCGAGGAGCTGCGCTCCCGGCTGCTCGACTTCATGGACGAGCACGTGTACCCGGCCGAGCCGGTGCTCGCCGCACAGCTCGCCGACCCGGCCCGCGAGCCGTGGACGATCCCGCCGGTCGTCGCCGAGCTCCAGGCCGCCGCCCGGGAACGCGGCCTGTGGAACCTCTTCCTCCCCGGCGAGGCCGGCGCCGGCCTCACCAACCTCCAGTACGCGCCGCTCGCCGAGATCACCGGCCGCTCGGTGCTGCTGGCGCCCGCCGCGCTCAACTGCGCCGCGCCGGACACCGGCAACATGGAGGTGCTCGACCAGTTCGGCAGCGAGGAGCAGCGCAAGCAGTGGCTGGAGCCGCTGCTCGCCGGCAAGATCCGCTCCGCCTTCGCGATGACCGAGCCGGACGTCGCGTCCTCGGACGCCTCCAACATCACCACCCGGATCGAGCGGGACGGCGACCAGTACGTCGTCAACGGCCGCAAGTGGTACATCACCGGCGCGATGAACCCCAACTGTCGGATCTTCATCGTCATGGGCAAGACCGACCCCACCGCCGCCAAGCACCGGCAGCAGTCGATGATCCTGGTGCCCCGCGACACCGCGGGCGTCACGGTGAAGCGCGGCATGACCGTCTTCGGCTACGAGGACCAGGACCACGGCGGGCACGCCGAGGTGCTCTTCGAGGACGTCCGGGTGCCGGCCGCCAACCTCATCGGCGAGGAGGGCTCCGGCTTCGCCATCGCCCAGGCCCGGCTGGGACCGGGCCGGATCCACCACTGCATGCGGGCCCTGGGCATCGCCGAGCGGGCGCTGGAGCTGATGTGCCGCCGGGCCGTCGACCGGGTCGCCTTCGGCCGGCCGCTGGCCGACCAGGGCGTGGTGCAGGACTGGATCGCCGAGTCCCGGGTGCGGATCGAGCAGGCCCGGCTGCTGGTGCTGAAGACCGCCTGGCTGATGGACACCGTCGGCAACCGCGGCGCCCACACCGAGATCCAGGCCATCAAGATCATCGTTCCGCAGACCGTCGAGTGGATCCTCGACAAGGCCGTGCAGACCCACGGCGCCGCCGGCGTCAGCCAGGACACCCCGCTCGCCCAGCTCTGGGCCGGTAACCGCACGCTGCGGCTCGCCGACGGCCCCGACGAGGTGCACCGCCGCTCGCTCGCCCGCCGCGAACTCGGCCGCTACCAGAAGAAGGAGGGCTGACATGGCCGTCCGTGAAGAGGACCTCCGGCAGCGGGTGGCGGAGCTGCTCGCCGCACACGACCCGGCGACCACCGACCGGCTCGACTTCCTGCGGGCCCGGTTCGACGCCGGACTCGCCTGGGTGCACTTCCCCGAGGGGCTCGGCGGCCTCGGCGCACCGCGGCCCCTGCAGGCCGTCGTGGACGCCGAGTTGGCCGCCGCCGGAGCACCCGGCAACGACCCGCGGAAGATCGGCATCGGCCTCGGCATGGCCGCCCCCACCATCCTCGCGTACGGCACCGAGGAGCAGAAGCGGCGCTTCCTGCGGCCGCTGTGGACGGGCGAGGAGGTCTGGTGCCAGCTCTTCTCCGAGCCCGGCGCGGGCTCCGACCTCGCCGCGCTCGGCACCCGGGCCGTCCTCGACGGCGACACCTGGACGGTCGACGGCCAGAAGGTGTGGACGTCCAGCGCGCACACCGCCCGCTGGGCGATCCTGATCGCCCGCACCGACCCGGACGTGCCCAAGCACCGGGGCATCACCTACTTCGTCTGCGACATGACCGACCCCGGTGTCGAGGTCCGCCCGCTGCGGCAGATCACCGGCGAGGCCGAGTTCAACGAGGTCTTCCTCACCGGTGTCCGCATCCCCGACGCGCACCGGCTCGGTGCCGTCGGCGAGGGCTGGCAGGTCGCCCAGACCACCCTCAACAACGAGCGGGTCGCCATCGGCGGCCAGGCCGCCCCGCGCGAGGCCGGCATGGTCGGCGTCGTCGCCGAGACCTGGCGCGCCCGGCCGGAACTTCGCACCCACGACCTCCACCAGCGGCTCCTCAAGGGCTGGGTGGACGCCGAGGTCGCCCGGCTCACCGGGGAACGGCTGCGCCAGCAGCTCGCGCTGGGCCAGCCCGGCCCCGAGGGCGCCGCCATGAAGCTCGCCTTCGCCCGTCTCGCCCAGGAGTTGAGCGGACTGGAGGTCGAACTCCTCGCCGAGGACGGCCTCGCGTACGACGACTGGACGATGGTCCGTCCCGACCACGTCGACTTCACCGGCCGCGAGGCCGGCTACCGCTATCTCCGCGCCAAGGGCAACTCCATCGAGGGCGGCACCTCGGAGATCCTGCGCAACATCGTCGCCGAGCGCGTCCTCGGCCTGCCCGGCGAGCCGCGCGCCGACAAGAACGTGCCCTGGAAGGAGCTGCCGCGATGACCGACGCCACCGGCCCGGCCGACCTGCTGTACTCCGAGGTCGAGGAGGAACTGCGCAGCAGCGTAAGGGCGTTGCTCGCCGACCACTGCCCGCCCGAGGCGATCCTCGCGCGCTGCGAGGGCCCCGCGCCGTACGACCCCGCGCTCTGGCGCAAGCTCGCCGCCGACCTCGGCGCGGCCGGCCTCCAGGTGCCGGAGGCGCTCGGCGGGGCCGGTGCCTCGCTGCGCGAGACCGCCGTCGTCCTGGAGGAGTTGGGGCGCAGCGCGGCACCCGTGCCGTTCCTCGGCAGTGCGGTGCTGGCGACGACCGCGCTGCTCGCCTGCGGCGCCGAGGAGTTGCTCTCCGCGCTGGCCGGCGGGGAGCGGACGGCGGCGCTCGCCGTGCCGCTGTCCACCGCGCCCGGCGCCGGGTTCCCGGCGACCGTCCGGGTCGACGGGGCCGGCACGCTGAACGGGCGGATCACCTCGGTCGCGGACGCACTGGTGGCGGACGTGCTGCTGGTGCCCGCGGCCGGGCCGGACGGCGCCGCGCTCTACGCGGTCGAGGCCGCCGCGGCCGGACTGTCCGTGACACGGCGCACCTCGCTCGACCTCACCCGCCCGCCGGCCGACCTGGCACTGACGGGCGTGCCGGCACGGGCCGTCGCGGTGGGCGCGGACGCGGAGGAGGCGGTGCGGCAGGCGCTGCTCACCGGCGCCGGACTGCTCGCCTCCGAGCAACTGGGCATCGCCGAGTGGTGCCTGTCGACGACCGTGGCGTACCTGAAGGACCGCACCCAGTTCGCCCGCCCGGTCGGCTCGTTCCAGGCGCTCAAGCACCGGCTGGCCGACCTGTGGCTGGAGATCGTCGGGGCGCGGGCCGCTGCCCGGTACGCGGCGGACGTGCTGGCGCGGGGCGACGCCGACGCGGAGGTCGCGGTGGCGGTGGCGCAGGCGCACTGCGGGGCGGTGGCCGTGCGGGCGGCCGAGGAGTGCGTGCAGCTGCACGGCGGCATCGGGATGACCTGGGAACACCCGGCGCACCTCTACCTCAAGCGCGCCAAGGCCGACCAGATCGCCCTGGGCACCCCCGGCGCCCACCGGGCCGCGCTGGCCCGCCTGGTGGACCTGCCGGCGCCGGTCGCCGGCTGAGACGGACGGGCGGCGGCGCGGGCGCCGCGGAGGGAGACGACGGCGGTCCCCCTCCGCGGCGCCCGGCCCGTTCACGGCACGACGGGGTGCTCGGCGCGCAGCCGCTCCGCCCTCGCCGCGCGCTGCGCGAGGACGCGCTCACGCCGTTCCGCCGTCTGCCGCAGGGCCGTGCGGCGGTCCCGCCCGGAGAGGCGGTCGAGGTAGAGGCGGCCGTGCAGGTGGTCCGTCTCGTGCTGCAGGCAGCGGGCGAAGTAGCCGGTGCCCTCGACCGTGATCGGACGGCCGTCGCGGTCCTGCCCGCGGACGACGGTGCGGGCGGAGCGCGGCACCTCCATGGCCGCACCGGGGACGGAGAGGCAGCCCTCGTCGTCGTCGACGAGGCGGCGCCCGCGCACGTCCTCCGGCTCCATCACCGGGTTGAGGATGTGACCGACGTGGCGGACGCCCGCGTCGTCGAGGCAGTCGTAGACGAAGAGTTGCAGGTCGACGCCGACCTGGTTGGCTGCCAGGCCCGCTCCTTCGGCGGTGTACATGGTGGCGAACATGTCGTCGATCAGCCGGGCGAGCTCCGGGCTGCCGAACTCCGCGCCGGCCGGGCGGCAGGGCCGGTGCAGGACCTCCTCCCCCGCCTCCGTGATCCGCAGCACCGAGCCGCGGGTTGCCTCCGGCGGCGGCACCGGGCAGTGGTCGACCGGTTCGCCCTGGACCAAGACCCGCGGCCCGTCGGCCGCCCGGGCCCGGTGGTGGTGCTGCTCCGGCATCGGTGTTCCCCCTCGCATGTCGGGCACGGGCCCGCGGCTGCACGGGCCCTCGGCTGCCTGCCGGCGCTTGCCGGACGCTTTGCAAAGTAGCATGCTTTGCAAAGTGACTGAGGAAGCGTCAATTCAGCAGCCGGCACGGCCCGGCGACGAACTGTCCGACCACGAGGTGCGGACGGCGCTGCTGCGCCTGCTGGCGGAGGAGGACACCGTCACGTCCACCAGCGCGGCCCGACGCCTCGGATACAGCTCGGGACTGTGCTCGTTCCACCTCAGGCAGCTGGCCCGCTACGGCCGGATCGAGGAGGTGCCGCAGACCGGCGGGCGCGCCAGGCCCTGGCGCCTGCGGCAGGCGGGCGGCACGGCGGAAGAGCCGCGCGGGAGCCAGGAGTTCGGTGAGCTGGCGCGGGGCCTGGAGGACGAGAGCTACCGGCAGTGGCTGACTCATCGCGAGCGGGCGCCGGAGGAGTGGCGGCACGACGAGGCATTCAGCGCCGTCGTCCACCTGACGCCGGAGGAGATGTCCCGGGTCGCCGAAGAGGTACGGCAGTTGCTCGCCCGGTACGGCGACCGTGAGGACCTGCCGGCCCGGCGGCCGGCGGCAGCGCGGCCGGTCGCGGTGGTCGCCCGGCTGTTCCCGCTGCTCGACGGCTGAACTGTACGGGCAGGACGGAACAGGGGCGCACGGGGTTTCTCCCCGTGCGCCCCTGTGGTGGTTGCCCGATGCCCTACGGATGCACCGTGAGGCGGCCGATGGAGGTGCCGTCGGCGACGCGTTGGACGGCTTCGGCGGCGCGGTCGAAGGAGAGGCGTTCGCCGATCAGCGGCTTGACGACGCCCTTGGCGGCGAGGTCGGTGAGTTCGGTGTGGCAGTCGCGGACGGCCTGCGGGTCGTGGGCGTTGTAGAGCCCCCAGTGCAGTCCGAGGATCGCGTAGTTCTTGACCAGGGCGTGGTTGAGGCCGGGGGCCGGGATGGTGCCGCCGGCGAAGCCGACGACGAGGATCCGGCCCTCGAAGGCGATGCACTTGGTGGAGCCGGTGTAGGCCTCGCCGCCGACCGGGTCGAAGACGACGTCGGCGCCGCGGCCGCCGGTGGCGTCCTTGACGGCGGCGATGAAGTCCTCGTGGTGGCGGTCGATCACCAGGTCGGCGCCGAGCGCCTCGGCGGCGGCGGCCTTCTCCGGCCCGCCGACCACGCCGATGACCCGGGCGCCGGCGGCCTTGCCGAGCTGGACGGCGGCGCTGCCGACACCGCCCGCGGCGGCGTGCACGAGGAGGGTCTCGCCGGCCTGGATCCGGGCCCGGCGGTGCAGGCCGAACCAGGCGGTCTGGTAGCCGATGTGGAGGGCGGCGGCCTCGGCGTCGTCGAGGGCGGCCGGGGCGGGGAAGGCGGTGGCCGGGTCCATCAGGGCGTACTCGGCGAAGGCGCCGGCGGGCAGCAGCGGGGTGCCGACGACGCGTTCGCCCGCGCGGTCGCCGGAGGCGATCTCGCCGCAGAGTTCGACGCCCGGGGTGAAGGGCAGCGGCGGGCGGACCTGGTAGTGGCCGCGGCACATCAGGGCGTCGGGGAAGTTGACGGCGGCGGCGCGGACCTTGACCAGCAGCTTGCCGTCGTCGGCGCCGGGGCGTTCGGTCTCGGTCTGCCGCATCACTGCGGCGGGTTCGCCGAGTTCGGTGACCTGCCAGGCCTTCATGCCGGTCATGCGGGGCTGCCCTCCTTGGTCTCGATGGCCTGCTGGAGGTGGTTCATGCCGCCGATCCAGCGGTCGGGGGTGGTGGCGCGGGCGGCGTAGTAGTCGGCGACCTCGGGGTGCGGCAGGATCAGGAACCGCTCCTCGGTGATCGCGGCGAGGGTGGCGGCGGCGACCTCGTCGGGCTCGATGGCGTTCGGGGTGAGCAGGACCTGGCCGGCGGCGCCGGTGCCCTCCAGCATCGCGGTGCGGACGCCCTGCGGGCAGAGCGCGTGGACCTTGAGGCCGCGGTGCCGGTAGGTGGCGGCGAGCCATTCGGCGAAGGCGAGGGCGCCGTGCTTGGAGACGGCGTACGGGGCGGAACCGAGCATGGTGAGCAGGCCGGCCGCGGAGACGGTGGCGAGGAAGCGGCCCTCGCCGCGCTCCAGCCAGTCGGGGAGGAGTTGTTCGGCGGCGCGGACGTGGGACATGACGTTGACGTCCCAGGCGCGGGCCCAGACCTCCGGTCCGGCGTCGGCACCGCCGACGGGGGCGATGCCGGCGTTGGCGCAGTAGACGTCGATCCGGCCGAGGGCGTCGCGGGCGGTGGAGATCAGTGCGGCGACGCCTTCGGGCGAGGCGGCGTCGCCGGGGGCGGGGATGCCGCCGATCCGGGCGGCGACGGCCTCGGCGGCCGCGGTGTCGAGGTCGTTGACGACGACGCGGGCGCCTGCGGCGGCGAAGGCGGCCGCGAGCGCCTCGCCGATGCCGCGGCCGGCGCCGGTGACGACGACGCCCTGCCCGGCGAGGCCGGTCACAGCCCGCCGCCCAGGGTGACGCCGCCGTCGACGACGAGGGTCTGGCCGGTGATCCAGGCGGCGTCCTGGGAGAGCAGGAAGGCGACCGCGCCGGCGATGTCCTCGGGCAGGCCGAGGCGGCCGAGCGGGTAGGCGCGGATCACCTTCTCCTCGCGGCCCTCGAACAGCGCCTCGGCGAACTTGGTCTTCACCACGGCGGGTGCGACCGCGTTGACCCGGATGTCGGGGCCGAGGTCGGCGGCGAGCTCCATGGTGAGGCGGATCAGGGCGGCCTTGCTGACGCCGTACATGCCGATGTTGGCGGAGGCGCGGATGCCCGCGATGGAGGCCACGTTGACGACCGAGCCGCCGTGCTCGCCCATCCAGGCGGCGTGGGCGCGGCGGGTCCAGGCCAGCGGGGCGAGGACGTTGACCGCGAGGATCTTGGCGGCGACCGCGGGGTCGGTGTCGAGCACCGGGCCGTAGGAGGGGTTGATGCCGGTGTTGTTGACCAGCATGTCGAGCCGGCCGAAGGTCTCCAGGGTGCGGGCGACGGCCTCCTCCTGGTGGGCCGCGTCGTCCGACTTGCCGGCCACGGCGAGGGCGTGGTCGGGGCCGCCGAGGTCGCGGACGGCCTCGGCGAGCGGCTCGGGGTTGCGGGCGGTGATGCAGACCTTGGCGCCGCGCTGGACCAGTTCGCGGGCGATGCCGAGGCCGATGCCCCGACTGGCGCCGGTGACCAGGGCCACCTGGCCCTTGAAGGAGGGTGTCATCGCCGAACCTTTCGCCGTACGTCTCGACAGGGCGCTGACTAAGCGCTTGCTTAGCATGTTGGCGACGGGCCACACTGTCAACAGCCGGGCGCCTCCGGCCTTGATCCGTCTGCGAGGATTGACGCCATGACCGACCAAGCGACCGCCGACCTGTGGCCCGGGGAGCGCACCGAGGCCGCCCGGCGCCTGCTGCTCGCGGCCGTCGAGTCCTTCGCCCGCCGCGGCTACCACGCCACGACGACCCGGGACATCGCCACCGGCGCCGGAATGAGCCCCGCTGCGCTCTACATCCACTATCCGTCCAAGGCGGCGCTGCTCTCCGAGATCAGCCGCACCGGCCACCGGGCCACCCTCGACCTGGTGGAGGGGGCAGAGGCGGCGAGCGGCGAGCCGGTGGAGCAGATGCGGCGCCTCGTGGAGGAGTTCACCGCCTGGCACGCCCGCGGCCACACGGTGGGCCGGATCGTCAACAACGAGCTGCACGCACTGCCCGAGGACGCCTTCGCCGAGGTCGCCGAGCTGCGGATCCGGATCGAGGACACCGTCCGCCGGATCATCGAGAAGGGCGTCGCCCGGGGCGAGTTCGAGGTGCCGGACTCGCGGACGGCGGCCCGGGCCGTGACCTCGCTCGGCATCGACGTCGCCCGCTGGTACACCGACCGCTCCACCGAGAGCCCCGAGGAGCTCGGCCGCCGCTACGGCGTCCTGGTGCTGCGGATGCTCGGATCGGCGGCCGCCTGACCGCGGCGACGGCCCGCCGGCCGGCCCCGACCCGCCGGACACGTCCGCACGTGCCACTGGCGCCCACCGGAAATTAGGCTAGGCTTACCTAACCTGATGAGGAGGGGCGATGTCCGACGCCGTGCCGAGTGCCGCCGAACGAATCCGTACGCTGCTGGAGTTCGCCTCCTCGGTGGTGCTGGACGTACCCGGGATCGACCTGGTCGAGCGGCCCGGGCCGCCGCCGCTGGTGGACTGCGCCGTCCTGCCGGACGGCGCGGTGGCGGTGCTGGTCGAGGACGGCTCGCCGGTGCACCGGATCGCGGTCCTGGCCCGCCGCGACGGCCCGGTCACCGCGGAGCTCGACGCCGTCGACGTGGCCCCCGTCGCGCTGCCGCACCGCATCCGCGGCCGGGCCGCGGTGCAGGGCCGGCTGACCGTGATGTCCCGGGCCACCCCCGCCCGGGTCACCGCGCTCTTCCCGCGCCGCCGCGCCACCGGCCACGTGCTGCTCTGCCTGGAGCCAGAGCACCTCGCGGTCGAGGACCTGTGGGGCTCGGTCTGCTGCGTCGAGCCGGCCGCGTTCGCCGCCGCCTCCGCCGACCCGCTCGCCGCCGAGGAGGCCCGGCTGCTGCAGCACCTCGACTCCTCGCACGCCGACCGGGTGCGGTCCCTCGGACTGCGGGCCGCCGCCCGGCGCTCCGCGCCGAATGCCGACGGCGTCCGCGCCGTCCGGCCGGTCGCGCTCGACCGCTTCGGCCTGCGGCTGCGGCTGGTCGGCGAGGACGGCCGGGTGCTGGACGCCCGTTTCGAGTTCGGCCGCCCCGTCCGCTCCGCCGAGGACCTCCCGGAGGCGATGCGCCGACTGTTCGCCCACGCCACCGCGGACCGCTGACCGGCCGGTGACCGAAGGGGCCGTCAGCCGTCGCCGAGGGCGTGGCCCGGGCCGATGACCGAGAAGATGCCGCCCTCGGTGTCCTGGAGGCGCGCCGTCCGGCCGTACGGGGTGTCCACCGCGGGCTCGGCGACGCTGCCGCCCAGCTCGACCGCGCGCAGGACGGCCGCGTCGGTGTCCGCCACCGAGAAGAACACCTCCCAGTGCGGCGCCTGGCCGCGGGCCGCCCGCAGCGCGGCCACGTTGCGGCCCTCCGAGCGGAGCACCACCCGCTCGTGCTCGTAGCGGACCTCGAAGTGCTCCCTGTCCCGGGAGTCCCAGCGGAACACCTCGCCGTAGAAGAGCGCCGCGGCGAACGGGTCCGGGGAGCGCAGTTCGATCCAGACCGGGGCGCCCGGCTCCTTCATCCAGGTCTCGACGCCGGGCTCGCCCTCCCAGATGCCGAAGACGGCGCCCAGCGGGTCTGCGGCCAGCGCCACCCGGCCGGCGTCGAAGGCGAGCGGTCCGACCGCGAGGGTCCCGCCGCGCTCGCGGACGCCCTCGGCCGCGCGGTCCGCGCTCTCGATGCCGAAGTACGTCGTCCAGGCCACCGGGGGCTGCCAGTCACCGGCCATCACGCCGAGCCCGGCCACCTCGACCCCGTCGACGACGGCCCACAGGTACTCGCCCCAGCGGTCCGGTCCGGGTTCGAAGGTCCACCCGAGCAGCGGGCCGTAGAAGGCCTTGGCGACGCCGAGGTCCCGGGCCATCAGGCTGACCCAGCACGGCACCGCCGGTACGCACCGCACCCTGGCCCTCTGCTCACCCATGCGGGCTTCTCCTTCCGGTTCGTGGCCCTCCTCAGCCTAGGGGCTGACCGGTCGCTCGCGTCGGATCAGCGCGCGGCTGTCGGTGGCTGCCCGTCGTCCCGTCCGGTCCCGCCCGGGGTGTCGCCGGTACTGCGGCGGCCGCGGCCGGGCATGCTCCCTGGTGGCGGGCCCGGACGGCGGGCGGAGCAGTCGAACGAGGGAGCGATCATGGAGCAGCCGTACGTCGTCGTCGGGGCGAGCCTCGCCGGGGCGAAGGCCGTCGAGGCCCTGCGCGCCGAGGGGTACCGGGGGCCGGTCGAGCTGATCGGCGAGGAGCCCGACCTGCCGTACGAGCGGCCGCCGCTCTCCAAGGGCTACCTCCAGGGGAAGACGCCGCGGGCCGAGTTCGAGGTGCACTCCGCCGACTGGTACCGCGGGAACGACGTCGCGCTGCGGCTGGGCACCGCGGTCACCGCGATCGACCCGGACGGGCACACGGTGACCCTGGCGGACGGCGAACGGCTGGGCTTCGCCAAGCTGCTGCTGACCACCGGCGCCGCGCCGCGCCGGCTGCCGGTGCCCGGCGGCGACCGGCCCGACGTGCTGACGCTGCGCCGGGTCGGCGACAGCGAGCGGATCCGGGCCCGGCTGGTGCCGGGGGCGCGGATCGTCGTGGTCGGCGCGGGATGGATCGGCCTGGAGACCGCGGCGGCGGCCCGGCTGGCGGGCGCCGAGGTGACGGTGCTGGAGGTCGCCGAGCTGCCGCTGCTGCGGGTCCTCGGCCGCGAGGTCGCGCAGGTCTTCGCGGACCTGCACCGGGCGAAGGGCGTCGACCTGCGGTTCGGCGTGCAGGTCGCCGCGGTCGAGGACGGCGGGGTGCGGCTGGGCGACGGCTCGCTGGTGCCCGCCGACACGGTGGTCGTCGGCGTCGGCATCAAGCCCAACGCGCAGCTGGCCGAGGCCGCCGGGCTGGAGGTGGACAACGGGGTCCGCACCGACGAGCACCTGCGCACCTCGCACCCGGACGTCTTCGCGGCCGGCGACGTGGCCAACGCCTTCCACCCGCTGTTCGGCCGGCCGATCCGGGTCGAGCACTGGGCGAACGCCCTCAACCAGCCCGCCACCGCGGCGAAGTCGATGCTCGGCCGGGACGCGGTGTACGACCGGGTGCCGTACTTCTTCACCGACCAGTACGACCTGGGCATGGAGTACACCGGCTACGTGGAGCCCGGCGGCTACGACCGGGTGGTGTTCCGCGGGGACGTGCCGGGGCGGGAGTTCATCGCCTTCTGGACGTCCGGCGGCCGGGTGCTCGCCGGCATGAACGTCAACGTCTGGGACGTGACCGACCCGATCCGCGAACTGGTGCGCTCCGGGCGGACGGTGGACGAGGAGCGGCTCGCCGACCCGGCCGTGCCGCTGGCCGGCCTCGCCGGCTGACCGGCGGCCCCCGGCCCGGCGGGCCGCGACCGGCCCCGATTGTCGGTGGCATGACCTAGGGTCGGCTCGGACACCGTCGCCGGGAGGGACCGCCATGCCGCACCGAGGACTGCTGCCGCCGCCGGGCCCGGCCCGCGGGCTGGCCGGCGCCCAGCTGACCAACGCGCTCGGCGACGGCGCCTTCCTGGTCACCTCGGCGCTGTACTTCACCCGGGTGGTCGGGCTGTCCGCCGGGCAGATCGGCCTCGGCCTCACCCTCGGCTGGGCGGCCGGCGCCCTGGCCGGCGTGCCGCTCGGCCACCTCGCCGACCGGCGCGGCCCGCGCGGGGTGGCCGCGCTGCTGGCGGTGGCCACCTCGGCCGCGGTGGGGGTGTTCCTGCTGGCCGGATCCTTCCCGGTGTTCCTGGCGGCCGCCGTGCTGTACGGCTGTGCGCAGAGCGGTCTGGGGGCGGCCCGGCAGGCGCTGCTCGCCGGCCTGGTGGAGCCGGCCCGGCGCACCGAGGTCCGGGCCCACCTGCAGTCCACGGTCAACGCGGGCCTGGCGGTCGGGGCGGCGATGGGCGGCGCCGCGCTGCACCTGGACACCCCGCTCGCGTACCGGGCGGTGCTGGGGGTGGACGCGCTGAGCTTCCTCGCCGCGGCGGTGCTGCTCTCCCGGCTGCCCGGGGTCGCGCCGTCGCCGGCGGTGGCGGGCGAGCCGCGGCTGGCGGTGCTGCGGGACCGGCCGTACGCGCTGCTGGCGCTGCTCAACACGGTGATGCTGCTCTACATGCCGCTGCTGTCGCTGATCGTGCCGCTGTGGATCGTCGGGCGGACGGCCGCACCGGACTGGCTGACCGCCGCGCTGCTGGTGCTGAACACGCTGACGGTGGTGCTCTGCCAGGTGCGGGTGGCCCGCGGGGTGGACTCGCTCGCGGCGGCGGCCCGCTACGTCCGGTGGGCCGGGGTGCTGCTGCTGGCCTGCTGCGCGGCCTTCGCGGTCTCGTCCTCGGCCGGACCGGCGTGGGCGGCCGCGGCGGTGCTGCTGGTCGCGGCGGCGCTGCAGGTGGCCGGCGAGATGATGCTCGCGGCCGGCTCGTGGGAGATCGGCTTCGGCCTGGCGCCGGCCGACCGCCAGGGCCAGTACCAGGGCTTCTTCGGCACGGGCGTGGCGGTGGCCCGCATGGTCGGCCCGGTGCTGCTCACCTCGCTGGTGCTGGGCGGCGGGGCCGGGGGCTGGCTGGTGCTGGGCGGGATGTTCGCGCTGGCCGGTGCGGCCGTCGGGCCGGCGGTGCGGCTCGCCGAACGCTCCCGGCCGGCGGTGGCGCCGGCCGCGGGCACGCCGCTGCCCGCAGAGCCGGTGGCCGGCTCCGCGGGGTAGCGCCCTTCGCGGACGGGCTACATCAGCGGGTGGTCGGGGGCCTTGGCGCTCTCCTTGAGTTCGCCGTGCGCCTTGGTCAGCAGTTGCATGGCGAGGTCGTTGAGGGCGCGCGCGCCGGCGACCTCCTCGCCCACCCTGGGCTGCGGGCTGTCGGCGTGGTGGCGGGTGCTGAAGCCGTGCGAGCGGACCTCGGTGCCGTCCGACAGGCGGACCATCGCGACGGCCTTCGTCCGGTCGCCCTCCTCCTGGAACTCCAACTCGATGTGCCATCCGACGAGTGTGTGCATCATGGCGGCCACCTCCGGGGTTTCCCCTCCAGCGTGCGCCGCGCCCCGGAGCCCCGCCAACTCGGGCCGGGCGGTACCGTCCGGGCCCGCGGCCCCCGGATTCGAACGCGTTCACTTCCACCCGTAGGGTCGGCGGTGACGCATCCGGACCGCTCCCCTCCCACGGAGGCCCGATGACCCTCAGCTACCCGGAGGTCGGCGCCACCGCCGGCCCGGGACCGCTGCCGGCCGGCTACCACCACCTGCGCCACCGCACGGCGGTCGGCCGCGGGCCCGCGGACTTCGCCGCCGCCGGCCTGGCCGTCACCACCTGGCGGATGCACCGCACGGCCGGCGTCCTGGTCGGCGCGGACGGGCCGCGGGCCGTCCCCGGCACCCGGGTCACCTGCGGGGTCGGCCCGGGCCGGGCCCGGATCACCGGTCGCTGCGAGGTCGTCCTGGCCGTCGACGAGCCCCGCCGCACCGGCTTCGCCTACGGCACCCTGGCCGGCCACCCCGAGTGCGGCGAGGAGTCCTTCGTCGTCGAACTCGCCGCCGACGGCACCGTCTGGTTCACCGTCACCGCCTTCAGCCGCCCCGCCACCCGCCTCACCCGCCTCGCCGGGCCCCTCGTGCCGGTCTTCCAGCGGCTCTACGCCCGCCACTGCGCCCGCACCCTGCGCCGCCTCACCGCCCGCGGGGCCACGACCGCCACCGTCTGAGGCGCCGCCCCACGCGAGTGGCAGGGGTCCGTCCCGGGTGCGCACGCTGGTAGTCGAGGAGACGCCCGCGGCGGATGGGAGCCGGTCATGGTGGACACGGACGTGCTGGTGGTCGGGGCCGGGCCGGTCGGGCTCACCGCCGCGGCGGAGCTGCGGCGGCACGGCGCCGAGTGCCGGATCGTCGACCGGCTGGCCTCGCCGCAGCGCTACGCGAAGGCCGTCGGCGTGCAGCCCCGCACCATGGAGGTCTGGGACACCATGGGCCTGGCCCGGCAGGTGCTCGCCGCGGCCGTCCCGATGCACGGCCAGCTGAGCTGGGTCGACGGCGAGGAGAAGCCGCGGATCGAACTGGCCCTGCCCACCGACGTGCCGTACGCCTTCGCGGCGCTGCCGCAGTACGCCACCGAGGAACTGCTCGCCGGGCACCTGGAGACGTTCGGCACCCGGGTGGAGCGCGGCTGCGAACTGCTCTCCTTCGAGCAGGACCCGGACGGCGTGGAGGCCGTGCTGCGGACGCCGGGCGGCGGCGCCGAGCGCGTCCGCTGCCGGTACCTGGTCGGCTGCGACGGTGCGCACAGCGCGGTGCGCAAGGGCCTCGGCCTGGACTTCGGCGGCGGCGCCTTCACCGAGTCGTACATGCTCGGCGACGTCGAGATCGACTGGGACATGCCCGCCGGGTACGGGGTGCGGGTGGTGCGCCACCGGCCGGACGGCGCCCCCGACGACGTGCTGGTGGCGATCCCGCTGCCGGGCCACAACCGCTACCGGATGTCCACGGTCGCCGCGCCGGAGCTCGTCAGCGACGCCGCCGGCCGGGACGGGATCGCGCACGGCCTGGACGCCGGCGGTCTGCCCGGCGTCGAGCACCTGCAGGCCGTCGTCGACCGGCTCTCGCCGCAGCCGGCGACCGTCTCAGCCCTGCGCTGGTCCTCCGTCTTCCGGATCAGCCACCGGCTGGCCGACCGCTACCGGCAGGGCCGGGTCTTCATCGCCGGGGACGCCGCCCACATCCATCCGCCGACCGGCGCCCAGGGCATGAACACCGGCATCCAGGACGCCTACAACCTCGCCTGGAAGCTCGCCCTGGTGCTGCGCGGCGCCGCCGGGGACGCCCTGCTCGACAGTTACGGCGCCGAACGCCGCCCGGTCGGCGAGGAGGTCGTGGGGCGGACCGTCCGACACGCCCGCACGGGCATCGGGCCCGGCGGCGACGGCATGGCGACGCTGCTGCGCCGCGAGGCCCAGTTGCTGGTGGGCTACCCGGACAGCCCGCTGATCGACCCGGCCGCCGCGGCCGACGGCGCCGCGGTGCTCCCCGTCCGGCCGGGCGAGCGGGCGCCGGACTGCCGCGGTCTCGTCCAGCCCCTCGCGACCTTCCCGCAGCGGCTGTTCGACCTGCTGCGCAGCCCGCACCACACCCTGTTGCTCTACCTCGGCCCGGACGCGCCGGCCGACCTGCCGGGCGCCTGCGCGGAGGCGGGCCGCGAGGCGGCCCGCGGCGAGCTGGACGTCTACGCCGTGCTCGCGCCCGGCTCCACGGCGGACACGCCCGGGGTCCCGGCCGTCCGTGACGGGCTGGACGAGTTCCGTGCCGCGTACGGGGCCCGCAGCCCGGAGGCCGTGCTCGTCCGTCCCGACGGCTACCTCGCCGGGCGCGTCCACCCGGCCGACCCGGCGGGGATCGCGGCCCTGCTGCGCCGCACCTTCAGCGGCGACTGAGCACGACCACCGGGCCCTGAGCGGCGGCGGGCACGCAGGGACCCGCCTCGGCCGGGTGGGCGCGGTGCCGGCCGGGGCGGGGGACGGGTGGTTCAGGCGGTCTTCGCCGGGACGGAGACCAGCAGGTGGTTGCCGTCGAGGGTGCGGACCTCGAAGTGGTCGATGTCGCCGGGGGCGAGTGCGGCTCCGCCGGTGGTCTGCAGCGCGTCGGTGCCGTAGCCGGTCGGCGGCACCGACCAGGTGGTGACGGTCTGGCGCTCGCCGGTGCGGGAGACCGCGACCAGGTCGCAGACCTGCGGCCCGCTGACGTGCGAGAGCGACAGGCTGATGCTGCTGCCCCACTTCTTCGGCTCGACGCCGACCTGGGCAAAGACGCCCGTACCCGGGTCGGTGGCGGCGAACTGCGCGGTCGCGGCGGGCGGCGTGTGGGTCTCACCGCTGGTCGCGGCCAGGGTGGCCAGCGGGCCGCCGACCACCAGCACCGCCGCGGCGGCGACCAGCGCCAGTCGGCGCACGCGGTTGCGCCTCCGGGTCGCGGAGACCTCGCCGACCAGCCGGTCGAGCAGTTGCGGCGAGGGCGGCGCGGCGACCGGACCGGCCTCCGCGAGTTCGGCGAGCAGCGGTGCCACCCCGGAGAGTTCGTCGATCTCGGCGGCGCAGACCGCGCAGCCGGCCAGGTGCTGCTCGAAGGCTTCGAGGTCCTCCGGGTCCAGGACGCCGAGGATGTACGCGCCGACGTCGACGTGCTGCCCGTGGTGCGACGTCACGATGTCACTCCTCGCTCCTCCAGCGCGATCTTCAGGGCACGCAGCCCGTAGAAGATGCGCGACCTGACCGTACCCGCGGGGATGCCGAGCTCCGCGGCGGCCTCGTTGACGGTACGCCCCTTGAGGTACGTCTCGACGATGACCTCGCGGTGCGCTTCGGTCAGGTCGTCGAGCGCATCGGAGATGGTCATCAGCCGCAGTGCCTTCTCGAGTTCGTCCTCGGCGGGCAGCAGCTCCAGCGGCGCGGGGTCGACCTCGCGCGGCCGGGCCATGCTGCTGCGGTGGCCGTCGATCACGATCCGCCGCGCGACGGTGACCAGCCAGGGGCGCAGCGACCCGGTGGCGGCCTCGTCGAGACGGTGGATGTTGCGCCAGGCGCGGACCAGCGTCTCCTGCACCACGTCCTCGGCGCGCTGCCGGTCGCCGCCGACAAGGCGCAGCACGAAGCCGAACAACGGGCCGGCGTGGTCCCGGTAGAGGGCACGCATCAGCTCTTCGTCGGGCGCCGGGGCCGGGCCGCCGGAGGGCGGACCTCCCGCGTCCGCCCTCCGTCGGTACGGATGCTCGGTCACGGCGCCATCCTTGCGCACGTGCACCTCCAGGTCGAGACGTTGCCGGGGTCGGACGGGTGCTGGGACGGGGTCGCGACCTGGCCGGGACGGGTTCGGGACAGTCGGGCCCGGGGCGGGGTGTCCGCCGCGGTGTCCGGGGCCTCAAGTCGGGGCCGGATCCTGTCGATATGGGTGGTGGGTGCGGCGCGGGCGCCCGCGCCGCACCCGACCTGCGGGCCGCGCCGCCCCCGGTCGGCGCGGCGGTGCCGCCGGGCGGGGCCGCCGACGGGAGCCGGTGTCGGCGACCCCTCGACGGCTCCGGGCGGTTCAGTAGCCGTAGCCGCCGGTGGCGGGCGAGGCGGCGGCCGCCGCCTTGCCGCCGGTCGGGGTGACGGCCCACCAGGTGCCCTTGACGCCCTGGCCCTTGGTGTCGCCGGGCTTGGTGTCCGGCGTGTAGCGGTAGAGCGGCCAGCCGTTCAGGGTGACCTGCTTGCTCCCGTCGGCGCGGGTGACGGTGGAGACCAGCTTGGCGTCGATGCCCTTGAGCTGCGGGTTGTCGCTCGCCATCACGGGCGGCCAGAGCTTGGCGCAGTCGCCGTTGCAGTTGGACACCGGCGGCTTGGCGGTGTCCTTGTCGAAGCGGTACAGCGTGTAGCCGCTGCCGTCGGTGACGATGGTGCCGAGTGTCGAGGAGTTCGCGGTCTGCAGCCCGGTGCCGCCGCCCGCGGGCGCCGACGGGGCGGACGAGGACGGCTCCGACGGGTTGGCGGGCGCGCTCGCGGCGGGGGCGGTGGTGCCGCCCGCGGTGTCGGTGGTGCCGCTCGGGTCGCAGGCGGTGACCAGGGCGATCGCGGCGGCGGCCGAGGCGGCGAGCAGGGCGGTACGGCGGAAGTCGGGCATGGCTGTTTCCCCCACGGTGTGAGTCAGGTTTCGTCGGGCGCTCTCCCCGCGCCCACACCGAGGAGTACGGGCGCGGCGCCGGATCGACTCAACGGGTCGCGAAACTTTTTTTGGAATACCTCGGGGCCGGGCGGGGTTGACGCCACCGGACCACTCCCGAAGGGCAGGTAGGACACCATGAGCACGGTCGAGCTGACCACGGCGAACTTCGACGAGATCGTTCCCGGCGCGGAGGGCAAGGACTTCGTGCTGATCGACTTCTGGGCGGCCTGGTGCGGTCCGTGCCGGATGTTCGGTCCGGTCTTCGAGAAGGCCTCCGAGCGTCACCCGGACCTCGTCTTCGCCAAGGTCGACACCGAGGCGCAGCAGGAGCTCGCGGCGGCGTTCGACGTGCAGTCGATCCCCACGCTGGCGATCATCCGCGAGGGCGTGCTGGTGTTCGCGCAGCCGGGCGCGCTGCCCGAGCCGGCGCTGGAGGACCTGATCGGCCAGGCCCGCGGGCTGGACATGGCCGAGGTGCACGCGAAGGTCGCGAAGGCCCGCGCGGAGGCGGAGGCCGCCTCCCGGGCCTGAGCCCCGCCGCTTCCCCGTACGACGACGGCTGCGCCCCCGGACCGTCGGTCCGGGGGCGCAGCCGTGTCCGTCCGGGGCGGGTGCTCAGCGGGCGGTGCGGGCGGCGAGGCCGTCCAGCAGCAGGCGCAGGGCGAGGTCGAAGCCGCGGTCGTCGAGGCCGGGACCGCGGGCGGCGGAGGCTTCGAGGGCGCCGGCGAGGGCGGGGTGGCGGGGGCGGTACTCGGCGGCGCCGCGGGTGAAGCCGGCGGTGAAGGTCTCCAGGGCGGAGCCGAGCACCAGGTAGTCGAGGGCGGCGGCGGCCTCGGCGGCGTCCGCCGGGTCGAGGCCGGCCCGGCCGAGGGCGGCGAGCAGGGCGTCGTAGGTGAGCAGCTGGCGGTCGGCCTCGACCCGGCGGCGGGCGAGCAGCGCGATGGTGTTGGGGTGGCGCAGGAAGACGGCCCGGTAGCCGTGGGCGTAGCGGGCGAGGCCGCGGCGCCAGTCGGGGTCGCCGAGCGGGGCGAGGTCGATCTCGGCGTTGACGAGGGCGGCGAGGTCGTCCAGCAGGTCGTCCTTGCCGGAGACGTGGTTGTAGAGCGAGGCGGCCTTCACGCCGAGGCGGTCGGCGAGGGCGCGCATGGTGAGGCCGTCGGGGCCGGCGGTGTCGACGACGTCCAGGGCGGCCTCGGCGATCGCCTGCCTGCTGAGCATCGGCCTGGTCGGTCGCCCCACGTGTTCCGTCCCCTGTTCGCGCGTACCGGTCGAGCGGCCACGTTACAGCCTGGTGTCGGGGGCTTCCGTTACCGCCGGGTCGGGGCTACGGTCCATAACTAACTAAGTTAGTTTTTGGATCGAGACGGCGAGGCGGACGCATGACGACCACTCCCCCACGGGCCGGCAGAGCCACCGGAACGAACCGGCCGGACGGGCCGGCGGACGCCGACCGGCTGGCGGCGCTCGGCTACCGGCAGGAGCTGCGGCGCAGCCTCGGCGTGCTCGGCAACATCTCGATGGGCTTCGCCGTGGTCTCCCCCGTGGTCGGCCTGTACGCGGTCGCCCAGGTGGGCATGGGCGTGGCCGGCGGCGCCTGGGTGTGGGCCCTGCCGGTCTGCCTGCTCGGCCAGCTGCTGGTGGTCTGCGTGTACTCCGAGCTCGCCTCGCAGTGGCCGCTCGCCGGCGGCGCCTACCAGTGGAGCCGCCGGCTGGCCGGGCCCACCTTCGCCTGGCTGACCGGCTGGCTCTGGCAGTTCGCGGTGATGTTCGCCAACACCACCGTCGCCTACCTCGCCGCGCCCTGGTTCTTCGCGCTGTTCGGCGCCACCCCGACGCCCCCGCAGCTGGTGCTGACCGCGCTCGGCTTCATGCTCTGCTGCACCCTGGTCAACGCGTACGGGATCAACCTGCTGCGGCGGTTCGTCGCGCTGGGCATCGCCGCGGAGGCGATCGCCTCGGTGCTGGTCGGCCTCGCCCTGCTGCTGTTCTTCCGCGAGCACGGGCTCGGACTGCTCACCGACACCCTGGGCGCACCGGCGGCCACCGGCACCGGCACGCCGATGTCCTTCCTCGCGGTGGTCGCCGTCGGCGGCTGGGCGTTCATCGGCTTCGACGCCTGCGTCTCCACCGCCGAGGAGACCAAGGACGCCGCCCGGCAGGTGCCGCGGGCGATGCGGTGGTCGCTGCTCGGCGTCGGACTGGTGGTGATCCTCAACGCCGTCGCCGTGCCGCTGGCCCACCCCGACCCGGCCGCCGTCGTCGCCGGGACCGACCTCGACCCGGTGACCACCGCGGTCACCGCCGGCTTCGGCGACTGGTCGGCCAAGCCGTTCGTCGTGGTGGTGCTGGTCAGCTTCACCGCCTGCCTGATGGCCTCGCAGGGCGGCGCCGCCCGCGGGCTGTACTCGCTGGCCCGCGACGGGGTCTTCCCGTTCTCGGCCCAGGTTCGCAAGGTCAACCGGCACCAGGCGCCGATCGGCGGCCTGGTCGCGGCCACCCTGGTCAGCTGCGCGGCGCTGCCGCTCGGCCTGGAGTCGACGGCGATCGGCTCACTGATCGCCTTCGGCACCGCCGCGACCTTCCTGCCGTTCTTCCTGCTCACGGCGGTGGCGCTGGTCGCCCGGCTGCGCGGCACCTGGCGCCCGGCCGGCGAGGTCTCGTACGGGCGCTGGGGCACCGCGCTCAACGCGCTCGCCGTGCTGTGGACGGGCCTGGAGGTGGTCAACATCTGCTGGCCGCGGGCCCTGCTCGCCCCGCCCGGAGCGCCCTGGTACCAGGTGTGGGCGGCCGTGCTCGGGACGGGCGTGGTGACGCTCACCGGGCTCGGCTACCTGCTGGTGCGCCGCCCGCAGCGGCTGATGCGGGAGCCCGCGGAGCCGGCAGCGGCCGTGCGCTGAGTCGCCCTGAGGTGTGGGAGCGGCGGGCGGGGGCAGGCTCGGGTGCACCTGGCGCCCCCGCCCGCCGCTGCGAGCGCTCCGCGGTCGCGTTGGTCCGGGCCCGGGCGGCCGGCAGGGGGCAGGATGGGCCGGGACCGACGGCGGCGGGTGAGAGCGAGGGGTACGGGTGACGACGGCGGACGAGTACGACGTGGTGGTGGTCGGCGGAGGCTCCACCGGCGAGAACGTGGCCGACCGGACGGCTGCGGCCGGGCTGCGGACGGTCGTGGTGGAGGGCGGCCTGGTCGGCGGCGAGTGCTCGTACTACGCGTGCATGCCCAGCAAGGCGCTGCTGCGCCCGGGCACGGCGGCCGCGCACGCCCGGGCGGTCGCGGGGGTGTCGGTCGGCGCGGGGCTGGACGCCGCGGCGGTGCTGGCCCGCCGGGACTCCTTCGCCGACCACTGGAAGGACGAGGACCAGGTGGCCTGGCTGGACGGGGTCGGCATCGACCTCGTCCGCGGCCACGGCCGGCTGATCGGCGAGCGGACGGTGCAGGTCGACGGCGGACGGGTGCTGACGGCCCGCCACGCGGTCGCGCTGTGCACCGGCAGCCTGCCCGCGCTGCCCGACCTGCCGGGGCTCGCCGAGGCCCGGCCGTGGACCAGCCGGGAGGCGACCTCGGCCCAGCAGGTGCCGCCGCGGCTCGCGGTGGTCGGCGGCGGGGTGGTCGCGGTCGAGATGGCCGCCGCCTGGCGGTCCCTGGGCAGCGAGGTCGTGCTGCTGGCCCGCGGGCCGCTGCTCGGCCGGATGGAGCCGTTCGCCGGGGAGCTGGTCGCGGACGGGCTGTCCGCCGCGGGCGTCAAAATCCGGCAGGCCGAGGTCACCGGGGTGCACCGGGACGGCGAGGTGCGGATCGACCTCGCGGACGGCTCCACCGTGGTCGCGGACGAGGTGCTGTTCGCCACCGGCCGTCGGCCGAACACCGCCGAACTGGGCCTGGAGAGCGTCGGTCTGACGCCCGGCTCATGGCCCGAGGTGGACGACGGCTGCACGGTGACCGGGGTGCCCGGCGGCTGGCTGTACGCGGCGGGCGACCTCAACCACCGGGCGCTGCTGACCCACCAGGGCAAGTACCAGGCGCGGATCGCCGGGGCGGCGATCGCGGCCCGGGCCCGCGGCGAGCGGATCGACGGCGGCCGCTGGGGTGCGCACAGCGCGACCGCCGACACCGCCGGGGCGCCGCAGGTGGTGTTCACCGAGCCGGAGGCCGCGTCCGTCGGGCTGAGCCTGGCCGCGGCCGAGGAGGCCGGGCTGCGGGTCCGGGCCGTCGACCACGACCTCGGTGCGGTGGCCGGCGCCAAGCTGTACGCCGACGGGTACACCGGTCGGGCCCGGATCGTGGTCGACCTCGACCGGGAGGTGCTGGTCGGCGCGACCTTCGTCGGGCCGGGCGTCGCCGAACTGCTGCACGCAGCAACGGTCGCGGTGGTCGGCGAGGTGCCGGTCGCCCGGCTCTGGCACGCGGTGCCCTCCTATCCGACGGTGAGCGAGGTCTGGCTGCGGCTGCTGGAGGCCTGGCGCGACGGCGAGTAGCCGGGACGGGTGCCCGGCACCGGCGCGGTGACGTGCGCCGGTGCCGGGCCCGGAGGAGACTGGCGCAGGGGCAGCGATCGTTCACCGGGTGGTGCGCATGACCGAGGTGCTGTTGGCCGTCGGAACGCAGAAGGGCCTTTTCCTGGGCCGCAGTTCCGACCGCGAGAAGTGGGAGTTCAGCGGGCCCCACTTCCCGATGAACGCCGTCTACTCGGTCGCCGTCGACCGCCGCGGCGGCCGGGTGCGGCTGCTGGCGGGCGCCGACTCCAGCCACTGGGGCCCGTCCGTCTGGTGGTCCGACGACCTCGGCGCGACCTGGCAGGAGCCGACCCGGCCCGCCGTGCGCTTCCCCGAGGACACCGGCACCTCGCTGGAACGGGTCTGGCAGTTGCAGCCGGCCGGCGAGGAGGCGCCCGACGTCGTGTACGCCGGGACGCAGCCCGCCGCGCTGTTCCGCTCCACCGACCGCGGCGAGACCTTCGAACTCGTCCGCGCGCTCTGGGACCACCCGCAGCGCACCGAGTGGAACGCCGGCTTCGGCGGCCAGGGCATGCATACCGTGCTCACCGACCCGCGCGACGCCCGGGCCGTCACCGTCGCCGTCTCCACCGGCGGCGTCTACCGGACGAAGGACGGCGGGGCCAGTTGGTCCCCGTCCAACACCGGCATCCGCGCCGAGTTCCTGCCCGACCACTACCCGGAGTTCGGGCAGTGCGTGCACAAGGTCGCCCGGGACGCCGGCGAACCCGGCCGGCTCTACCTGCAGAACCACGGCGGCGTCTACCGCAGCGAGGACGACGGCGGCAGCTGGACGGACATCGGGGGCGGCCTGCCCGCGGTGTTCGGCTTCGGCCTGGCCACCCACCCGCGCACCGCCGGCACCGCCTACCTCTTCCCGCTCAACGCCGACTACTCCCGGCTGCCCGTGGACAACCGCTGCCGGGTCTTCCGCACCCGCGACGCCGGCGGGACCTGGCACCCGCTCTCGGACGGCCTCCCGGACGAACCCCACTACGGCGTGGTGCTGCGGGACGCCCTGTGCACCGACGACGCCGACCCCGCCGGGGTGTACTTCGGCAACCGCAACGGCGAGGTGTACGGCAGCGCGGACGAGGGCGACCGCTGGTCGCTGCTCGCCTCGCACCTGCCGGACGTGCTCTGCGTCCGCGCCGCGGCCCTCGGCTGACCCCCTCCGCCCACGACTCCCGACCGCCGAGGAAGCCCCGCCCATGAGCCTGAGCATCCGCAACCGCATCCCCGGCACCGTCGCCGGCATCACCACCGGCGCGGTGATGGCCACCGTCCGGGTCGACGTCTACGGCGGCCGCGAACTCACCGCGGCCGTCACCGCCGAGGCCGTCCGCGAACTCGGCCTGGAGACCGGCAGCCGGGTGAACGTCCTGGTGAAGGCAACCGAGGTGGCACTGGCCACCGGACCGGTCAGCGGACTCAGCATCCGCAACCGGCTGCCCGGCACGGTCTCCGGGGTCACGGCGGGCCCGGCCATGGCGAGCGTGCGGATCGCGGTCGAGGGGGGCGTGGAGCTGACCGCCGCGATCACCGCGGACGCCGCCGACGAACTGCGGCTGACCGCCGGCACCCCGGTGATCGCCCTGATCAAGTCGACCGAGGTCTCCCTCGACGCCGCCTGACCCGGCCCGAACCCACGGTCATTGGGTACACCACCAGGGGCGCGGGGAACTGCGCAGTCCGGGGTGGTGCTCCTGGCGATTCGGGCTCACCCTGTTCCGCACGGCGGGCCCCATCCGAATTGCGCAGTTCCCCGCGCCCCTGGCGGGTTGACAATTCCTGCGCCCCGGCATCGCCACCCCTAGTGGACCGGCTCGCCGAGCCGGACTTCGGTGATGCCGCTGACGTAGCGGGCGCCGCAGACGTCCGCCGGGACGACCAGTTGCGGACCGGCCTCGTCGACCTCCGCGCCGCCCTCCTCCGCGCGCCCGGGGCCGGGCCGGAGCGGGCCCCGGCCGCCCGCCCCCGGGCCGCCGCGGGTGCGGGGCGCCGCTGAGGACGGCCGGGGCCGCGTCAGTCGGTGCGGGGGCGCAGCCGGGCGGCGACGGTGCCGAGGCTGTCGGCGAGGCCGGTGAGCTGGGCGGGGGTGAGGACGTCGATGAGCGCCTCGCGGACGGCGGCGACGTGGCCGGGGGCGGCGGCGCGCAGTGCCTCCCAGCCCTGGTCGGTGATCTCGGCGAAGACGCCGCGGACGTCGCTGGGGCAGGAGCGCCGGGAGACCAGGCCGCTGCGTTCGAGTTGGCCGACCTGGTAGGTGAGGCCGCTCTTGGAGGTGAGGAGGCGGTCGGCGAGGTCGGTCATCCGCAGCGAGCCGTCGGGGGCGGCGGAGAGCTGGACGAGGATCTCGTACTGGGTGTGGGAGAGGCCGGCGTCCTCCTTGAGCTGGCGTTCGAGGTGACGGGCGACGAGGTTGGTGGCGGCGACGAAACCGCGCCAGGCGGCCATCTCGTTCTCGTTCAGCCAACGGGGTTCGTCCATGGGTCGATCGTACCGTGGTTGTTCAAATTTGAATGAGGGTGTACCGTCGACACCAGGTGGTTAAAATTTGAACCACTGGTGACAGGCCACGGAGGACGACCACCATGAGCACCGCAGCCCCCGGGCGCATGCCCACCCTCTACCTCTCGCACGGCGCGCCGCCGCTCGCCGACGACCCGGTCTGGCCCGGTCAGCTCGCCGCGTGGTCCGCCGACCTGCCCAGGCCCACCGCGATCCTCATGGTGTCCGCGCACTGGGAGGAGGCCCCGCTCGCGCTGGGCGCCACCACCCCCGTCCCGCTGGTCTACGACTTCTGGGGCTTCCCCGAGCACTACTACCGGGTGCAGTACGCGGCGCCCGGCGCGCCCGCCCTCGCGGACAGCGTGCGCAAGCTGCTGCGCACCGCCGGCATGCCGGTGCAGGACATCCCGGACCGCGGCCTCGACCACGGCGCGTACGTGCCGCTGGTGGAGATGTTCCCGGACGCGGACGTCCCGGTGCTGCAGGTGTCGCTGCCCACCCTCGACCCGCAGCGGCTGATGGAGATCGGCCGCAGGCTCGCCCCGCTGCGCGACGAGGGCGTGCTGATCGTGGGCAGCGGCTTCTTCACCCACAACCTGCGGGCGCTCAGCACCGACGGCCGGGTCTCCTCGGTGATGGCCGAGTTCGACGACTGGGGCCGCCGCGCCCTGGAGGCGAAGGACGTGGACGCGCTGCTCGACTTCGAGCGCAAGGCGCCGGCCGGCCGCTTCGCCCACCCGCGCACCGAGCACTTCGCCCCGCTGTTCGTGACCCTGGGCGCCGGCGAGGCCGAGCTCGGCACCCAGCGCAGCGTGATCGACGGCTTCTGGATGGGCCTGGCCAAGCGCTCGGTGCAGATCGGCTGAACACCGCGCCCGGCCCGACGGCCCCTCAGTGGGCGCAGGTGAAGCGCTCGCCGAGGTGCCGGGGCTGTTCGATCTCGTCCACCAGGGCGACCGCGAAGTCGGGGATGCTGACGGCGCTGCGGCCCTCGGCGTCGATCACCAGCCGGTCGGTGTCGGTGCGGTAGTGCCCGGTGCGTTCGCCCGGGCGGAGGTCGGCGGCCGGGCTGAGCACCGTCCACTGCAGGTCGGCGACGGTGCGGAGGAAGGCGAGGGCCTCGCCGTGCGCGTGCATCATCTGCCGCACGTCGGCCGTCAGACCGGGGGTGTCCCAGACCCGGACGCCGGGTGCGGTCTCCAGGCTCCCGGCGCCGCCGACGACGATCAGCCGCGGGGCGGCCGAGCCGAGCGCACGCAGACCGGCGACCAGGGCCCGGGCGGCCGGTTCGACCAGCCGCCGGGTGCCCGGACCGTCCCCGCCGCCGACCGCGCTGACCAGGACGTCCTGGCCCTCGGCGACCCGGGTGACGTCCTCGGCGGCGAGCACGTCGCCGCGGGTGACCTCCGGGGTGAGCCCCTGGTACCGGGCGGGGTCGCGGACGGCCGCGGTGACCCGGTGCCCGCGGACGAGCGCCTCGGTGACGATGCACCGGCCGATCGACCCGTTGGCGCCGAAGACCGCGATCCTCGCCATGGTGTGCCCGCCTCTCCGTCCGGCCGCGTCTCACCCCCAGCATGGGTCCGGGCCCGTCCGCCGCGGCGCTGCAACGCGCGGCGCCGTCGCACGCGGCGGTGCGGCCGCCCGGGGCGGGCCGGCGACGGGGTACGCCGTTGTGCGTAACACCCCCGATCGGGGGTGTCCGGGCGCCGGGGCCGCGGGCACAGTGGCCCCATGCAGACTCCACTCTCCGTGATGGACTTCCTCGACCGGGCCGAGCAGGTGTACGGCGACCGGATCGGGATCGTCGACGAGCCGGTGCAGCCGGCCGGGTCCTGGGGCGAGGTGACCTACCGCAGGACGGCCGAACTGGCCCGCGCCCAGGCCGCCGGCCTCGACCGGCTCGGGGTCGGGCCCGGCGCGCGGGTGGCCGTCGTCTCGCAGAACTCCGCCCGCCTGATGACCTCCTTCTTCGGTGTGAGCGGCTTCGGCCGGGTGCTGGTGCCGGTGAACTTCCGGCTGAAGGCCGAGGAGGTCGCCTACATCGTCGAGCAGAGCGGCGCCTCGGTGCTGCTGATGGACCCGGAGGTGGCGGACGCGCTGGCCGGGGTGCCGGTCGAGCACCGCTTCGTCCTCGGCACGGAGAGCGACCGGGAGCTGTACGCCTTCGACCGCGAGCCCGTGCGGCACCCCGTCGCCGAGTCGGACACCGCGACGATCAACTACACCAGCGGAACGACCGCGCGCCCCAAGGGGGTCCGGCTCACCCACCGCAACCTGTGGCTGAACGCCACGCTGATGGGCCTGCACTTCGGGGCCGGCGACCGGGACGTCTACCTGCACACCCTGCCGATGTTCCACGCCAACGGCTGGGGCCTGCCCTACGTGATCACCGGCGTCGGCGGCAAGCACGTGGTGCTGCGCAAGGTCGACGGCACCGAGATCCTGCGCCGGATCGAGCAGCACGGGGTGACCTTCCTGTGCGGCGCGCCCGCGGTGGTCGCCGCCGTGCTCGCCGCCGCCGAGACCTGGGACGGGCCTGTGCCCGGCCGGGACCGGGTGCGGATGGTGGTGGCCGGCGCTCCCCCGCCGACCTCCGTGGTGCAGCGCGTCGAGGCCGAACTGGGCTGGGAGTTCATGCAGCTCTACGGGCTGACCGAGACCTCGCCCGCGGTCACCGTGAACCGCACCCGCGCCGAGTGGGACGCCCTGCCGCCCGCCGAACGCGCCGAGAAGCTGGTGCAGGCCGGTGCGCCCGCGCTCGGCACCACCGTGCGGGTGGACGGGCAGGGCGAGGTCCTCGTCCGCTCCAACACCGTGCTGGAGGGCTACTGGGAGCGTCCCGACGAGACGGCGGCCGCGCTGCAGGACGGCTGGTTCCACACCGGGGACGGCGGCACCCTCACCGACGGCTACCTCACCATCTCCGACCGCAAGAAGGACGTCATCATCACGGGCGGCGAGAACGTCTCCTCGATCGAGGTCGAGGACTGCCTGTACGGGCACCCGGCGGTCGAGGAGGTCGCGGTGATCGGCGTGCCCGACGAGAAGTGGGGCGAGACCGTCAAGGCGCTGGTGGTGCTCCGCGAGGGTGCCGAGGCCGACGAGGCCGAGCTGATCGCGCACTGCAAGCAGCGGCTGGCCGGCTACAAGTCGCCCACCTCGGTGGAGTTCCGCACCGCGCTGGCCCGCACCGCCACCGGCAAGCTGCAGAAGTTCCGGCTGCGCGAGCCGTACTGGTCCGGCCGGGAGCGCGGCGTCAACTGACCGGCCGTCAACACCGCCGGGTCAGGCGAGGATGCCCCACTCGCGGGCGGCGACGGCCAGTTCGACCCGGTTGCGGGCGCCGAGCTTGTGCATCGCGCTCTTCAGGTAGCCCGTCACGGTGTGGCTGCTGAGGCCGAGGCGGGCGGCGATCTCCGGGTTCGTCCGGCCGGTCGCCGCCCACCGCAGCACCTCGTGCTCGCGCGGGGTGAGCCCCGCCTCCGCGGAGCGGCCGGCCGCCCGGCCGCCCCAGGCCGCGGCGCCGGCCAGCGCCCTGGTGGCCGTCCGGGCCAGCTCGGCGACCGCGCCGATCCGCACGTCGCCGAACGGCACCACGGTGCGCAGCGCCGCGTACACCACGCCGTGCACCGCACCGTCGTGGACGAGGGGCACGCCGAGCATCGCGTACAGGTCGTCGGCGCCGACCGCCGCGTCGTAGTGGTGGGAGATGGTGGTCGCGGCCCGGTAGTCGGGCACCCAGGCGGGCGCGCGTTCGGCGAGGGCCCGGCCGCCGAGGCCGGTGCCGGCCGGCACCCGGAGGTTGTGCAGCAGGTCGGCCCGGGTGCCGGCCCAGTGGCGCAGCACCATGGCGTCCTCGGCGTCCTGGGCGCCCCGGGCGTCGGGCACGCCGACCAGGCCGACGTCCGCGCCGCAGTCGGCGACCACCCGGCGGGCCAGGTCCGCGAGCACCGCGGAGCGGACCAGCTCGGCGGCGCGGGTGTCCGGGGGTTCGGGGGCTGCGCTCCTCACCGGGCGATTCTCACACGGGCCCCCTGGTTCGGGGAGACGTGCGGCAGCAGGATGGGCCTGCCCGCACCACGGGACATGGACGAGAAGGGGAGACGGATGGCCGACATCACCGCGCTGCTCGCGGACCTCGCGGCGGAGAGCGACGGACTGGACGCCCTGGTGGCCGACCTGGACGCCGCGGGACTGGCGAAGGCCACCCCCGCCGAGGGGTGGACGATCGCCCACCAGCTGGCCCACCTGGCCTGGACGGACCGCTGGTCGCTGCTCGCGGCGAGCGACCCGGAGCGGTTCACCGCCGAGGCGCGGCAGGCCTTCGAGGCGGGGTTCGACGTGGTGGAGCGCGGCGCGGCGGAGGGCGCCGGAGAACCGCCGGAGGTGCTGCTCGGCCGCTGGCGGGCCGGCCGGGCGGAGCTCGCGGCGGCGCTGGCGGCCGTCGCGCCGCAGACCCGGCTGCCGTGGTTCGGGCCGCCGATGAAGGCGCCGTCGATGGCCACCGCCCGGCTGATGGAGACCTGGGCGCACGGGCAGGACGTCGCCGACGCGCTGGGCGCCGTCCGGCCGCCGACCGCCCGGCTGCGGCACATCGCGCACCTGGGGGTGCGGACCATGGGGTTCGCGTTCTCGGTGCACGGCCTGCCCGTGCCACAGGTGCCGGTACGGGTCGAACTCACCGGACCGGCGGGCGAGTCGTGGACGTGGGGTGCCGAGGACGCGGCCGACCGGATCACCGGCCCCGCACTGGACTTCTGCCTGCTCGCCACCCGGCGGCGGCACCTCGACGACCTCGCACTGACCGCGGTCGGGGACACGGCACGGGCCTGGCTGCCGATCGTGCAGGCCTTCGCCGGCCCGCCCGGCAAGGGCCGCGAACCGCTGGGCTGACCGCGCGGCGGGCCTGCCGGCCGGCAGGCCCGCCG
>NZ_JBFBDW010000060.1:0-49774 GCF_040683455.1 Kitasatospora sp. NPDC093679
TCCGAATTGCGCAGTTCCCCGCGCCCCTGTTGGGCTCGGCCCTACCCCCTTGCCTCGGCGACCATGTCGGCGAAGCCGTGGGCGGTGCGGGGGACGTCGGACGGGCGGCTGCCGATGAGGAATTCGCCGACGGAGGACTCCGCCGTCCAGTCCAGGCCGAGCGCGCGGGCGGCCGCGTCGGTGTCACCCGAGCCGAGGCCGCAGGGGGCCAGCCCCATGGCCGTCGCCACCAGGTACAGCGTCTGGTAGACCACGCCGACGTGCTTGAGCGTCAACGCGTACGCGATCTGGCTGTACTTCCAGGAGAGCCGACCGAACCGCGAGGTCACCGTCAGGAGCACCTGCGGGTCGACGCTGCAGCCGGTCGCCCGCCAGGCCGCCGTCATCAGCTCGCGGAAGGCGGTCTCGTCCCCGGGCCCGGAGAAGGGCCGCGGGCGGAGCCGGTGTGCGGCCGCGTCGTACCGGTAGACCCCGGGCACCAGCCCCTCGCAGCGGACGACCGAGAGGTAGACCTCGAGTTCGCCGGTGGCGCCGCCGGCCGGGTAGGGCCGGTCGACGATGTCGTAGCCGTGCGGGTCGGCCGGGTCGCCGGGGATCACCCGTCGGACCCGGGCCACCCGGTAGAGCAGTTCGCCGAGCTGGTCGAGGGTGACGGGCCGCTCGGCGTAGGTGCGCACCGAGCGGCGGCCCTCCAGGACTTCGGAGAGGGCCGGGTCGCGGGCGAGCACCTCGTCCCAGTCGGGGACGGGCAGGTCGATGCCGGCACCCTCCTCGCGCGGGCCGGTGCCGGGGATCGCCGGCAGCTGGGCGACCTCGGGGTGGGCGAAGACGCCGCCGCTCGGGTAGTCGTGGCGGCCCGGGCGGCTGCGGGCGTGGAAGAGCAGGTCGTGGAAGTCCCAGAGCGGGGGTTCGCCCTGGGCGGTGTCGTCGAGGAAGCCCGCGCCGGCGAGCAGTCCGGCGAGGGAGCGTCCGGCGGCCGGGGCGAGGCCGGCCAGCAGGGCGGCCTCGTCCACCGAGCGGGAGGCGGTGACGGCTGCGACGAAGGCGCCCGCGGCGGGCCGGTGCAGGGTGAGCCGGAACGGCGCCGTGGGCGATTCGAGGACGCAGGCCCCGGCGTGCTCCTCGGGCAGCCGTCGCAGGTAGGCGAAGCGGGAGAGCACCGCGGTGTCGGCGGACCGGCCGAGGCCGGGCAGGCCGGCCGAGCGGGCGATGGGGACGGCGGTGGCCAGCGGCACGCCGAGCGGGTCGGCGAGCGTGGTGGTGACCAGGTACGGGAAGCGCCGCAGCAGGTGCAGCAGCCTGCCGCCTGCGGGGAGTTCGTCGAGGTCGACCTCGGTGCGGGTGAGTTCGGCGAGCCGGTCGACGGTGTCGGCGCCGAGGGCGTGGACCCGCTGGCGGCCCCAGGGGTGGCTGAGTTCGAGGTCGTCGCCCTGGGCGGTGACGACGACCTCGGGGCGCAGCCGCAGCAGGGTGCGCAGGGGGCCGCCGCCGGCCGCGAGGTCGGGCGGGAGCTGTTCGGTCACGGTCATGCGGAGTTCCTCCTCCGGGAGGGGCGGGCCGCCGAGCAGCACGGCGGCCCGCACGTCGTCAGATGAAGATCGGGACGGGGTTGAGGTCCTCCTCCCGGGTCGGCCGGTCGAGCCAGCCGAGGGCGAGCGGCACGTCGTAGAGGCGGCCGGGGGCGAAGCGGGCCCAGAAGTGCCGCATGCCGGGGACGATCACCTTGGCGACCGGCAGGCCGACGTCGGGGCGGGTCTGGTCGAGCACCAGGAACTCCATGCCGCGTTCCTCGACCAGGCGCTGGGCGAGCCGCAGGTCGTCGGCGAGGTCGGTGCCGGCGAGCTCCGCCCACCGGCCGGGGCCGGCGGCCGGGGCGGCGGGGTCGGGCAGCAGGTGGGGGTTGCCGGCGACGGTGGCGGTGGTCCACCAGGCCTTCTGCTCGGGGTCGGCGCCGGCGTAGTTGACCCGGCCCTCGGCGTCACCGGCGACGGGGCCGAGGAACTGGTTCATCTCGGTGAGCGCCCGGGTGAGCGCGATGTGCGGGTCGAGGTGGGCGCCGAAGGCGATCAGGATGTCCTCGGCGGGCTTGTCCAGGCGCCGGGAGAACGCGCCGACCACCGGGATGCCGAAGTCCGAGGTGAGGTCGAGCGCCCAGATCTCTCGGCGCAGCCCCCCGTAGATGTCGCGGAGTTCGGCGATGTACGGGTCGCCGAAGGCGTCCAGGTCGACGGCGGGCCGCTGGACCCGGTTGTACCACCAGAGGGCGGCGGCGTCGCGTTCGACGAGTTCCAGGAAGCCCTGCAGGGCGGCGTCCTCGAAGGAGGTTCCTGCCGCGCAGCCGTTGGAGTCGCCGGCGGCGAAGAAGCCGTGGCGGTGCCGGTAGCCGTAGTAGAGCGACATGGTGGGCAGCCAGCGGGTGCGCTGATCGGTGAGCGACCAGGCGGGCGACCATTCGATCCGGTCGTCCTCGCGGAACCGCTCGGGGACGGTGTTGAACATCGAGCGGCGGGCGTTCCAGCGGGCCCGATCCTCGTACTGGCGGTCGCTGTAGAGCAGGGTGCGGGCGGGGTGGATCGCGGCGTCGCCGAGTTCGGTGTAGCTGGCGGTGCGGCGGGCCTCGTCGCCCTGGAAGACGCCGGAGTAGCGTTCCATCGCCTCGCCGAGTGCGCTGGCCCGGGCCTGGACGTCGGTGCGGCCCTTGCCGCAGCTCACCGAGCGCAGGCCGGTGCGCAGTTGGCGCAGGTCGCCGCTCTGCCGGGAGAGGTTCTGCCCGGAGACGTACACCCGCAGGCCGGTGGGGGTGCGGGCGGCGGGTACCAGGGAGGTCACCACGCCGGTCACCGGGGAGAGTTGGGGCCGGTAGCGCTCCAGCATGTCCTCGGGGGAGGCGGAGCGGTGGCCGCCGTCGGCGGTGAAGGCCTTCGGCCGGGAGGTGAACTCGACGGGGGCGAGCTGGCGTTCGGCCATCAGGCCGGCCTCGCCGCAGGCCGGGCACTGCGGGCGGCGGACCAGCTTGTGGCGTTCGGCCTCCAGCAGCACGGTGTCGAAGGTGAGCACCACCGGCTCCGCGGGGCGCACCCCGGCGAGCCACTTGGCGGCCTCCAGGGCGGCGAGCTGGGCGCCGGTGCCGAGGGTGGGGGCGAGGTGGGCGCCGGCGGTGGAGATCGGGGTGTCCTGGCCGAGCCGGTGCTGCAGGTAGCTGAGCGACTGGCGGTTGGCGGAGAGCCGGTGGGCGAGGCACTCCCAGCAGCCGGTGGCACCGTCGGAGGGGCCCGGGACGAAGACCGGGCCGACCCAGACGATGGAGCCGACCGGGCGGGCGAGCAGCCAGGGGTGTCCGCTCGCGCGGGCGGCGCGGTCCCGGTCGGCGAGGCCGGGGTGCAGGTAGTCCTCGGTGAGGGCGACGGTGAATCCGGCGTTCTCGTCGACGGTGACGCCGGCGGCGGCGAGGGCGTCGAGGAAGGGCTGCGGGTCCAGGTCGCCGTACACCTCGACCCGGGCGCGGGAGGTGCGCAGGGCGGCGGAGGAGGCGGCGCCGTCCAGGCCGGCCATCTCCAGGTAGGCGGCGCCGGCCGGGTCGTCGACGGGCCCGGCGGGGGCGAGGTAGCCGCGGTCGCGGAGGGTGCCGACGGCGCCGAGGACCTTGTCGGCGGGCACGGTGCCGTCCAGCGCGGCGCCGATCTGCTCGGGGGTGCGGGTGCCGTCCAGCAGCGGGGCGAGGCGCTGGGCGAGGACGCCGTCGACCACACAGACGCCGCGCTCGGAGACCAGGTAGACGGCCTCGCCGTCGACGACGTACGGGGTGTAGTGGCGTTTGAAGCCGATCGCGGTGGTGTCGGACATGGCGGTCCCTCGGGTCTCGGGCGGTCAGCGCAGGGTGGCGAGCGGGGCGGTGGCGGGGTCGAGCAGGCGCAGCAGCAGCAGTCCGAGGGCGGCGGTGCCGTCCAGGGCGCCGAGGTTGATCCGGTCGTCGGCGGCCCGGTCGGGGTGCCAGCGGCCGGTGGCCGCGCGGCGGGCGATCAGCTCGCCGACGAGCAGCCCGGCAGCCTCCCGGCCGTCGTAGAACGGGCCGGGCAGCAGTGCGTCGGCGCCGTCGGGGACGGTGTGCAGCAGGCCGGCCTCGGCGGCGGTGAGCGCCTCGCCGGCGGTGGCGATCAGGTCGCGGGTGGTACGGCCGGCGATCTGCGCGGCGCCGACCGGCGGGGTGAGGGCGCCGAGTTCGGCGGGGTCGACGGTGCCGGCGCCGAGCGAGACTGCGGTGTCCAGGCAGGCGAGCCGGCCGGCCCGGGTGGCGGTGGCGAAGCGGTGGCCGCGGAGGCGTTCGCGGACGGTCTCGGGGGCGGCGAGCAGGCCGGGTGCCTCGGCGAGGGTGCGGGCGAGGGCGGCGGCGACCGAGTCGGGGCCGGCCGGGACGAGGTCGAGGAAGCCGTTGTCGGCCGGCTCCTCGTCCGGACCTGCGGCGAGGTGGTCGAGGGCCGCGGCGGCCAGGGTGCGGATGCCGTCCTCGGTCGGCGCGTGGCCGGGGCCGGTGGCGCGGCGCAGCCGCAGCAGGTTGAGCAGCAGGCCGGCGGTGCCCATCGGGGTGTCGGGCCGCGGGGTGCGGGCGGGGCGTCCGGGGCGGGGGTCGGCGGGGGTGGCGACGGCGAGTGCGCCGGGCACCAGGGCCCGGGCGCGGGCGAGGAGTTCGGGTTCGCCGAGCAGGACGCCGGCCCGGGCGAGGGCGTGGATCAGCGAGCCGGGGCCGGCCAGTCCGCCGGGGACGGGGGCGCCGGCGGCGAGCCGGGTGTCGGCGGCGAAGGCGAAGCCGCGCGGGGAGTCCGGGTCGATGAGGTCGGCGGCGGTGGTGAGGGCGTGCAGGGCGGCGCGGTGGAAGCGGGGTTCGCCGGTGGCGGCCCAGAGTTCGGCGAGCAGGACGGCGAGGCCGGGGGTGCCGGTGACGAGGTCGAGGCCGAGCACCTCGACCTGGCGCAGCCCGGTGCCGGGGTACCAGCTCTGGCCGAGCCAGCCGTGGCCGCGCCGGTCGGCGAGGATGCGGTCGCCGACGGCGACGGCGTGGCCGAGGAGTTCGCCGGAGCCGGGTGTGGTGGTGCGGCGGGGCCGGGCGGCGGTCGGGGCGGGCAGTTCGGTGCCGGCCCGGGCGGCGTCGATGCAGCCGGTGAGGACGGCGAGGTGGGTGTCGAGGTCGAAGGTGTCGAGTTCGGCGACCCGGTGCTGGAGGCGCTGCCAGCCGGTGCCCTGGAAGTGCCCGGGGATCTCCCGGCCGTCGGCGGTGAAGACCGAGGTGGAGGTGGTGAGCGAGCGGAAGAACGGGATGTCGAGGACGCGGTAGGAGTCGAGTTCGGCGAGGACGACGTCCAGCAGGTCGCCGCGGCCGGGGTCGCCGGCCCGGGCGGTGACGGCGCCGTGCAGGGCTCCGGCGATGACCGTCTCGCGGGTGGCGCCGCTGTCGAGGGCGAGCGGGCTGGTCGAGGCGCGGACGATCTTGTAACCGTCCCAGGTGTGCCGCCAGATGTAGCGCACCCAGATGCCCCGGAAGGGCGCCAGCGGGCCGTCCGCGGAGGCGAGTTCGCCGCGCAGCGCGTACAGCGCGGCGTGCATCTCGCGGTAGCCGGCGGTCAGCTCCTCGGTGTACTGCCACGGGTCGGCGGTCTCGCCGTCGTGGACGGGCCGGTACGGGGGCAGCGGCAGCGCGGGGACGCCGGGGGCGACCTCCAGGCTGCCGATCCGGGAGAGGCAGCCGATGTCGAGGGCGCCGGAGTGCTTGGCGGGCGTCCACGCCTGGAAGGCCATCGCGGTGCGCACCACGGTGGACTCCAGCTCGTCCAGCAGGCCGTGCTGGCCGGGGCTGAGCACCGGCGGCGCCTGCACCCGCGGGTAGAGCAGGCACTCCAGGTCGATCAGGGCGGGGTGCTCGCCGTCGGCGATCAGGTTGTCGGCCCACAGGTCGCGGCCCTCCAGCAGCTGGACGAGCCGGATCGTCATGCCGAGCCGCCGGTAGAAGCGGGCGAAGCCGCCGCGGTCCGCGCAGGGGCGGTGCGGGACGAGCTCCTCCCAGCCGTAGTCGCTCTCGCAGTCGGCGGCGAGCGAGGCGCCGTGGCCGTCGTCGCCGCGGTCGCTGCGCAGCAGCACGGTGCGGACCGGCAGGTCGAGCGGGAGCTCGCGGTTGAGCCGGCGCACCAGGCCGAGGTAGGCGGTGGCGTGCCGCATGTCCTTGGGCTTGTAGACCACGGCCCGGCCGTCGGCGAAGTGCAGCAGGGCGACCGAGCGGCCGCCGGCGTGCCGGTCGCCGGCGTCACCGCGGACCTGGTCGAGCGGGCCCGGGTCCACGCCCTGCCACAGCTGCTCGACGAGCAGCGCCCGGTCGGCGGCGAGCCGGGCGAACAGCTCGGTCTGCACGTGCTGCCACTGCCGGCAGACGGTGCCGACCAGGTACGCGAGGGCGGGCAGCCGCTCCAGCCGGGCGAGCCAGCCCTCGACGGAGGTGTCCAGGCCGCCGGCGGCGTCCCAGTCGGTGGCGCGCGGCCGGCCGGTGGCGGCCTGCAGTTCGTGGCAGAGCGAGAGGTTGCAGGCCTCGGTGAGCCGGGCGGTCAGGGCGCCGGCCAGGTCTGCGCGGGCCCGGTCGGTGACCGGGACGCCGAGGATCCCGCCGGGGCCGTCGGGCAGCAGCGCCCGGGCGGCGGCCCCGAAGGCGGCGGTGAGGGCGCCTGGCGCGGTGGTCTCCGGGCCGGGCGCGGCGGGCAGGGTGCGCAGGAAGGCGGCGAGGGCGAGCGCCCAGGGCGGCAGCGCGGCCGGGTCGGCGAGGACGACCGGGCGCAGGCCGTCGCCGAGCGGCCGGCCGGTCTCCGCGAGGTGGTCGAGCAGGACGCCCGCGCCGCCGTGGCCGCCGGCGGCGCGGCGCAGCCAGGTGTCGACGGCGGCGGCGCGGGCCCGCCGGTCCTCGTCCGGGTCGGGGGCGAAGTGCGCGGTGCCGTCCGGCCGGGCGGCGGCGCGGTCCTCGAAGGAGGCCGCGGCGGCCACCACGGCGCGCAGCCGCTCGTCGCCCCGGGCGGTGCCGGGGAGCAGCCGGGCGGGGCCGTCGGCACCCCCGTCGGCGGCTGCGTCGGCGGGGCGGAGCCAGGTCTGCAGGTCGAGCGACATCTCACATCTCCTGGAGTCGGGCGAGGCGGGTGAACAGCGGGTCGGTGCCGAGCAGTTCGTCGTACGTGCCGGTGGCGGTGACCCGCCCGCCGGAGAGCACGTGGATGCGGTCGGCGGTGCGGACGGTGCTGAGCCGGTGGGCGATGACGATGCGGGTGGTGTCGAGGCCGGCGACGGCCTCGGCGACCTTGCGCTGGGTGGCGTTGTCGAGGGCGGAGGTGGCTTCGTCGAGCAGCAGCACGGCGGGCCTGCGGACGAGGGCGCGGGCCAGCAGCAGCCGCTGGACCTGCCCGCCGGAGAAGCCCTGGGCGTCCTCGCCGATCCGGGTGCCGAGGCCGAGCGGCAGGCGGCGCAGGTCGTCGGCGATGCCGGCGAGTTCGGCGGCCTCCCAGATGCGGTCCTCGGTGACCTCGCTGTCGGTGCCGGCGAGGTTCTCCAGCAGTGAGCCGCGCAGCATCCGGCCGTGCTGGAGGACGGCGCCGAGCCGGCGGCGGACCAGCCGCGCGTCGAGGCCGGCGAGGTCCCGGCCGTCGTAGCGGACGGTCCCCGACTCCGGCTGCTCGAAGCCGAGCAGCAGCCGCACCAGGGTGGACTTGCCGGCGCCGGACGGGCCGACCACGGCGACCAGTTCGCCGGGTGCGGCGTGCAGCGAGACGCCGTCCAGGGCGGGGGCGGCGGTGCCCGGGTAGCGGAACACCGCGTTCTCCAGGGCGACGTCGCCGCCGAGCGGGCCGGGGTCGGCGAGTGCCCCGCGGCGCTCGCCCGGTGCGGACTCGGCGAGGATCGGCCGCAGCCGGTCCAGCACGGGGGCGATGCCGTAGGCGCCGGCGGCGGCGTGGGTGACCTGGCCGAGCGCCATGGCGACCTGGCCGGCGGCGACACCGGCGGCCATCAGGTGCCCGGACGGGGTGTCCCCGGCCGCCGTCGCGCCCGCCAGCAGCACCGCCAGCAGCAGCGGTTGCAGAGCGGCGGTCAGCGCACCGGCCGCGGCGTCGGCCCGCTGGGCGGCGGCGTCGGCCCGCTTCTGCGCGGCGAAGGGCACCGCCCAGCGGGCGAAGGCCTGGATCTCCCGGCCCGCCGTCTGGATCTTGTCGATGCCGAGCAGCAGCCCGTACAGCACGCCCTGCAGCCGGCCGTGCAGCGCGAACACCTCGCTCTCGTACCGCTGCCGGCGGCGGCCGAGGGCCAGCAGCAGCCCGGTGACCACCAGCACGGCGAGCAGCAGCAGCGCGCCGAGCCACGGGTCGACCAGCAGCAGCACGGTCAGCCCGGAGGTGGCGAACACCGCGCCGAGCACCGCGCCGACCAGCACCTCGGACATCGCCTGGCGGGCCTGGGCGACCGCGTTCGCCCGGTGCACCAGGTCGCCGGTGGTGAAGTCGCGGAAGAACCGGGCGTCGTGGCCCAGCAGCCGGTCCCAGACGGCCGGTTCCAACGCGGACTGCACCCGCCCGGTCAGCCGGACGGCCGCCGTGTTGCGGACGAGCACCAGCAACCAGGACGCCGCCACCGCCGACCCCAGCAGCAGGGCCAGCCAGCGGACGGGGTGCCGGTCCGCCGCGAGCAGCTGCGGCAGCAGCACGCCGGTGCTGAGCGGCACCAGCAGGCCGAGCAGGGCCGCGGCCAGGCCGGCCGCGGTGAGCCGGGCGAGGTCCCGGCGGGCACCCGGGACGGCCAGCACGAACCGGGCCAGCCCGGCCGGACCGAGCGCACCGGGCGGCAGCGGCGGGTACAGCAGCAGTGCCCGCCGCTGCAGCGCCACCCGGTGCCTGCGGCCGGCGGGTCGGGCACCCGCCGGGTCGTACCGCCGGTGGCCGCCGGACGGGCGCGGCACCAGCGCGATCGGACGGCCGTCGTCCGCGGCGAACCCGACCACCGGGCCGGCCAGCCCGGCCGGGTCGCCGTGCCCGTCCGGGTCCTCCGGCAGGGTGATCGGGCGGGACCGCACCCCGGCCGACCGCAGCAGCGCGGCCAGCGGGTCACGGGCCGTCCGCACCGCGGCGGGCAGGTCGGCGGGCGGTCGACCGTCCTCACCGCGGAGCCCGAGGCCGAGCGCGTCGAGGACGGCCCGGGCCCGGTCGGCCGGGTCGGTGGCGGCGGGCGGCGGCGCGGCGGGCGACGGACCCGCGGTGTGCAGCTCGCCGAGGGCGGCGGCCAGCGCCGCCCGGTTGGCGGCGGCGGTGGCGGCCGGGCCCGCCGTTGCGGGAGCCCGGTCGGCGGGAGCCGGGGTGGTGGCGGTGGTCATGCGGTCTCCTGGGGGCCGGTCGCCCGGTCGGCGAGCAGGGTGCCGGCGGGCGCGGTGTCGGCCAGCAGGGTGCGGTACGGGCCCGGGACGGCGGCGAGTTCGGCCGGGGTGCCCTGCTGGACGATCCGGCCGTCCGCGATCACCACGACCCGGTCGGCGGCCTGCACGGTGCTCAGCCGGTGGGCGAGCACCAGGCAGCTGGTGCCGCGGCGGCGAAGGTGCGCGTTGACGGCGGCCTCGGTGTGCGCGTCGAGCGCCGAGGTGGCCTCGTCCAGCACCAGCAGGGCCGGTTCCAGGGCGAGCGCCCGGGCGAGTTCCAGGCGCTGGCGCTCGCCGCCGGAGAGGTTGCGGGCGTCCTCCTCGATCCGGGCGCCGTCCGGGCCGCCGCGGCGGCGCACCAGTTCGGCGGCCTCGGCGTCGGCGAGCGCCCGGTGCAGGGCGTCCTCGGTCAGGGCCGGGTCCCAGAGCGTGAGGTTCTCCCGGACGGTTCCCTCGAAGAGCCGCAACTGCTGTTCCACGTAGGCGACCTGGGAGGTCACCACGGACCGGTGCCAGTCGTCGCGGGGGCGGCCGTCGAGCAGCACCCGGCCGCTCCACGGGCGGAGTACCCCGGCGGCGAGCCGGGCAACGGTGGACTTGCCGCTGCCGCTGGTGCCGACCACGGCGACCCACTCCCCCGGGCGGATCCGCAGCGAGATGCCGGAGATCGCCGGCGGCCGGTTGGGGTCGTAGCCGAAGGAGACGTCCTGCAGCTCCAATTCGCCGGTCAGCCGGGCGGGTTCGGCGGGGGCGTCGAGGACGGGGACGAGGAAGGGGTCCGGCTCGGTGGTCTCCACGTCCTCCAGCAGCGCGTTCTGCGCCCGGGCGACGGTGAACTCCGACCCGGTGCCGACCAGTTGGCCGACCGGCAGGAGGAAGCCGTTGAGCAGCAGCAGGAAGGCCACCAGGGTGCCCAGGGTGAGCGAGCCGCCGAGCAGCAGTGCGGTGCCGGCCACCACCACGGTCGCGGTGGCGGCCGAGTTGAGCGCACCCGGCAGCGACAGCGGCACGATCACCGCGGTCGTGACCTTCTGGCCGGTCTCCATCGCCCGGGCCTGCCAGCCCGCCCAGGAACGGAAGAAGGAGTCCTCGGCGCCCTCCGCCTTGACCGTCTCGATCGCCGACACCCCGGCGAAGGCGACGCCGTCGCGCTTGTACTGCTCGGCGTGCAGCCGGTGCACCAGGCCGCCGCGGCGCCGGTCGGCGACCCTCAGCGCCAGTACGTCCAGCACCGCGACGGCGACCGGCACGGCCACGAGCCGGGGTTCCAGCCAGGCCAGCGCGCCCAGGTGGACGGCGGCTCCGGCGGCGGAGGCGGCGGCGCCCGCGGCCCGGTACGAGAGCAGCGCGGCCAGGCCGTCGTTCATCTGCACCCGGGTCACCAGGCCGCCGAGCTGCCGCCGGTGGAAGAACGAACCCGGCAGCCGCAGCATCCGCCAGAGGAAGCCGGACGAGCCGCGGGCGGCCATCGCCTCCAGCACCCGGTTGACCAGGCTCTGCTGCAGCCAGGTGCCGAGCAGCACCGTCACGGCGACCGCAGCCGCCGTCAGGGTCAGCGGCAGCGCCCAGGAGGCGGTGCCGGCCGGGGTCACCGAGGCGAGGTAGGCGCGCAGCAGGAACGCCGCCGCGACCCCCGGCACTGCCAGCAGCACCGCCAGCAGCACGGCGAGCAGCAGCGGTCCGGCGAACGGCCGCATCCGCCCGGCCAGGGCGTGCAGCAGCGGGAAGCGGCGGCCGCCGCGCTCGAAGTCCGGGCCCGGCTCGAAGCCGACCGCGATCCCGGCGAAGGACTCCCAGAACTCCCCGGGTGAGGCCGAGTAGGTGCCCAGCGAGGGGTCGTTGATGTGCACCCGGCCGCGCCGGACGCCCTCGAAGACGGCGAAGTGCGGGCCGGTGACCAGCACCATCGACGGCACCGGCACCTTCTCCAGGCCGAGCAGCCTGCTCTCGGCGCGCACCACCCGGCGGCCGCGGGCGATCAGCCCGTACCGGCCGGCGGCGCGGGCCACCGCGGCGGCGCTCACCCCGTCCCGGCTCACCCCGCAGGACCGGGACGCCTCCTGCAGGGTCACCCGCCGGCCGAAGGCGCCGAGCACCACGGCCAGGCAGGCGGCGCCGCAGTCCTGCTCCTCCATTTGCGGCACGACCGGGGTGCGCAGGTGGCGGCGCGGCCTGCGCCGCCGCGGAGCCTTCGCGGGCTCCTCCTGCGCGGCGGCCGGACGGGGTGTGTCGGCGGCCGCGGCCGGACTCTCCCGGACGTCGAGGCTCATCGCGCGACCCCCTTGCCGAGCACGGCCTGGTACGGGTGGCGGGCGCCGAGGTCGAGTTTCACGGTGACCGGCAGCGGGCCGGGCAGCGCGGCCGCCGACCGCTGCACTGCGGGCGGGAGTTCGGCGTACGCCGTCCAGACCGGGGCCGCACCGGCGGGCAGGCCCGGCAGCGCGACGGGCAGGGTGCCGTCCAGCGAGTCGGCGCGGGCCGGCAGCGGGTCGACGGCGGTGATCACGGCCCGGACGGGTGCCCCACCGGGGACGGGGACGAGCACCGTCCGGCCCGGCCGCAGCTCCCCGGCCCGCGTCGGGTCGGTGGCGAACAGCCGGACGGTCAGCGGGAGTCCGGCCGGGTCGAGGGTGAGGACGGGGGCGCCTGGGGCCAGCAGCCCGCCGGGGGCGGCCGCCAGCGCGGAGACGGTGCCCGCCCGGTCGGCCCGCAGCTCGGACTGCCGTCCGTCGGCGCCGCGCAGCACGGCTACGGCCTGTCCGGCCGCCACCCGCTCACCGGGCGACACCAGCAGCCGGACGAGCGTGCCCGCCTGCTCGGCCCGGACGGTCGCCGGGGCCGAGCCGTGGGCCACCACCGCGGGCAGGGCCACGGTGTGCGGCAGCGTGCCGAACACCACCCAGGCCGTCCCGGCGCCGACCGCGAGCAGCAGCGCCGCCGCAGCGGCCGACAGCCGCGCGCCGACCAGCCGCACCGGCCGGTCCAGCCCGGGTTCGAGGACGGCGGCGGCCCGCCCGGCGGCCGCCGCGGTGGCGGCGGTGGGCGCCGCGGTCACGGCGGTTGCCGCTGGTGCTGCTGGTACCGCTGCCGTGCTCACCGCGCCGGGCGGTGCGGCCTCGGAAGGTGCGGGCTCGGGCGGTGGCGTCGACGTCGGGGCCCGCTCCCCCGCCACGGTGGGCGTCGGGGTCGGTGCGGCGCTCGTGCCGCCGCGTCGGGTGCGCTTCCTGGTGGCGGTGCCGCTCATGCCTGCCCCACCTCCGTGAGGACCGGTCGGGGCGGGCAGTGCAGCGGGAGTTCGCGCAGGCCGCCGAAGACGAACTGGGTGCTCCACGGGGCCGTCCGGGTGGTGAGCGGGGTGCTGAGGGTGCGGTGTTCGCCGGCTGCGGCGAGGCCCCGCAGGACTGCGGCCCCCGCCATCAGGGAGAGCGGGGCGCCGAGGCAGTGGTGCGGACCGTGGCCGAAGGCCAGGTGGCGCGGTTCGGCCCGGTCCGGGTCGAAGCGGTCGGGGTCGGCGAAGCGCCGCGGGTCCCGGTTGGCGGCGGCGTACAGCAGCAGGACGACCCGGCCGGTGGGGATGACGGTGCCGGCGACCTCCACCTCCCGGGTGAGGGCGCGGGCGCTGGCCCGGACGGGGCTGCCGAGCCGCTGCGCCTCGTCGAAGACGGCGGCGGCGTCGGCGGGCCGCTCGCACAGCCGCTCGGCGAGGCCGGGGGTGTGCAGCAACTGCCATACGGCGAAGGAGAGTCCCGAGGTGAGTGTCTCCAGACCGTTGGCCAGCAGCATGACGACGAAGGCCAGCAGGTCCCGGTCGTCGAGCCGGCCCTCGCCGCGGGCAACGGCGAGCCGGCTGATCAGGTCGTCGCCGGGCCGGGCCGCGCGGGCCGCGCAGAGTTCCTCCACGTAGCCGCGGAACTCCTCGAACTCCACGTCGAGTTCGGCGATGCGGGCGGCGCCCTCGGTGCCGTCGAAGTCGTCGAGCAGCGAGCGGGCGACCAGGCGGGCCCAGCCGGTGACGCGTTCCTGCTCGGTGTCGGGGATGTCGAGGATCGCGCAGGAGACGGCGACCGGCAGCGGCACGGACAGGTCGGCGACGACGTCGAACGAGCCCGCGTCGAGCAGGGGTTCGAGCATCCGCTCGACGGTGCTCTCGATGCGCTCCCGCATCTGCTCCAGCCGGCGGGCGCTGAAGGCGGTGGTGGCGAGCCGCTTGAGCCGGGTGTGGTCGGCGCCGTCGCGCATCGGCAGCATCCGGTCGACCACCCGGGAGAGCGCGGTGGCGCCGGCCCGTGGCAGGCCCACGGCGGTCGGGTCGACGGCGGTGCCGGGGTGCATGAGGACGGTGACGATCTCCTCGTAGCCGGACACGACGTGCACCCGGCCGAGGTCGAGGACCGGCGCCTCGGCGAGCAACCGGCGGTAGAGCGCGGGTGGGTCCTGCTGCGCTGCGGGCTGTTGGATGAACCGCGTCAGCTCGTGCCGGAGGCTGTCCATGCCCGGCTCTCCTCAACTGGGTCGGTGGGGGTGCTGAGTTGGGGGCGGAAACAGGGGTGCCGCGGTGGAACCCGCGAGGCGGGCCCACCGCGGCACAGGACCCGTTACTCCGCGGCGGTCTCGGCGACCGAGTTGGACACGGAGCTGAAGCTGGAGACCGGGCAGGCGGCGCAGGCCAGCGAGCTGACGCTGATGCCACCGTTGACGGTGTCGAGCTCCTCGACCTCGATGTCGAACTGCTCGTTCTCGGTGATCTCGTTCTCGGCCATGGTGGTCTCCCTCCGATGGTCGGCGCCGCTCCCCGGCCGGGGCCCGGTCACCGTTCTCCGCCTTCGCCCGCCGGCCTTTTCTCCGGCTCGCTCTCGGCGACGAGAAAAATATGCACCGGGGGCACAGGAGTGCGACAGTAAGGGATGTCAGGAAATCATCCATGGAAAATGACACACCCCCTCTCATGACATTTTGAACCCATTCTGACCTGCACATATGTGGACTCTTGCCTTGACCGTCCACCACCCCTCACGCTGTATTCCATGACATCCACCATCAGCTCCGGAATTCCCGGGACGGCAGCCGTGGAGGTGCGGGACCTGCACCGCCGATACGGCGATTACGAGGCGGTGCGCGGTGTGTCCTTCACCGTCGCCCGCGGAGAACTCTTCGCCCTGCTCGGCACCAACGGCGCCGGCAAGACGACCACCCTGGAGGTGCTGGAGGGCTACGGCCCGCCCAGCTCCGGCACGGTCCGGGTGTTCGGCCTGGACCCGTACGCGCAGGGCCCCGAGGTCCGCCGGCGCACCGGCGTGATGCTCCAGGAGGGCGGCTTCTTCAAGGAGTTGACCGTCGCGGAGACGGTCGACTCCTGGCGGGGCTTCCTCACCGGGCCGCGGCCGACCGCCGAGGTGCTGGCCCAGGTCGGCCTCACCGAGCGGGCGGGCACCCGGGTCGCCCAGCTGTCCGGCGGCGAACGGCGCCGACTGGACCTCGCCCTGGCCGTGCTGAACGCCCCCGACCTGCTCTTCCTGGACGAGCCCACCACCGGCATGGACCCGGAGGCCCGCCGCACCACCTGGCGGATCGTCAAGGAGCTACAGGCCTCCGGCACCACCGTGCTGCTCACCACCCACTACCTGGAGGAGGCCCAGCAGTTGGCCGACCGGGTGGCCATCATGGACAAGGGCCGGCTGGCCGCGGTCGGCACGGTGGAGGAGGTGCTCTCCGGGCACGGCACTAGGATCACCTTCCCGCTGCCGGAGGGCGTCAGCGAGGCCCAACTGCCCCAGGTGACGGGCGGGTCGGCGAGCGTCACGGACGGCGTCGCGGTGTACACGGCGGCCCGAACCGCCCCGGCCCTGGCCGCGCTGCACGCCTGGGCGGCCGAGTGGTCGGTGGAGCTGGACGGCATCGAGGTGCGGTCCGCCTCCCTGGAGGACGTCTTCCTGGAACTGGCGCACGACGGCCGCGGCACCGACGCGACGCACGAAGGGGCAGGTGCACGATGACCACCACCGACACGACGGGCGCGCTCGCGGCCCGCCGCACCGAAGCCGCCCCCGCGGTGGCCGCACCGCACGGCCGGCCGGGCTACGCCCGCGGCCAGTTCCTGCTCTCCTGGCGGGTGTTCTGGCGCAACCGGCGGTCCACCTTCATCGGCTTCCTGCTGCCGGTGCTGCTCAACCTGGTGGTCGCGGCCCCGCTGCGCGGCAAGGAGATCGCCGGGGTGAACGCGGCCGGCTACACCACCGTCGGCTTCATCGGCCTGGCGCTGGTGACCTCGTTCATCAACCTGCTGAACGGGGTGGTCGCCCGCCGCGACGACCTCGTCCTCAAGCGGCTGCGCGGCACCGAGGTCCCGCCGACGGCGATCTTCGCCGGTCAGATCGGCGCGGGCGGCGCCGTGGTGCTGCTGCAGGTGCTGGTGCTGGGCGCAGTCTCGGTCGGCTGGTTCGGGGCGGAGCCGCCCGCCGACCCGCTGCTCTTCCTGCTCACCGTGGTCGGCGGCTACCTGCTCTTCGCGGTGCTCGCCGTGGCGCTCTCCGGGGTGACCCCCAGCGCGGAGGCGGCGCCGATGGTGGCCACGCCGGTGCTGCTGCTCTGCATGTTCGGCAGCGGCGTGGTCGCCCCGCTGGCCTCGATGCCCGACTGGCTGCAGCCCGCCGCGCACGTGCTGCCGCTCGCCCCGGTCGTGGAGACCCTGCGGACGGCCTGGTTCGGCCGCGGTTTCGGCCACGAGACCTGGGCGGGCGCCCCGCTGGAGCGGCTCGACCTGCTGCACGGCTGGGCGCACGCCACCCCCTCGCTGCTGATGATCGCCGCCTGGGTCGCCGCCGCGGCCGTCCTGGGCCGCCGGTTGTTCCGCTGGGAGCCCCGCCGCGGCTGACCGCCGCACCGCCCGGCGCGCACCCCCGACCGCCCGGGGGTGCGCGGGGCCGCCGCCCGGGTGTGCGAGAGTGCGGACGGACGGATCGTCAACGGGCGGGTACGAGGAGCGTGGGCGCGGTGGCAGGGCGGGCTTCCGGCAGCACGGCGGACGGCGGCGGGGGCGGCCGGGTCGACGCGGTGGTGGTCGGCTCCGGGCCGAACGGGCTCGCCGCCGCACTGCTGCTCGCCGCGGCCGGCCTGGAGACCGTCGTGTACGAGGCCGCCGACACCGTGGGCGGCGGCATGCGCACCGCCGAGACCACCCTGCCCGGCTTCCGGCACGACCTCTGCTCGGTCGCCCACCCGATGGCCCTGGCCTCGCCGTTCTTCCGTGCCTTCGGCCTCGCCGACCGGGTCGACCTGCTGCAGCCCCCGGCGCCGTACGCGCAGCCGCTGGACGGCGCCCCGGCCGGGATCGCCTACCGCGACCTGGACCGCACCGCCGAACGGCTCGGCCGCGACGGCCGCTCCTGGCGTGCCCTGTTCGGCCCGCTGGTGGACCGCTGGCAGGGCACGGTCGACGCCGCGCTCTCCGACCAGCGCCGGCTGCCCGCCGATCCGCTGACGGCGATTCGACTGGGCCTGCGGGTCGCCGAGTTCGGCACCCCGGCCTGGGGCGCGCGGTTCCGCGACCCGGCCGCCCGGGCGATGCTCGCCGGCGTCGCCGCGCACGCCGTCGCCCCGCCGCGCGCCCTGGCCCCGGCCGGCGCCGGCCTGCTGCTGGCCGCCCTTGGGCACGCCGTCGGCTGGCCGGTGCCGCGCGGCGGCAGCCAGGCGATCGCCGACGCCATGACCGCCGAACTCATCCGCCGCGGCGGCCGGATCGTCACCGGCCACCGGGTCGGATCGCTGGCCGAACTCCCGCCCGCCCGGGCCGTCCTGCTCGACCTCACGCCCGCCGGCCTGCTCCACCTGGCGGGGCCCGCACTGCCCGAGGGGTACGCCCGGCGGCTGCGCGCCTTCCGGTACGGCTCGGCCGTCTGCAAGGTCGACTTCGCGCTGGCCGGCCCGGTGCCGTGGGCCGACCCGGCCTGCGCCGAGGCGGGCACCCTGCACCTGTCCGGCACCCGCGAGGAGACCGTCGCCGTCGAACGCGAGGTCGCCGCGGGCCGCCACGCGGCACGGCCGTACGTGCTGGCGGTGCAGCCGGGGGTCGTCGACCCGGGCCGGGCGCCCTCCGGGATGCACACCCTGTACAGCTACGCCCATGTGCCGCACGGCTCGACGGTGGACGTCGGCGAGGCCGTGGAACGGCAGGTCGAGCGCTTCGCCCCCGGCTTCCGCGACCTCGTCCTCGCCCGGTCGGCCACCACCGCGGCCGACCAGCAGTTGCACAACGCCAACCACGTCGGCGGCGACATCGGCGGCGGTGCGATGTCGCTGTGGCAGACCGTCTTCCGTCCCGTCCCCGCCCTCGACCCGTACGCCACCCCCCTCGACGGCGTCTACCTCTGCTCCTCCTCCACCCCGCCCGGCCCCGGCGTCCACGGCATGGCCGGCCTGCACGCCGCCCGCCGCGCCCTGAAGCACCGCTTCGGCCTCACCGGTGACCCCCTGGCGGCCCTGGGCCGCCGGTGAACGGACGTGACGTCAGACACAGACCGCTGAGCGGCATGTCCGGATTTGTTCGGACTGCTGCACACCCGATCTGACGTGCTGATACGTCAACTCATCCCCGCTGGGGGGATGGTTTTGACTCAACTGGCGGACGTCCCCGAAACTGCGCAGTCGCATCATCTGATTGAGTGGATTTCAGGTATGAGACTGGTTGTGGACAACCACGACCGGCGGGGGTGGAACGCGAGGCGCAGAGCGCTCGCGGCGTGCCTTGCCGCCGGTCTGCTGGTGGGGCCGGGCATCGTGGCGGCAGGTCCGGCCGCGGCGGACCCCGCCGTGACGGGGAGTAAGGGTACAGGGCAGGCACCGCCGCCGACGGACACGCCGGAGAGCCTCGCGGTCGCCGCGGCGAAGAAGACCGGCAAGCCGGTGGACGTGGCCGCGATGCGCACCGAGTCGAGCGACGTGGTGGCGCAGCCGGACGGCAGGCTGCTGTCGACGACCTACGTGCAGCCGAAGCGGGTGCGCCGGGCGGGCGCGTGGGTGGACATCGACCCGACGCTTCAGGTGCGTTCGGACGGCTCGGTGGCGCCGAAGGCGGCCACCGCCGACGTGGTGTTCTCCGGCGGCGGCGCCGGGCATCCGCTGGTGCGGATGGCGTCGGCCGGCAAGCAGCTGAGCCTGTCATGGCCGCAGGCGCTGCCGAAGCCGGTGGTGAACGGCTCCACGGCCGAGTACCGCTCGATCCTGCCGGACGTGGACCTCAAGCTGACCGCCACGCGCACCGGCTTCACCCAGGTCTTCGTGGTGCACAGCGCGGCCGCGGCGAAGAACCCGCAGCTGGACGCGCTCCGCCTGGGCATGAAGGGCGACGGCCTGACGGTCAAGGAGGCCGCGGACGGCTCGCTGAGCGCGGTCGACAAGGCCGCGGGCGGCACCGTCTTCCAGGCGCCCACGCCGGTGATGTGGGACTCCTCCACTCCGGTTGCGGCGCCCGCCGCGGCGAAGACCGCCTCCGCCAGGACGGCCGTCGCCGCCGCTGCCGCGGCCGACGCTCCTGCGGCCGGTGCGGACAAGGACGCGAGCGCGGAGCCGCAGCCGGGTGCGAAGGTGGCGAAGGTCGCGGTGGACTTCCCGTCCGCCCAGGACCGCCTCGTCCTGACGCCGAACCAGGCGATGCTGGACGACCCGGCCACCGTCTACCCGGTGATGATCGACCCGTCCTGGGACACCCCGGCCCGCGCCGGCTGGGCGGGCGTGTCGAAGTACTACCCGAACCAGGCCTACTGGCACTACACCTACACCTCCTCCTCGGTCTACGACTTCGGCGTCGGCTACTGCGGCGACACCAGCCGCTGCGCGCCGCTGGACGTGAAGCGGGTGTTCTTCCAGGTCCCGACGAGCCAGTTCGTTGGCAAGCAGATCCTCAAGGCCACGTTCGGCGTGTGGGAGAGCCACTCCTATTCGTGCACCAAGAAGCCCGTCGAGCTGTGGAACACCAAGTACTTCGACAGCAAGCTGACCTGGAACGCGCAGAACACCTTCGGCAGCAACGGCTTCTGGAGCCGCAACCTGCAGACGATCACCGACGCCAAGGGCTGGGGCGGTTCGGGCAGCACCTGCAGCGCGGGCGGCTGGCTGGAGTTCGGCGGCGACAACTCCTCCGCGGTCCGCACCCTCGTGCAGGACGGCGCGAACTGGGGCTGGCCCACCGCTTCCTTCGGGCTCAAGGCCACGGACGAGGGTGACACCAACGCCTGGAAGAAGTTCTCCGACGGCGCCTACCTGCAGGTCTACTACAACCTGCCGCCCAGGCAGCCGGCGATGAGTGACCTGACCATGTCTCCGGGCTCGGTCTGCTCGGCGACGACCGTCAAGGTGAACACCATGCCGCAGCTCACCGCCCGGCTCACCGACCCCGACGGCGAGGCGATCGGCGCACAGTTCGCCATCGGCTGGGACGACGGCACCGGGTGGAAGCGCCGGTGGTGGAACACGGGTGACGAGGCCACCCAACCGGCGTCCAACACCTTCAAGGCATCCGGTTCCCTGTTCAGCCTCACCCCACCTGCGGGAACACCCGTGAACCGGTATCTGACGTGGGAGGTCCGGGCCTGGGACGGCGCGCAGTGGGGCCCGTGGTCCTCCGACGGGGATCCGAGCGCCTGCTACGTGAACGTCGACACCTCGACCCCTGACGGCCCGGTCGTCACGTCCCCGTCCTACCCGATCTCCAAGGACGCCGGCGCCTCCCTGCCGTGGACCGACGGTGTGGGCCGTTACGGCACGTTCACCCTCGACTCGGTGGCCACCGACGTCGTCACGTACCAGTGGGGCCTGGACACCCAGGCGTCCGCAGCCCACCAGATCGCCACGAGCGGGGGTGCGGCCCGGACGATCAACGTCCTCCCGGAGACGCCCGGCCTGCACACCCTGACCGTCAAGTCGATCAACGCGGCCGGCACGGCCTCCCAGCCCGAGACGTACTACTTCAACGTCCGCAACGGGCTGGGCCAGCGTGCCGGATGGGCGCTGGACGAGACGAGCGGAACCACGTTCGCCGGCAACGGACGGACCGTCGACGCCACACTCGCCGCCGGCACCTCCGTCAACGCCACCGGGCACACGGGCGCCGCCCTCTCCTTCGACGGCACCGCCAACGGCTACGCCGACACCGAGACTTCGGTCGTCGACACGGCCAAGAGCTTCACCGTCTCCGTCTGGGCGAACATCGCGGACATCGCCGTCACGAGGACGGCCGTCAGCCAGGCCGGCGTCAACACCGCCTTCTTCGACCTGGGCGAGCGGTCCGGCAAGTGGTCGTTCACCACGTTCAGCCAGGACCTGGCCAACGGGTTCTCCTGGCAAGGGGTCAACTCCACCGCGGCCGTCGTGCCGGGTCGTTGGACCCATCTGACGGGCGTCTACGACTCCGCCGGCCAGAAGGTCTCGCTGTACGTGGACGGGGCACTCGCCGGGGAGAGCGCCGCACCCGCGTCGTTCAGCGCGGCCGGCCCCCTGGAGTTCGGCCGCCTGCGCTACATGGGCAAGAACGTCGACCCGTGGAAGGGGTCGCTCGACGAGGTCAAGCTCTGGGACCGGGCACTGACCGCGGCCGACATCGTCAAGGTCGCGGCGGACCAGGCGTTCACCACGGGGACCCCGGCCAGGGCCGTGTGGCACCTGGACGAGGCTGCCGGTGCCACCACGGTTGCCGGCACGTCCGAGAGCGAGACGCTGACCGCCTCCGGTGGGGTGCAGGTCGGTTCGACGGGCATCGCCGCGCAGGCCGCCCACTTCGACGGCGCGAGTGGCTACGCGAAGACCTCCCGCCCCCAGGTGGACGGTACGAGGAGCTTCGCGGTCGCCGCCTGGGTGAGGACGCCGAAGCCTGCCGACACGGACACGAAGACACGGGTGGTGGCCGGCCAGACCGGTCAGCACAACAACGAGTTCGCACTGTACTTCTCGGGCGCCACGAAGAAGTGGGTGTTCGGCCGGTACAAGGAGGACTCGACCGCGGACACGCTCACCCAGGCGATGCAGCCGGACTGTGCGGCCGGTACCACGGTCAACGGCGTGCCGTGCCTCACGGTCACCGACAACCAGTGGACGCACGTGCTCGGCGTGTCCGACGCCACGGCCAAGAAGCTGCGCCTGTACGTGAACGGCTTCCTGGTCGGCGAAACGGACTACGTCCAGACCACCCCGTGGGCGGCTCCCGGACCGGTCCAGGTCGGCGCGGGCTCGCACGAGGGCTCCACCATCGACTTCTTCAACGGCGACATCGACGACGTGCGTGTCTACGACCGTGTGGTGACCGCTCCGGAGGCCGCGGACATGGTGAACCAGCGCCCGCAGCTGGCGGGCCGCTGGAAGCTCGACACCTCCTCGGGCGACCCCAAGAGCTCGCCGGACGAGGGACCGGCGCACTCGGCGGCCGTGCTGGAGAAGAACGGGGCGGCGATTCTCGCCAACGGCGGACCGCTCCCCGTGCAGGGAACGCTGCAGCTCGACGGCGTCGCCGGGGCCGCGCAGAGCACCGGTGTCCCACTGCACACCGATCAGAGCTTCACGCTGGCCGGCTGGGCGAACACCGCCGGTGTCCCGACCCGGGACATGGCGGTGCTCTCGCAGACCGGGGCGACGGGTGGAGCGGTCACGCTGCGCTGGCACTACCTCAAGGACGATCCCACCACGGGCGAGCACCTGGGCGAGTGGCAGGTGTCCGTGGCCAACACCGACAGCACGGGTGCGGCCAGGACCACCGTGGCGCACTCGCCAGCGGCGAGCGTGTTGGAGATGTGGACGCACTTGGCGGTGGTGTACGACGCGCTGTCGGGCCGTCTGACGCTGTACGTCAACGGCTCGGTGGAGAACCAGTCGTGTGACGGGCAGGACGCCTCCTGCACCGTCCGTACCTCGTGGGCGCCGGCGGTACGGCCGTTCGACGCGACCGGTGGGCTGCAGTTCGGCCGCACCAAGAACGCCGGCGCGTGGGGCGAGTTCTTCTCGGGCGAGCTGGACGACGTGTGGGCCTACCAGGGCGTGCTGAGCCCGATCCAGATCGTGCAGCTGAGCAACTGCAACAACATCGTCGACACCGCCACCGGGCCGTGACCCGGTAGGCGTGACACGGGCCGGGCAGCAGACGCTGCCCGGCCCGCTTCACAGGGGCTTCCGGCACCGCCCGAGGGCGGACGAGTGGTCCACGAGTCAGACGGTCGGAGCGCTGAACCAGACTCGATGTGGTCCCGGAATCCATGACGTCGGCCGGCGGCTGTGCAGGTCACCTCGAGCAGCGCCTGGAGAAGGCTGAGGAAGCCCGGGATGCGGAACCGCCGTTGACGAGTCCGCCGGCGCTGCCGGAGGCTGTCCCGGACCGGACGTCAGAAGGCCGCCCGGGAACCACCGCTCAGGGAGGGAACCGTGCAGCCACGGACCCGGGCCGTACCCGCCCGCCTCGCCGCGGCCCTCGCCGCCGCGCTGCTCCTCGCCGGCTGCACGCCCGGGGCACGGCACACCGCGGCTCCCGCGTCGTCCGACGGCGGGCCGACCCACGGCAACCGGATCCACTCCACACGGGCAGCGAGGCGAGCCCGTCGTACTGGGTGCGGTCACCGACGGACCGGTTCGCCCTCCTGGTGGAGGAGACCGGGTCGAGGAGCGATCCCGGCGGCACCCGCCGCCGGGCGGTGATCAGGTCCTACGCGCCGTCGCCCTCGTCGACCGGCGAGGGGACGCTCGGGGCGGTGGTGTGGCGCGACACCGCGGAGTACGGCACCTTCGCCGACAACCCCACCTTCCGGTGGGAGGAGGCCCGGGACCGCGTCTGGATCGTCCTCACCCCCGGCGGCGTGCCGCACCCGTCGGTGGCGTTCCACGTGGTCACGGAGGGACCCGGCGGCGCCTGGTCGCCGCGCACGGTCGACAGGTCGGAGTACCGGGACGTCCCGGTGTCGGTCCGCGGGAGCATCCCGCAGCCGGTGCGCGGGGAGCTCGGGCTGTCCTGACCGCCGGTGCTCAGTCCGGGCCGGACGGCGGTTCGGCGACGACGACCTCGGCGGGGCGCAGCATCTGGTCGCCGACGCGGTAGCCGGTGCGGACGACCTCGATGCAGATCGGGCCGGTGACCACGGCGGACCGGGTGTAGCCCACGGCGAGGTGCAGCACGGGGTCGAAGGCTTCACCGGGTTCGCCGAAGGACTGCAGGCCGAGGGCGCCGAGCTCGCTCTCCAGCAGGTCGGCGACGGCGCCGAAGCCGTCGACGACCTCGCCGGCGGCGCGGGCCCGGTCGAGGGCGTCCAGCACGGGCAGTAGCCGGGCGAGCACGTTGGAGACGGCGATCTCGCGGACGGCGAGACGGTCGCGGTGGACGCGGCGGCGGTAGTTGTCGTACTCGGCCTTGAGGCGGCGCAGGTCCTCGTCGGGCCCGGCGTTCGGGCCCTCTCCGTCGCCTGCCGAGTGCGCCATGGACCGGACTCCCTCCGGACGGTATCCGCAGCCCCTGAAACCGGGATAATTCTGGATAAAGGGCTTGTCAAGGGCCGAGGCAGGGAGGTAGACGCGATGATCACCGAACTGGCCGTGGAGCGGGTCGAATTCACCTGCGGACAATGCTGGCACCACTGGTCCGTGGACTACGACGTCCAGCACTACCGCGACGACGACGGCACCGACTGGGAGTACTTCTCCCGCGACGGGATCGGTGCGGCGTCCCCCTACACGCCGGACGGCGGGGTTCCCTGTCCGCAGTGCGGGCGGCACTGGGTCGGCCACCTCGTGGCCCGGCGGCTGGTGCCGCTGGCCGGCTCCGGCGGGTCCGCGCCGCGCCACCTCGTCGAGGACCGGGAGAGCCACCGCCCGGAGCGGCACGGGGCGCCGCTGCTGTCCGGCACCGTGCACCACGAGCCGCACCCGGCGCCGCCCAGCTGACCACCGGCCACCGACCCGCCGGCCCGCGGACCGCGCTCAGCGCTGCGCGGCGACGGTGGCGTCGATGCCGGCCAGGGCGATGTCGAGCCCGGCCTCGAACTGGCTGTCGCGGGAGGCGCGCAGGCCGCCGTCCTCGGTGGGCGGCAGCAGGTCGGCGTTGTCGAGGAAGCGGGCGTCGGCCCGCTCGGCGACGCCGCGGACGACGCGGTTGAGTTCGTCCTCGTGGAGGCCGGAGGCCCGGACCCGTTCCTGCCACTGCGACTCGGCGAGCGCGAAGCCGTAGACGAACTGCAGCACCAGGCCGAGGGCGCCGCCGAGCCGCTCGCCGGTGAGCCCGGTGCGGCGGATCGCGCCGATCGCGCTGGTCGAGAAGAAGAGCGCGTTGGGGCCCAGGGCGAGGAACTGGCCGGCGAGTCGGGCGGCCCAGGGGTGTTCGTGCAGGCAGCGGCGGTACTCGTGGGCGAGCAGCCTGAGGTGGGCCCGCCAGTCGTCGCCGTCGCCGAGCGGCGGGATCCGCATGTCGCCGAAGGCCTCGTCGAGGGCGAGTTCGAGGAGTTCGTCCTTGTTGTCGACGTACCAGTAGACCGACATGGGGGTGACGTCCAGGGCGCCTGCGAGTTTGCGCATGCTGAAGGCCCGGACGCCGTCGGCGTCGAGCAGGGCGACGGCGGTGCGCACGATCCGCTCACGGCTGAGGCCTGCGGGCGCGCTGCCGCGGCGCCGCTCGCGGGGCGGCGCCACCCAGATGCTGACGGCCGGGTCGCGGGGCTTGTCCGCCATGCTCGTCCTTCGTGCTCGCTGCACGGCCGCCGGTGCTGCGGCCGTGCAGCGATCGTAGGGCCGGATCAGCCCGCCTGGGCCACCGGCTCGGCGGGGGTGGACGCGGCGGGCGGCGCGTCGGCGGCCCGGCTGAGCAGCCAGGCGGCGACCAGGCCGCCGGCCAGCACCGCGGCGGCGCCGATCAGCTGTCCTGCGGTGAGGCTGTCGGCGAAGGCCGAGCGGATCGTGCCGGCGGAGGCGCCGCCGGCGGCGAGGGCGTCGGGCAGCGAGCGGGCGGCGGAGTCGGGCAGCCCGGCGGGCAGTGCGGCGGCGAAGTTCGCGGCGAGCACGGCGCCGAGGACGGCCACGCCGAGCGAGTTGCCGAGTTCGCCGAGGGTGCCCATCAGGCCGGAGCCGACGCCGGCCTTCTCCGGCGGGATGGAGGTCATCACCGCGCCGGCCATGGCCGGCTGGGCGCAGGCGACGCCGGCGCCCATCATCACCAGGCCGAGCAGGATGCCCGGGTAGGAGCCGCCGTGGCCGAAGAGGGCGATCGCGGCGAGTCCGCCGGCCAGCAGCGAGAGGCCGGTGGCGATGGCGGCGGGCGGCGAGAGCCGTGCGGTGAGCCGCATGCCGGTGCCGGTGAGGTTGAGCGCGACGACGGTGAGGGCCATCGGGGCGGTGCGCAGGCCGGCGTCGAGCGGCCCGTAGTGGAGCACGAACTGCAGGTGCTGGGTGAGCAGGAAGAGCGAGCCGCCCATGCCGAAGCTGACCAGGACGCCGCCGGAGACGGCGCCGCGGAAGCGCGCGTTGCGGAAGAACGCGAGGTCGAGCAGCGGGTGTTCGATCCGGCGCTCCCAGAAGCCGAAGGCCAGCAGGAACAGCGCGCCGAGGCCGCCGGCGAGCAGGGTGCGGGGCGCCGTCCAGCCGTAGCCGGGGCCCTGGATGACGGCGTGGACGAGGCCGGTGAGGCCGGCCGTGGAGAGCACGGCGCCGAGCAGGTCGGGGCGATCGCCGCGCGGGTCCTTGGACTCGGGCACCAGCCGGCCGACGGCGATCAGGCCGAGGGCGGCGACCGGCAGGTTGACCAGGAAGGTGGAGCCCCACCAGAAGTGGTTCAGCAGCAGACCGCCGATGACCGGTCCGAGGGCGACGCCGAGCGAGGCGACGGCCGTCCAGGCGGCGATCGCCTTGGGCTGCTCGTCGGCGTCGAAGGTGCGGACGACGATGGCGAGGCTGGTGGCGAGCAGCAGGCTGCCGCCGACGCCCATGCCGGCGCGGGCGGCGATCAGTTGGCCGGGGTCGCCGGCGAGGGCCGCGGCGAGCGATCCGGCGCCGAACAGGCCGAGGCCGATCATCTGGACCTTCTTGCGGCCGTACCGGTCGGCGAGGCCCCCGGCGGCGATCAGCAGGCCGGCCTGGGCGAGCGAGTAGGCGCCGATGACCCACTGGGTCTGGGAGGTGGTGGCGCCGAGTTCCTCGGTGAGGGAGGGCACGGCGACGTTGAGGATGGTGTTGTCGAGGATCACGACGAGTTGTGCCAGACAGATGACCGCGAGGATCACCCATCGGTCCGGACGGCGCTGGGGATCGGTCACAGCCGGCTCCACTCTCTTCTACGGTGTACAAGGCTTGTACACCGTAGAAGAGAGTCCGCGCGGGGCGCCACCGGTTTACGGCGACGCATCCGCCCGGCGGGGCGTCAGAGTCCGGCGCGGATCTCGTCCAGCGACTCCTGCATCAGCGTCCGGGCCCGGGTGAACCAGTCGGCCAGCACGGCGACCTCCTCCGGGCCGTAGTCGGCGAAGAGGGCACCGAGGCGCAGGTAGAACGGCCCGTAGGCCTCCATGATCCGCTGCTGGGCCGAGGGGTCCATCGCGATCCGGACCTTGCGGCGGTCGTCCGGGTCGGGCGCGCGGCGCGCGTAGCCGGCCTTCTCCAGGCGGTTGAGCACCCCGGTGACGGCGCCGGTGGTGAGGTTGGCCCGCTCGGCGAGGTCGCCGGCGGCCAGCGACTCGCCCGCCAGCTCGGCCTCGATGAGGAAGCCGATGCAGGTCAGGTCGGTGGTGTTGAGGCCGAGTCGCGCCGCGATGTCCTGCTGCCCGAAGTGGGCGAGGGCGATCATCCGGTCCATCGCCTGCAGGGCCTGCTCGGGGGTCGCAGCCGGGCGCGGCTTGCCTTCCACGGACAGTCTCCTTAGCATCTAAGTTACTTAGCTCGTGAGATAAAAGTTCTGCCGGACGCGGGCCTGCGCCGACGGCACCATCACACCGTACGAGGAGACATGAGCGCACACGGCGACCACGACATGGGGCACACCGTCGCCGGCTGGACGGGCTCCCTGCTCGCCGTCGCCGGCACCGCGGTGGCCGGCACGGCGTTCGCGGCGGGCTCCACCGCCGTCCTGTGGGCGGGCCTGGCACTGCTGCCGGCCGCCGCCCTCACCACCTGGCTGCTGCACCTCGCCGGCTGGGGCAAGGCCACCGGCCCGCGCCCGCCCGGCCGCCGCGACTGGCGGCTGCGCGACCCGCACGCCCGGCACGGCCACCCCGACTGCCTCGGCTGCCGGCTGGCCGGACGCGGACACCGCGCACCCGCTCCCGGGCGGGCCGTCCCCGCGCCGGGGCGGGTGCGCGTTCAGGCGCCGCGGACCGGCACCGAACCGGTCAGGGCAGCGTCCAGAACTGCGTCGTGACCAGGTAGAAGACCACGACCCAGAACGCGGTCGCCGCGGCGACGATGCCGAGGCCGACGAGGTTGGTCCTCGTCCTCGGCTCGTCCGGCCTCGGTCGCAGCCACCGCTTGAGCAGCCGGTTCACGTAGTACGGCATCGTGACGAAGGTCATGATGAAGCTCGACAGCAGGTTGCCGACGAGCAGCCCGAGCCAGAGCGGCATGTGCGCCGGCGACAGGGCGAGCGTCAGCAGCACCACGGTCGGGTAGAGGCCGACCCAGACCGCGAGGGCGGTCTTGGCCTCCGAGGGCGGCGGCGCCTCCCTGCCGTTCTCCTCGAAGGCGAACCAGCTGCCGAACGAGTTGTCGATCGTGTGCAGCTTGAACTCGTTGAACTTCCGGCCCTCCTCCAGGATCTCCTGCCGCTCGGCCGAGGTCAGCCAGGCGTCGAGGTGCTCGGCGTTGTCGAACCGGTACAGCGTGGTCCACTCCTCCTGCAGCCCCTCGATCGGGCGGAAGAGCTCGGTGCCGCGGTAGCCCTCGAAGGTGCTCTCCTCCTGGCTCATGCGCTGCTGCCAGGCGAGGAAGTCGTCGACGTGGTTCGGGTGGACGCGGTGGGTGACCACCATGGTCACCAGCGGATCCGGCGGCCTGGCACCGCCGCTGACCACCTGCTGGGTGGCCGGGCCGTCGAAGTAGGCGCGGCCGACGTCGAGCAGGGTCTGCCGGGTGGCGCTGTTGATCCACGCCTGCAGGTGGGCGATCGAGTCGAACCGGTACACCACGACCCAGTCCGGCTGCAGGGCCGTCGGCGGGGAGATCTCCGCGCCGAGGTACCCGGTGTAGTCGGCGGCGGCGCTGTTGACGTCCAGCTGCCACGTCGCGTACTCCCGGTCCAGGCCGGGCCGGACCTTCTGGCCGATGATGGCCGTGGCTGCGGCGCCGTTGCGCTCCTCGGTGCCCATGTCGCCGCTCATGTCGTCCGCCCCGTCGGTGCCTGCCTGCTCCCGGCGAGCCGGCCGTAGATGCGCTCCGGGGTGAGCGGCAGCGCGCGGTGCCGGACGCCCGTGGCGTCGTGGAGCGCGTTCGCCAGCGCCGGGGCCACCGGGTTTATGCAGCACTCCGCCATGCCCTTGGACCGCATCGGCCCGAAGGAGTCCGAGGACTCCACCAGGAGCACCTCGGTGCGGGGGACGTCGGCGTAGGTGGGGATGCGGTAGTTGCGGAAGTTGGGGTTGACCATGACCCCGTCCGCGTCGACGTGGTGGTTCTCGGTCAGTGCGAAGCCGATCCCCTGGGCGACTCCGCCCTCCACCTGCCCGCGGACCTGCGCGGGGTTGATCACCACGGCGGCGTCGGTCGCCTGGACGCTGTAGAGCACCCGGATCTCGCCCGTCACCCGGTGGACGGCGATCCGGAACCCCTGCGTGTTGGAGGTGACGCTCCGGGGCGACCCGTAGGCCCGGCGGGCGGCGGTGAAGCGGATCCCGCGCGCCCGGGCCAGTGCGACGAGCTCGGCCAGGGACACCCGCCGGTCGCCGCAGACGACGCCGTCGTCGTCCATCGAGCACAGCACGACGTGGACGCCGGTGTGCACGGCGGCGAACTCCAGGATCCGGTCGCGCACGGCGTTGGCCGCCCGCAGGACGGCGTTGCCCGCCACGAAGAGGCCGGCGCTCGCGAAGGCGCCGGTGTCGAACCCGGTGCGGTCGGTGTCGGACTGGACCAGGCGGATCCGCGACGGCGTGGTGCCCAGCTGGTCGGCCGCGATCTGCACGTGGGCGGTCGAGGTGCCCTCGCCGAACTCGACCGTCCCGACCGACAACTCGTAGACGAGGTCGTCGCCGAGCGTGACCCACGCCTCCGAGACGTGGTCGGTCGGCGGAGCGGTCTCGTGCAGCGAACTCGCCACGCCCGTCCCGACCAGCCACCCCGGACCGGGCGGCGGCTCGTCGACCCGACGGGCCAGCGCGTCGGCCACCAGGTCGATGCACTTCCCGAGCCCGTCCTCGGTGAACATCACGTCGTCGGGGCCGTCGTGCATCGCGACCAGCGGATCGCCCGGACGCACGATGTTGCGCCGCCGCAGGTCGAGCGGGTCCATGTGCAGCGCGCGGGCCAGCTCGTCCATCGCCGACTCGACGGCGAACGCCGGCTGCGTCATCCCGTAGCCGCGCAGCGCCCCGCTCGGAACGGTGTTGGTGTACACGGAGTAGGCGTCGTACTTCTTGTTGGGGCAGCGGTAGATCATGACGGCCGCGCCGCCCGCGAACAGCGTCTCGCCGCCGTGGTTGCCGTAGGCGCCGGTGTTGGACACGTTGCGCACCTGGAACGCCGTGAGGGTGCCGTCCGCCTTCGCGCCGAGCCTGACCGTCAGCGTCATCGGGTGCCGGGGCGAGGCGGTGGTGAACTCCTCCTCGCGGGTGTACTCGAAGCAGACCGGCCGGCCGGTGTCCAGGGTGGCGAGCGCGACCAGGTCCTCCGAGATCACCTCCTGCTTGCCGCCGAAGCCGCCGCCGACGCGCTTGCAGAACACCCGCAGCTGGTCCGGCCGCAGCGCGAAGAGGTAGGCGAGCTTGACCTTGGCGATGGACGGCGACTGCGAACTGGTGCGGACGTTCAGCCGGCCGTCCTCCATCCAGGCGATCGATCCGTGGGTCTCCAGGTGCGCGTGCTGCACCCGCGGCGAGGAGTACGTGCCTTCGTGGATCACGTCGGCCTCGGCGAACCCCGCGTCCACGTCGCCGATGTGCGAGTGGAGTTCGAGCAGGATGTTGTGGACGGGGTCGCGGACGAAGGGGTCCGCCGTGCCGTGCAGCTGCGGCGCCCCCTCGGCCATGGCCTCCTCGGGGTCGAACACCGCCGGCAGGGGCTCGTAGTCGACGACGACCCTGCGGCAGCCCTCCTCGGCCGCCGCGACCGTGTCGGCCAGCACGGCGACGACGCGCTGGCCGACGAAGCGCACCGTGTCGTCGAGGACGAAGGTGTCGTCCGGATCGACGAGGTGGTCGGTGTGGATCGCGGTGGTGAAGCGCTTGCGCGGCACGTCCTCCCAGGTGTAGACCCGCTGCACCCCGGGGACGGCGAGCGCGGCGGTCTTGTCGATCGAGACGATCCGGGCGTGCGCGTGCGGCGAGTGCAGGACCTTGAGGTGCAGCATGCCGTCGACGTGCGTGTCCATCGTGAACTCGGCGCGGCCGGTGACCACGTCGTTGGCCGCCGGCGCACCGACGCTCGTCCCGACGGCCTTGCCGGGCGCGGCCGTCTCCACGCCGGCGACGCCCCGTACGGCGTCCTCGATCGCCCGGTAGCCCGTGCAGCGGCAGAGGTTGCCCTTCAGCGCCCTCGGCAGGTCCTCCTTCTGGGCCTCGGTGAAGGTGGCCGAGGTCATGATCATCCCTGCGGTGCAGAAGCCGCACTGGAAGCCCGGGGCGTCCCGGAACCGGCGCTGCATCGGATGCAGGTTCCCCGGTGACCCGAGGCCCTCGATCGTCGTGACCTCACGGCCCTCCGCACGGAAGGCCGGGGTGATGCAGCTGTGCACCGGAGTGCCGTCCACCCACACCGTGCAGGCGCCGCAGTCGCCCGCGTCGCAGCCCTTCTTGACGCCGTGGTGGCCGAGTTGCCGCAGGAAGGTGCGCAGGCACTGGCCGGGGGCCGGTTCCTCGTCGAAGCCCCTGCCGTTCACGGTGTAGGTCATGCCGGGCCCCCGGCGGTGAGTTCGCGGCGAATCTCTTCGGCGAAGTGCTGGGTCAGGTGGCGGCGGTGCTCGGGGGTCCCGTTGGGATCCGCGAACCAGACGCCGTCGGGGATCGCGTCGACGGCGCGCCGCAGCGCGTCGGCGTCGGGCATCGTGTCGAAGGCCAGGCGCACGGGCCGCGTGGTGCCGGCGGTCACGGTGAGCAGCAGGTCGCTCGTGCCCGGCGTCCGGGTGCCGATGAGGAAGACCGTCGAACGGCCGAGGCGGGTCAGCGAGAAGCGGCGGTGCGCGGTGCGTTTGCGCAGGGCGCGCGCGGGGATGTCGATGCGCCGCAGGATCTCCCCGGGCGCGAGGACGTTCCGGTTGTTGCCGGTGACGAAGTCGTGGGCGTCGACGGTGCGCACCGACCCGTCGGCGGCCCACAGTTCGTACGTCGCCTCCAGGGCGACGGTCAGGGTGATCATCGGGCCGGCCGGCAGCGACATGCAGATGTTGCCGCCGACGGTCGCCGAGTTCCAGACCTTGAACGAGGACAGGAACGCCTCGCAGCTCGTCGCCAGGAGGTGGCCGGCCGTCCACTCGCCGGGCGGCTCGAAGGCGTGGAGGTCACGGACCGTGCACGTGGCGCCGATCGCGAGACCGGTGTCGCTCGGGACGAGCGGCTCCCAGCGTAACGACGTCAGGTCGATCAGGCGGTCGAGGTGCGGCTGCTCCACGGAGTACAGCCAGGTCCCGCCGGCGAGCCAGGCGTCACCCTCGCGCCAGTCCGCACCCGGCAGGTCGGCCGGTCGCCGCACGACTTCGGTGATGGTGTTGAGGTCCATGGCAGTTGATCCCGCCTCGGTGGACTCGCCGAATCCGACGGGTCGCGACGTGCGCCGGGAGCGGGCACAACCTCGAGCGACAGAGTCATGTTCCGGCCGCTGCGGTCGAGCTGTTCGAGGAAGGACCGGCGGGCGCTGGATTACCTTTCGAGCGTATACCGGAACGGGCCGGCAGGTGCGGCCGGACGGCCGCGGCCGGGGACCCGGCCCGGGGGGGCGGCCCGCCCCGGGAGTCGCGGGGCCCGCGGGGCTGCCCTGCGTCGCGGGCCCGTGGCAGGCTGGGCCGGTGGACGGATTCCTGGGGTGGGCCGCCCGGCTGGGTGCGGGCGAGGTGGTGGCGGGGGCGCTGCTGCTCAACGCGGTGCTGTTCGTCGCGGCGGTGGCCGCCGGGCGGGTGCTGGTGCGGCGCTACGGGGACCGCCGGGTGGCCCCGCCGCCCGGCCCGGTGACCGGGGCGGAGGTCGCCCTGACGGCGGTCGCCCTGCTGATCAACAGCGGCGTGGGGGTAGCCGGGTGGGCGCTGTGGAAGGCGGGCCTGGTCACCCTCTCGGCCTCGACCGGTCCGCGGGTGCTGCTCGAACTCCTGGCGTTCACCCTGGTCATGGACGTCCTGGCGTACGCGGCGCACTGGATCGCGCACCGCCGCCGGCTGTACCGGCTGGCCCACGAGCTCCACCACCGCTACCCGGATCCGCGGCCGTCGACGCTGTTCGTGCTGCACCCGCTGGAGGCGCTGGGCTTCGGCGGCGCCTGGCTGGCGATCCTGACGGTGTGGGAGCTGTCGGCGCTCGCCCTGGGCGGGTTCGTACTGCTCAACCTGGTGTTCGGGCTGCTCGGCCACCTCGGGGTGGAGCCGCTGCCGGCCCGGGTCCGGCGGTGGCCGGTGTTCCGCTGGGTGGCGCTGCCGATGTTCCACGTCGGCCACCACCTCGACCCGGGCGTGAACTTCGGTTTCTACACCACCGTGTGGGACCGGCTGTTCGGGACGGTCGACCCCGCGTACGACCGGATGCGACACGCCGTCGACCCTGCCGCCGCCCGGCTGCCGGATGCCCTTCAATCACCGGCATGAGCTGCATCTTCTGCGAGGTCGTGGCGGGCGGGGCGGACACCCACCGGGTGTTCGAGGACGAGGCCGCGGTCGCCTTCCTGGACCACCGTCCGCTGTTCCCCGGCCATGTCCTGGTGGTGCCGCGTCGGCACGTACCGACGCTGACCGACCTGCTGCCGGAGGAGATCGGGCCGTACTTCGCCCGGGTCCGGCGGATCACCGCGGCCGTCGAGTCCGCGATGGCGGCGGCCGGCAGCTTCGTCGCCGCGAACAACCGGATCAGCCAGTCGGTGCCGCACCTGCACGTCCACGTGGTGCCGCGCAATCCCAAGGACGGCCTGCGCGGCTTCTTCTGGCCGCGGACGCGCTACCGCGACGAGGCGCACGCCGTGGAGACGGCCGCCCTGGTCACCGCCGCACTGGCCGCCGGCTGACCGGCTCCGGGGCTGCCCTGTCAGAGCGGTACGGCATGCTCCGGACCATGGACGAGCAGCAGTTCTGGGACCTGATCGAAGCAGCGCGCCGGCCGGGACCGGACGACGCCGGGGCCGTGGTCGAGCGGGCCACCGCCCTGCTCGCCGTCCGGCCGCGGCAGGAGATCCTCGCCGCACAGCAGTTGCTGTGGGACGCGATGGCGGAGTCGTACCGCGGCGACCTGTGGGGTGCCGCGTACCTGATCAACGGCGGCTGCTCGGACGACGCCTTCGACTACTTCCGCGGCTGGCTGATCGTCCAGGGCCGGGAGGTCTTCGAGCGGGCCGTCGCCTCGCCGGACTCGCTCGCCGAGTTGCCGTCCGTCCGCGAAGCGGCCGCGAACCACGCGGACCTGGACTGCGAACGCACGCTCGGCCTCGCCTGGGACGCCCATCTCGCCGCCACCGGCGAGCAGATGTCCGGCGACTGCTACACGATCGCCTACCCGGAGATCGTCTTCGACTGGGACTTCGACGACCCGGCGGAGACCGCCCGGCGCCTTCCCCGGCTCGCGGCCCTGTACGGGGAGTGAAGCCGGCATCCGCGCCCAACACGCGTACCCGACACGCGCCTCGGCACCGGCCGCCCGCGCCCGGCCCCGCGCACAATGACGGTATGACAGTTCCCTTGAAGTTCAGCGGGGCCTCGAAGAACCTGACCTTCGACGAACTGGAGAAGTTCGTCCACGCCGCACGCAGGGCGGGGGTGGTCGGCAAGCAGCCCGTCACCGCCGTCGTCTCCACCACCGGCAAGCTCAAGCAGCTCCAGGTCCTCCTCGACGAGGAGTGACCGGCCCGGGTCGGGGTGACGGTCCGGGGTCCGGGTCCGATCGGCGAGAATGGTCGGGTACCGAGCACGTCCGCACCGAGGAGACGACCCACGTTGGCCAGCCGGCAGCCCTCCCCCGCGCCCACCCCGGACCGTCCCGACCTGCGGTCCGACTGCTCGCGCTGCTTCGGCCTGTGCTGCGTGGCCCTGCCGTTCGCCGCCACCTCGGACTTCGCCGCCACCAAGGACGCCGGCACCCCCTGCACCAACCTGCAGGCCGACTTCCGCTGCGGCATCCACACCCGGCTGCGGGAGGCGGGCTACCGGGGCTGCACCGTCTTCGAGTGCTTCGGCGCGGGCCAGAAGGTCTCGCAGATCACCTTCGGCGGCGAGGACTGGCGGCAGGACCCGGGCTCGGCCCGGCGGATGTTCGCCGTGTTCCCCGTGCTGCGGCAGCTGCAGGAGCTGCTGCACTACCTCGCCGAGGGCCTCGCCCTGCCCGCCGCCCGTCCCGTCCACGAGGAGCTGCAGCGCGCCTTCGACGCCACCGAGCGGCTCACCCTCGGCACCGCCGAGGAGATCACCGCGCTGGACGTCCCCACCGTCCGCCAGGAGGTCAACGCCCTGCTGCTGCGGGTCGGCGAGCTCGTGCGGGCCGGCGTGCCCGGCCGCACCCGCAACCACCGCGGTGCCGACCTGATGGGCGCCCGTCTCAAGGGCGCGAACCTGCGCGGCGCCAACCTGCGCGGCGCGCTGCTGATCGCCGCCGACCTGCGCAGGGCCGACCTGCGCAGCGCCGACCTCATCGGGGCCGACCTGCGGGACGCCGACCTGAGCGGGGCCGATCTCACCGGCGCGGTCTTCCTCACCCAGTCGCAGGTCAACGCCGCCCGCGGCGACGCCGCGACCCGACTGCCGGCTGGCCTGGACCGCCCGGCCCACTGGGCGCCGGCCCGCTGATCCCGTGGGCGACGTCGTGGACGATCCCGTGGACGATCCGGTGGAGGCGCTCTGCGTCCGGCTGCACCTCGGTCTGCGCGGCGAGGGCCCGTTGGCGGCGGCCGACGCCGCCGCGCTCGGCTGTGCGCTGCTGGACCTCGGCCACCAGGGCCCGGCGGTCCGCGAGGCGGTGGAACGCCGACCGGCCGACGTCCCACCGGCCGATGCCGCCGACCTCGCCGCACGGCTGCTCGCCGAGGCCGGCTTCGAGCCCGGCTTCGACCTGGTGCCGGAGCGGCTGGAGACCCTGCGCCGGGCGCTGGAGCACGTCCTGCGCGATCTCCCCGGGGCCGGGGGCCCCGGGGCCCGGCTGGTCGTCCAGGACGCCTGGTACCCGCCCTCCGCGGGCGTCGTCCTGGCGGACGGTCGGCTGCACGGCGGCGGCCTGCCCGTCTGTGCCGGCGGCGACCCGGTCACGGCGGTGGCGGCCGTCGCCGCGCACGTCCAGGAGAGCCTGATGGAGCGCGACCGCCGGGCCCTGCCGCTCTGCCCCGACCACGGCCTCGGTCTGCACGCCGTCCGGCACCCCGACGCCGCCGTCTGGTGGTGCGCGGCCGGCGGCGGCCACCCGGCCGCCGCGATCGGCCGGTTGCCGCGGACGGGCCGAAATCGGGATGACCGCCCGGGGCGCCGCGCATAGGCTCCGCGGGATGTCCGCGCACAGCCCTGGAGTCCGAGTGACCGATCAGCCGTTCCGCGCCGTCCGGGCCACCCACGACGGCCGGAGCCTGACCGTCTACCAGGCGTACCCGGTGGGGATCGCGGAGACGGCGCTCGCGGCGGGCACCTTCGCGCCCCCGTTCAAGCGGGAGCGGATGACCTGGATCAAGCCCTCGTTCCGCTGGATGATGTACCGCTCGGGCTGGGCGTCCAAGCCGGGCCAGGAACGGGTGCTGGCCGTCCGGATCAGCCGGGACGGCTTCGAGCAGGCCCTCGCGCTGGCCTGCCCCAGCCACCACGACCGGCGCTGCCACGCCACCGCGGAGGAGTGGCGCGCGGAGCTGGCGACCAGCCCCGTCCGGGTGCAGTGGGACCCGGAGCGCTCCACCCGGCTCGGCGCGCTGGAGCACCGAGCCCTGCAACTCGGCCTGTCCGGACGGGCGGTGGCCGGTTACGTCGACCACTGGATCCTGGGGATCACCGATGTGACCGCGCTGGCGCACGAGGTCCGGGCACTCGTCCGCGACGGCCGCACCGACCTCGCCGACGCGCTGATCCCGACCGAGACCCCGTACCCGCTGCCCGAGCACCTCGCCGCCCGGATCGGCGCCGACCACTGAGCCGGGCCGTCTCCGGTCAGCCGACGGTCTCCTGACGGCCGATCAAAAGCTCGCGTCCCTGCGGCGGCACCGGACCGGGCGGCAGCGCCACCTGCGGGTCGGAGGCGCTGCGCACCCGCGTCCAGGAGTCGTGGTCGGCCTGGACGATCTCCTCGTACGCGGCCAGGAACTCCGCCACCCGCTCCGGCTCGGGCTCGGCCCCGGCCAGCCCGGCGCGGTGGAAGGCGAGCCGGCGCTCCAGCACGGCCAGCCGGTGCACGGTGTCGGAGCGCTGCAGCCAGAGCGCGCGGTGCGAGAAGAAGGCCTGCCAGGCGGCGAGCACGGTGATCGCCGCACCGAGGCCGAGGGCGACGTCGGACAGCCACTGCCGGGCCGGCTGGCCGACCTGGACGCCGAGCAGCACGGTGATCACCGCCGACAGGCCCACCGTGGAGATCTGCAGTCCGAAGGCGCGCCTGCGGTCCGCGTCCCGACGCCGGGTGCGGATCCGCAGCTGGCTGTGCACCTCGGCTTCCACGAAGGCCAGTTGACGGCTGACCGGACTCGCGTCCGCACCGTCCGCAGTGTTCCCAGCCATGGCCCGCGTTCCTCTCCCCCGCCTTCAAAGCGGCCAGTCTGCCAGCCCGCCCGGACATCCGTGCGGAATCCGGTGGGACGCGGTGCCCGCCCCACCGCGTTAGAAGGTCATGGACCGCACAACGACGACGCGACCGGCGCCCACCGAGCCGCCGGCCTTCCTCGACTTTGCTGCGGCGAGGGGGCACCACCTGGTCAGAACGGCCTATCTGCTGACCGGCGGTGACGCGCACCTCGCCGAGGACCTCGCGCAGGAGGCGCTCGGCCGGCTGTTCGGCCGGTGGCGCAAGGTGTCCCGGATGGCCAACCCGGCGGGGTACGCGCAGACCGTCCTGGTCAACACCTTCCTGTCGCACCGCCGTCGGCGCAGCAGCAGCGAGCACGTGACGGACACCTTCGCCGAGACGGCGCAGGCCGCGCCGGACCCGGCGCTGCGGGTGACCCTGCTGCAGGCGCTCGGCGAACTGCCGCCCCAGGACCGGGCGGTGCTGGTGCTCCGCTACTGGGAGGACCGCAGCGCGGAGGAGACCGCGGCGGTGCTGCGGCTGAGCCCCAGCACGGTGCGCTCGCGCAGCAGCCGGGCGCTGGCCCGGATGCGGACGGTGCTCGGCGAGGACCTCGACGCGCTCGTCCACCCCTGACCGACCACCGGCAGTACGAGAGGATGCGGAGAACGACGATGCCTGTCGAGGAGAGCTTCACCACCGCCCTGCGGTCGGCGGCCGAACTGGCCCCCGAGCCGAACGCCCTGGCCTTCGCGCAGGGTGCGGCGACCCGCGGAGCGCGCCGGCGCAGGCGGCGCCGGGCCGCCGTGCTGGCCGGGGCGGCGGCGGTCGCCGCGGCCGTGCTGGCCGCCGGTTCGCTGCCGGCCCTGCACGGCGACCGGGCACCGGCCGCGCAGCCCTGGTCCTCGGTCAGCGGGGAGTACATGCGCGACGCGCTGGTCTCGCTGCTGCCGAGCGGCCGGGTCACCGGCGCCATGGGCTTCACCGGCAACGAGGGCGACGTGAAGCTGGGGCCGTCCGCCGTCGTCGACCTGGAGACGGCGCACACCGGCGGGCAGATCAGCCTCGGCGTCGACCGGATCGCCACGCCGGTGACGGAGGCCTCGCGCGGTGCGCACTGCTTCGACCCGTCGGAGCGGCCGACACTCAGCTGCAGCCGCACGGTGCGGCCCGACGGGTCGGTCCTGATGGTCAACGTGCTGCTGCCGGAGCAGCCCGGCATGGGCAAGGTCCTGGTCGCCACGTACACCAGGCCGGACGGACGCCAGGTGCGCGTCGACACCTACAACCGGGACGGCCGGCCGGAGCCTCCCCTCACCGCCGAGCAGGCGGTCGCGGTGGTGACGAGCGGCGCCTGGGACGTCGCGTTCGACGGCGTGCGGGTGACCGACCCGCCGAAGCCCGGGGTGTCCCTGCCGCCGACGGCCGCGCTGCACGACGCGGTGGCGAAGCTGCTGCCGGCCGGCGCGGTGGCGGGCCCGGCCGACGGCCTCGCGATGCCGGGCCGGGTGCGGCTGCAGGTCTCGCTGGACGGCCGGACGAGCTGGGTGACCGTCGAGGTCGAGCCGCACTGGCAGGAGGGCGAGCAGTCCGACCCGCGAAAGACGTTCGAGTCCGGTCGCGGCCCGGAGCTGACGCACACCGCGGACGGCACCTCGGTGGTGGCCGCTGCCCACCGGGAGTCCGACGGGACGGACGGCCCGGAGGTGCAGTGGGGCGCCGAGGCCCTCCACCCGGACGGCACCCGGGTGACCGTCGACGAGTGGAACGGCCCCGACGCCCGCACCTTCCTGCCGGGCGCCCCCGCCCTCACCGTCGACCAGCTCCGGGCCCTGGCGACGGCCCCCGCCTGGCGCGGCTGACGCACCGCCGACGGGCGGGCTCAGCCCCCGGCCGTCCGCAGCGATCCGCGCACCCGTTCCCGCGCGGTCGCCGCGTCGGGGGCGCTGCAGGCGAGCCCGGCGAGGCGGCGGCAGTCGGCGAGGGTGTGCCCGGCGAGCGCGGCGCGGACCTCGGGCAGGCAGGAGGGTGCGGCGGACAGCCCGGTGACGCCGAGGCCGACGAGGACGAGCGCGAGGTCCGGGTCGGCCGCCGCCTCCCCGCAGACGCCGACCGGGACGCCGTGCGCGGCGGCGCCCCCGGCGGTGGCCGCGACCAGGTCGAGCAGGGCCGGCTGCCAGGGGTCGAGCAGCTCGGCGAGGGCGCCGAGGGTGCGGTCGGCGGCGAAGGCGTACTGGGCGAGGTCGTTGGTGCCGATGCTGAGGAAGTCGCAGACCTCGGCGAGCCGGTCGGCGCGCAGTGCGGCGGCCGGCACCTCGACCATCGCGCCGGCGAGGGCGAGGCCGTGGGCGCGGACCCGGCCGGCGAAGGCGGCGGCCTCGGCGGGCAGCGACACCATGGGGGCCATCACCCGGACCTCCGCGCCGCTGCCGCGGGCGGCGGCCGCGATCGCGGCGAGCTGGGTCTCCAGGAGCTGCGGGTCGCGGGCGGCGGTGCGCAGGCCGCGGACGCCGAGGGCGGGGTTCTCCTCGTCGGCGGCGGTGGCGAAGGGCAGCGGCTTGTCGGCGCCGGCGTCCAGGGTGCGGACGGTGACGCGGCGTCCGGCGAAGGCTTCGAAGACGGCCCGGTAGGCGGCGGTCTGCTCGGCGGCGCCGGGGGCCTCGGCCCGGTCGAGGTAGAGGAACTCGGTGCGGAAGAGGCCGACGCCCTCGGAGTCGGCGGCGGCCGCGGCGGTCAGTTCGTGCGCGGCACCCAGGTTGACGAGCAGCGCGACGGGGTGCCCGTCGGCGGTGCGTCCGGGCCCCGCGCTGTGGGCGACCGCTTCCCGGCGGGCCCGCTGCCGCTCGGCCGCGTGCCGGACGGCCTCCGGCGCGGGATCCGGGTGGACGGCGCCGTCGGCGGCGAGCACGAGCACCGTCCGCCCGTCCTGCAGTCCGGCGGCGCCGGGGCAGCCGACGACGGCGGGCAGGCCGAGGGCCTTGGCGAGGATCGCGGTGTGGCTGGTGGGGCCGCCGCGGACGGTGACCAGGGCGAGGACCCGGGCGGGGTCGAGTTCGGCGGTGTCGGCGGGGGCGAGGTCGTCGGCGACCAGGACGTACGGGTGGCCGGGGTCGGGCAGGCCGGGCATCGGCAGTCCGAGCAGCCGGGCGACCGCGCGGTCGCGGAGGTCGTCGAGGTCGGCGGCGCGCTCGGCGAAGTAGCCGCCGGAGGCGAGCAGGGCCTCGCGGAAGCCCTGGTAGGCGGCGGTGACGGCGTGCGGGCCGTCGGTGCCGGCGGCGACGAGTCCGGTGGCCCGGTCGGCGAGCGCCGGGTCGGCGGCGATCATCGCCTGTGCGGTGAGCACGTCTGCGGCGGCGCCGTCGGCCCGGGCGGCGCGGGCCTCCAGGTCGGCGGCGACGGCGGCGAGGGCGGCACGCACGGCGGCGCTCTCGGCGGCCGGGTCGGTGACCGGCCGGGCCGGCGGCAGCACGGGGGACGGGGCGGCCCGGGCGACCGGCCCGGCGGCGCTGCCGCGGCCGACGCCGATGCCGTGCAGCGGGGCGGCCGTCACCGGACGGCGTCCAGGTCGTCGGCGAGCAGGGCGGCGAGTTCGTCGAGGGCGGCGCGGGCGGCGGTCTCCTCGCCGTCGGCGGTGAGTTCCAGGGTGTCGCCGTGGCCGGCGGCGAGGGCGAGGACGGAGAGCAGGCTGCGGGCGTCCACCGGGGTCTGGCCGGGGCGGCCGACGCCGACCTTGACGCTCTGCCGGGCGGCGGCCCGGACGAAGAGGGAGGCGGGCCGGGCGTGCAGGCCGCTCTGCGAGCCGACGGTGACCAGGAGCTGGGGCATGGGGTGTCCTTCGGGTTCACGGGGTGCGTCCGGGAGTGCCCGAACGGGCGGTCCGGATGGGGCCGCGGGCCCGGTACCGGCGGTGGGGGCGGTCCGCGGGTACCGGGCGGTCGGGGGGGTCACGCACCCGTCACCGGGTGGGTTTCATTTGGTTTTACGCCCGGTTCACTCGACATGTCAACGTAATCGGGCAGAAATCCCACATGTTCGGACCCTTGCTTTTCCACGGTCGGGGCGTATCGTCGGAGTCAGCCAGGCGTAAACAGACATGAACGGACCCGATCCCACATGTACGCTCCCGAGCGCCAGCAGCAGATCCTGCAGCTCGCCCAGACCAGGGGCCGCGTCGACGTCCCCTCGCTCGCCGAGGAGTTCAACGTCACGCAGGAGACCATCCGGCGCGACCTCAGCACCCTCGACCGGGCCGGGCTGCTGCGCCGCGTCCACGGCGGGGCACTGCCCGCCGGGGCGCTGCACCTGGAGCCCGGCCTCGCCGAGCGGGACTCGACCGCCGCCGACGAGAAGGAGCGGATCGCCCGCGCCGCGCTGGCCCTGCTGCCCGCCGAGGGCAGCGTGCTGCTGGACGCCGGCACCACCGTCTCCCGGCTGGCGGCGCTGCTGCCCGCGGACAGCACGCTGACCGTGGTCACCAACGCGCTGCCGGTCGCCGCCCGCCTGGCCGACCACCCCTCGCTCTCGCTGCACCTGGTCGGCGGCCGGCTCCGGCACCGCACCCACGCCGCCGTCGACGACTGGGCGCTGCGCGCGCTCGCCGACGTGCACGCCGACGTGGCCGTGGTGGCCACCAACGGCTTCTCGCCGGAGGGCGGCCTCTCCACGCCGGACCTCGCCGAGGCCGCGGTGAAGCGGGCGATGGTCGCCGGGGCGCACCGGATCGTGCTCGTCGCGGACTCCTCGAAGTACGGCACCCGGCACTTCGCCCGGTTCGGCTCGCTGGAGCAGGTCGACGTCCTGGTCACCGACAGCGGGCTGACCGACCGGCAGGCCGCGGAGATCGAAGAACTCGGACCGGAAGTGATCCGCGCATGATCGTCACCATCACCCCCAATCCCAGCCTCGACCGCACCTACGAGCTGTCCGAGCTCGCCCGCGGCGAGGTCAACCGGGCCACCGGGGACCGGCTGGACCCGGGCGGCAAGGGCGTGAACGTGGCCCGGGCGCTCACCGCCGCCGGTCACCGCACCGCCGCCGTGCTGCCGCTCGGCGGCGCGCCCGGCCGGCTGCTGGCGGAGCTGCTGCACCGCCAGGACATCGACGTGGCGGCCGTCCCGGTCGCCGGCGACACCCGGATCAACGTGTCGATCGTCGAGCGGCACGGCCCGCTCACCAAGATCAACGCACCCGGGCCGCAGCTGACCGCCGAGGAGTCGGCGGCGCTGCTCGGCGCCGTCCGCCGACAGGCCGCCGGGGCGGACGTGGACTGGCTGGCCTGCTGCGGCAGCCTGCCCCGCGGGCTGGCACCCGAGTGGTACGCCGACCTGGTCGCCGAGGCCCACCTGGGCGGCGCCCGGATCGCCGTGGACACCTCGGGCCCGGCCCTGCTGGCCTCGCTGGCGGCCGGCCCCGACGTGGTCAAGCCGAACCTCGACGAACTCGCCGAGGCGGTCGGCAGTCCGGTCACCACCCTCGGCGCGGCCCTCGACGCGGCCGAGCGGCTGCGCGAGCTCGGCGCCCAGCAGGTGCTGGCCAGCCTCGGCGCGGACGGCATGCTGCTGGTCGCCGAGGAGGGCTCCTGGTACGGCACGGCGCCGGTGGACGAGGTCCGCAGCGACGTCGGCGCCGGCGACGCCTCCCTGGCCGGGTTCCTCGGCGCCGGAGGCAGCGGGCCGAAGGCGCTGGCCTCGGCGCTGGCGCACGGCGCGGCGGCCGTCCGGCTGCCGGGCAGCGTGATGCCGATCCCGGCCGACCTCGAACCGGACACCGTCGTGGTGACCGCCGACGTGCCGCGGGAGCTGCCGCTGGGCCGCTGAACCGGGCGCGGCCGCGAGGGCCGCAGACGCGCACCGGCCGTCACGCACGGCCGATCGGAAGGACCTGGGGGCAACAGGAACCGACCACCGCACCTGTGCACGACTGGTGAAGGACCGACACGATGAGCGACAACGGCAGACTGATCACACCTGCGCTCGTGGATCTCTACCTCGCCCCCGACGACAAGGCGGAGGCCCTCCGCGCCCTGGCCCAGCGGCTGGCGGCCGAGGGGCGGGTCACCGACCTCGACGGCTTCCTCGCCGACGTGGCCGCCCGCGAGGCGCAGGCGCCGACCGGCCTGGGCGACGGGATCGGCATCCCGCACTGCCGCTCGGCCCACGTCACCCGGCCGAGCCTGGCCTTCGGGCGCAGCACCCGCGGGCTGGACTTCGACGCCCCGGACGGCCGGCCGGCCGACCTGGTCTTCATGATCGCCGCTCCGGACGGCGCGGACGACGCCCACCTGCAGATCCTGGCCTCGCTGGCCCGGCGGCTGATGGACCCGGAGTTCACCGGGGCGCTGCGCACGGCGACCGACCCGAGCGCGGTCGCCGCCCTGGTCAACGACGAGGAGCCGGCCCCCTCGCCGGAGCCCGCCGCGACCGCCGCCCCGGAGCCCGCCTCCGCCGCCGCACCCTCGGCGGGCGGCCCGCGGCTGGTCGCGGTGACCTCCTGCCCGACCGGCATCGCGCACACCTACATGGCCGCCCGGGCGCTGGAGCAGGCGGCGGCCCGGGCCGGTGCCACCATCCACGTGGAGACCCAGGGCTCGGCGGGCTCGACCCCGTTGGACCCGGCGGTGATCGCCGCCGCGGACGCGGTGATCCTGGCGCACGACGTGGAGGTCCGCGACCGGGCCCGGTTCGCCGGGCTGCCGACGGTCGACACCGGGGTGAAGGCCGGCGTCAACCGGGCCGACGAGCTGGTCGCCGAGGCGGTCGCGCTCGCCGCGGCCGCTCCCGCCCGCACCGCGGAGCCGGCCGCCGCCCCGGCGCCCGTGCAGCGGCAGGAGCACTGGGCGAAGCGGCTGCGCGGCTACCTGATGACGGGCGTCAGCTACATGATCCCGTTCGTCGCGGCCGGCGGACTGCTGATCGCGCTGGGCTTCGCGATCGGCGGCTACACGATCTCCTCGGCGCCGTCGGTGGTCGGCCACTTCGACTGGACGTCCCACCTCAGCTGGGCGGCGCTGCTCTTCCAGACCGGCGCGGCGGCCTTCGCCTTCCTGGTGCCGATCCTCTCCGGGTTCATCGCCTACGCGATCGCGGACCGGGCGGCGCTGGCGGCCGGCATCGTCGGCGGCGCGGTCTCGGTGACGGTCGGCGCGGGCTTCCTCGGCGGCATCGTCACCGGTCTGATCGCGGGCCTGCTGGTGCGCTGGATGACCGGTTGGAAGGTGCCGCGGGCGATCGCCGGGATCATGCCGGTGGTGGTGATCCCGCTGCTGTCGGTGGCCGCGGTCGGCTTCCTGATGTTCGTGGTGCTGGGCTCGCCGATCTCCTCCGCGATGAAGGGGCTGACGGACTGGCTGAACAGCCTGTCGGGCACCAACGCGATCCTGCTCGGCCTGCTGCTGGGCGCGATGATGGCCTTCGACATGGGCGGCCCGCTCAACAAGGTGGCGTACACCTTCGCCGCCGGCGCGCTGACCACCGCGGGCTCGGTGCCGGACGCGGGCAGCCTGAAGGTGATGGCCGCGGTGATGGCCGCCGGCATGACCCCGCCGCTGGGCCTGGCCCTGGCGACCACCGTGCGGCGGCGGCTGTTCACCCGCGAGGAGCGGGAGAACGGCAAGGCGGCCTGGGTGCTCGGCGCCTCGTTCATCACCGAGGGCGCGATCCCGTTCGCCGCGGCCGACCCGCTGCGGGTGATCCCCTCCGCGATGGCGGGCAGCATGGTCGCCGGCGGTCTGACGATGGCCTTCGGCTCGACCCTGCGGGCGCCGCACGGCGGCATCTGGGTCCTGCCGCTGATCGGCAACCCGGTGCTCTACCTGGTGGCGATCGCCGCGGGCACCGTCGTCACCGCCGGCCTGGTGATCCTGCTGAAAGGCCTGCGACGCCCCGCCCCGACAGCCGCCCAGGAACCGGACCCGGCAGCCCGGGTCCTGGCCGGCACCGCGGCCTGACGGTCGGAAGGCGCCGATCAGGGGCGCGGGGAACCGTGCGGTTCCCCGCGCCCCTACGCATGCCTCCTACGGCCAGAGCAGGGTGCTGGTCCAGGCGATCCGGCCGGTGCCGAGGCCGGTGCGGGTGTACCGCAGCCGGACGTGCCGCCGGCTCGGGTCGCCCTGCCAGAACTCGACCTCGGCGGCGCGCAGCACGTACACCGTGTGCCCCGCGGCCACCAGCTCCGGGTCGGCGTCCAGCAGCAGCTGGGCCTCGTCGGCCGCCAGGTCGTACGCGGCGAGCGACCCGAGCGGCTCGCTCTGCCGTCCGACCAGCGAGGCGACCCGGGCGCCCGGCGAGCGTCCGCGGAACTCCTCCGCGGAGACGGCCGGCGGCGCGGCCTCGACCGAGCCGCGGACGCGGACCTGGCGGCCGAGCGGCGGCCAGTACACGCTGAGCGCGGCCATCGGGCTGAGCGCCAGTTGACGGCCCTTCGGGCTGTCGGCCTCCGCGGCGAACAACCAGGCGCCCTCGGCCGCGTCGACGTCCCGCAGCACCAGCACCCGGGCGTCGGGCACGCCGTCCGCGTCGACCGTCGAGAGCGTCATCACCTGCGGGTCGAGCACGCCCGCCTCGAGGGCCTCCACCAGCCAGTCCACGAAGAGCGGTCCCGGCTCGGCCGGTGCCAGGTCGGGCTCGAAGACCGGCAGTTCGCGGGCCATCGGCGGCCGGTCCCGCAGCATCTCGCCGACCGCACTGGGTCGGTACCTGTCGAACCCGTCGTCGCCCGCCACCATCGGCCTCCCGTTCGCTCGTCCCGACGTCCGACCCCCGACCCCACCGTACTCAGTGGTGGAAGCCGACGCGGTCCGCCTCGTGCGGGTGTCCCTGTTCGAGGCGCTTGATCGCCCGGCGCATGTCCTCGGCGAGCAGCTCGATCTCGTCGCGGTCGACGCCGTGCCGCACCAGGACGCGCTGGATGACCGTCTCCTGCCGGTCCGGCGGCAGCGGGTACGAGGGCACCTGCCAGCCGCGCATCCGCAGCAGGTCGGAGAGGTCGTACAGGCTCCAGCCGACCGAGTCCGGGTCGGTGAGCGTCCAGGAGACGGCCGGCAGCGCGCCGACGCCGTCGTACAGCAGCGTGAACGGTCCCATCTCGGCGACCTGCCGGGCCAGGTGCTGCGCGGTGTCGGCGCAGGCCTGGTAGACCCGCCGGTACCCCTCGCGGCCGAGGCGCAGGAACATGAAGTACTGGGTGACGACCTGTCCGCCGGGGCGGGAGAAGTTCAGCGCCAGGGTCGGCATGTCGCCGCCGAGGTAGGAGACGTGGAAGACCAGGTCGTCCGGCAGCGCGTCGTTGTCCCGCCACAGCGCCCAGCCGACGCCGAGCGGGGCCATGCCGTACTTGTGGCCCGAGGCGTTGATCGAGGAGACCCGCGGCAGGCGGAAGTCCCAGACCAGGTCGCGGTGGAGGAACGGGGCGATGAACCCGCCCGAGGCGGCGTCCACGTGCAGCGGCACGTCGATGCCGGTCTCCGTCTGGATGCGGTCCAGCTCGGCGGCGATCTCCGCGACCGGCTCGTAGGTGCAGGTGTACGTCACGCCGAGGATCGCCACGACGCCGATGGTGTTCTCGTCGACGTACTCGCGCAGCTGGTGCGGCTGCAGGCCGGTCGCACCGGGCTCCACCGGCACCTGGCGCAGCTCCACGTCGAAGTACCGGGCGAACTTCTCCCAGCACACCTGCACCGGCCCGCACACCAGGTTCGGACGCTCCGTCGACTCGCCCGCGGCACGCCGCCGCTCCCGCCACCGCCACTTCAGCGCCAGGCCGCAGAGCATCGCCGCCTCGCTGGAGCCGGTGGTCGAACAGCCGACCGCGTTGGCCCCCTCGGCACCGGCGGGCGCGTGCCACAGGTCCGCGAGGATGTTCACGCAGCGCGACTCGATCTCCGCGGTCTGCGGGTACTCGTCCTTGTCGACGATGTTCTTGTCCAGGCACAGGTCCATCAGCCGGCGGACCTCGTCGTCCGCCCAGGTCGTGCAGAAGGTCGCCAGGTTCTGCGCGGCGTTGCCGTCCAGCAGCAGCTCGTTGCGCAGCAGCTGGAAGACCACCGACGGCGGCGCCGGGAAGTCCGGCATGGCCCGCTTCGGCAGCGGCCGCTCGCTCAGCGGCGAGGCGAAGATGTCGACGGCCGGGTCGGCCGCCGGTTCCTGAGCGTTGTGCAGAGCCACCGAGGGCACCTCTCGCGTCGTCCGACAGCATCCCCTCGGACCCTACGGGCGCCCTCGCGGGCCCGACAGCGGGCGTACTCCATACCGGGCGCAGGCGGCTCCCCGGCCGCGGCCCCCGGCACCCGGACGGCCCAGCCCCGATTGCCCGGCCCGGCGACCGGACGGACGGTCGGGACATCCCTACGTCTCCGAAAGGGAGATCGCCATGGCCTCCACCTCCGTCCCTCCGGGCCCCGCCACGGGGGGCCTGCCACCGCGTCAGAACAGCGGCTGGGTCACCGGCCTGGTGCTGTTCGCCGGCGTGGTCATGCTGGTCACCGGTCTCCTCGACCTGTTCCAGGGGATCGTCGCCGTCGCGCAGGACGAGCTGATCGTCACCACGCCGAACTACGTCTTCAAGTTCGACGTGACCTCCTGGGGCTGGATCCACATCATCCTGGGCCTGGTGGTCGCCCTCGTCGGGCTCTGCGTGCTCCGCGGCATGGCCTGGGCCCGGTACACGGGCATCGCGGTCGCCTCGCTGAGCCTCATCTCCAGCTTCCTGTGGCTGCCCTACTACCCGCTGTGGAGCATCGTGATCATCGCCCTGGACATCTTCGTCATCTGGGCGCTGGCGGTGTACCGGCAGGACTGAGCGGACCTCGCACAGCGGCCGCGGCACCCCGGCGGGGTGCCGCGCGGCCGCTCCGTGTGCGCGGGCACGCCCGGCAAGATCCGAAAGAGAGGGCCTAAGCTGCGGGGCATGCCCAGTGGTGACGCCCCCGGACCGCTCGACCTCGGACTATTGCGGACCTTCCTCACCGTGCACCGCTCCGGCTCCTTCACCGCCGCCGCCCGGCTGCTGCGGCTCTCCCAGCCGACCGTCACCGCACAGATCCGCACCCTGGAGCAGCAGCTCGGCAGGCCGCTGTTCGAACGGCTGCCGCGCGGGGTCACCGCCACCACCGCGGCCGACGCCCTCGCCGCCGAGATCGCCGCCCCGCTGGACGCCCTCGCCGCCGTCGCCGAACGCGGCAGCGCCGACCACGGCGCCCCGGCCGAGCCCGTCCACCTCGCCGGGCCGGCCGAGTTCCTCGGCGTCTGCGCGATGCCCGCGCTCGCCCCGCTGATCGGCGCCGGACTGCGGCTGCGCGTCACCCCCGGGCTCACCGACGACCTGCTCGCCGGCCTGCGGGCCGGCCGCTACGACCTGGTCGTGGCCACCTCCCGGCCGCGCGGGCGGCCCCTGCACGCCGTGCCGCTCGCCGACGAGGAGTTCGTCCTCGTCGCCGGGCCCGACTGGGCCGCCCGGATCGGCGCCGGGCGGGTCGCCGCCGAGGGCCCCGCCGCACTGCGCGGCGTACCGCTGGTCACCTACGCCGAGGACCTGCCGATCGCGCGGCGCTACTGGCGGCACGTGTTCGGCACCCGGCTGACCGGACCGGCCGCGGCCGTGGTGCCCGATCTGCGCGGGGTGGCCGCCGCGGTGGCCGGCGGCGCCGGGGTCTCCGTCCTGCCGCGCTACCTGTGCGCGGCCGACCTCGCCTCGGGGGCACTGGTCGCACTGCACGAACCGGAGGACCCGCCGATCAACACCGCCTGGCTGGTCGGACGGGCCGGGGCCGCCGAACCGGCCGCCGTCGCACAGGTCCGTGCACGGCTGCTGGCGGCGGCCCCGGCCTGGTGAGGACGCCTGCGGCGGGCGTCAGAGGCCCAGTGCCGCCGGATCCGCAGCCAGGGCGCGCATCGGCTCCCGGGCGTCCTCGACCAGCCGGCGGGCCGTCAGGTCGAGGAAGCCGCCCACTCCGGTGACCTCGGCGGCGAGGGTGCCGTCCGCCTTCACGATGGTCTGCTCGACACCGAAGGTCTTGCCTCCGCCCCACACGAAACGGCAGCTCACCGCCACCTCCTCGCCGGCCCGCAGCTCGCGCCGGTAGCGGACGGTCGTCTCCAGCACGACCGGGCCGACGCCCTTCGCCAGCAGGTCGGCCTGCCGGATGCCGGCGTGTTCGAGGTAGCACCAGCGGGCGTGCTCGGCGTACTGCAGGTAGACCGACTGGTTGAGGTGGCCCTGGGAGTCGGTCTCGTAGCCGCGGACGGTGATCGGAACACTGAATTCGGTCATGCCACGAACAGTACGGGCACGCCCGGCAGGGGCGCGTGGGGGCACCTCCCGGCCGAAGGCTGGGGGAGAACTGCGC